>JACCWD010000199.1 GCA_013697825.1 Rubrobacter sp.
AAGTAGACCGCAGCGCATCGTTTGCGGTTAATCGGGAGGTCGCCAGGCGCGATTTCTTGAAGACCGCAGCGTGGGCCACGGCCGCGATATCGGCCGCCGGGATCGGTGGGTTCGGATTCGCCGCGAGCCGCGCGAAGGCGCAGGGAGAGCCGTTCACGACGTACCAGGGCGTAGGCGACGTCGCGATAGTGTCGCTCGCCTACCAGCTTGAGTTGCTGGAGGGGACGTTCTATCAGATGGGTGTGGACATGGGAACGGTGAGCGGGAACGCTCTCGTCCAGATCCAGGCTTTAGCTGACGCGGAGTTCGCGCACGCCGACGCTTTGGCGGGCATCCTCACGGAGGTCGGGGCGGAGATCCCGGCGACGCCGGAGTTCACGTTCCCGGACGGAGTGTTCGAGGACACGGCCGCCTTCCTTGAGTTGGGCAACACGTTCGAGCCGGTCGGAATCGGCGCGTACCAGGCGGCTGCCCCGGCGATAGAGAACAAAGAGTTTCTCGCGCCCGCGCTCTCGATCCACAGCGCCGAGTGCGAGCATTGGAACGCGATAAAGATTCTCTTGGGCATAGACCCGCCCAACACCGTCACGTTTGAAGAGGCATTGCCGTTGCCCACCGTTCAGGAAGCCGTCGCGCCGTTCGGCGTAGGTTGAGGAGGAAGGTAGTTGATGATGGATAAGCCACAGATGATCGTTCCGGGGGCGGAGGCGTTCGCCAAGCCCCGGACCCGGAGGGACTTTTTCAAGACCCTCGCCGTTGCCGGCATCGGCGCGGCCGCCGGTGGCGCGATGCTGGCCCGCCCGGCCAGCGCGCAGCTCGGCGAGATCAACGACGACATAGACATTGCGAACTTCGCGCTCACCCTCGAGTTCCTCGAGACCGAGTACTATTCGCTCGCGCTTGACACGGGTCTCCTCTCGGGTTCGGCTCTCAGCTTCATTTCGATGGTCCGCGACAATGAGGCCGCGCACGCCGAGGCTCTCATCGGACTCATCCAGCAGTTCGGCGGCACCCCGGTCGAGGCGCCGGAGTTTACTTTCCCGGACGAGGCGCTCGCCAGCCAGCAAGGGATCCTCGAGTTCACCGGCGTCCTCGAGCCCACCGGGCGGAGCGCCTACCTCGGCGCCGCGCCGCTGATCCAAGACCCGAGCGTCCTCGCCGCCGCCGGAAGCATCGCGGGCGTCGAGGCCGAGCAAACTGTCGGCGTAAGGAACCTACTCGGCTTCGTGCCGCCGACGACCACGCCGTTCCCGGAGGCTCTCAGCGTGGACGAGGTTCTCGCGGCCGTCGCGCCGTTCCTCGGCATGGGCGAGATGATGGACACCGGCGGCGCCGTCGCCGGCGGCTCGCATCGGGCTCTTTAACGGAGCGTTTTGGTCGAGCGTACACAACTAATCGCAAGAGCGAGGGCGGCCATGGCCGCCCTTCTCTTCGCCGTCGCAGTCGTCCTTGTGGGCTGCTCCGGCGCGAGTACGGGCGAGGAGGGAGCCTCGGCTCCCACCGAAGCCCCGGAGGCCGCCGAGCAGCAAACGGAGCAGCAAGAAGAGGCGGCTGAGGAATCCGGCTCCGAAGATTCCGGTTCGGGGGAAGACAATCCTTACGCGGAGGAGATCGAAAGAGCCTCCGAGTCGGCGACCCCGGATCCCAACAATCTCGAAGGCGCTCCGGAGATGAAGGAATGGACCGACCCGGCCGGGGACGACATCCCGGACACGGCGCAGTTCTTCAATACGGGCGGCTCCGCCGGAGCCATTCCCGCCGTCAGGCCGTTCAACTTCGGACGCGACCCGGGCGGCCCGGAGGACAAGACCATGTACTTGACGGTTCCCAAGATCGGGCTCGAGGACGTGGAGGTCATAAACTCCACCTCCGAAGAGGCGTTGACGGAATCCACGGTTCACGTCCCCGCTACGGGCTTCCCGTGGCAGGAGGGCGCGAACACGTACGTCGCCGGACACCGCATCGGCTATCCGGGGACGGGATCGCATGAAATCTTCTACGATCTCGACCAGCTCGCCGACGGCGACGAGATCATCATCGAGGATGCCGACGGGGGCCAGTATATTTACCGGGTCACCACATACCTCGTCACCGACCCGTTCGATGTCGAGGTCATGAACCCCGTGGACGGGAAGAGCGTGATCACGCTCCAAACCTGCACGCTCCCGGACTACGCGGAGCGCATAGTGGTTCAAGGAGAACTCATCGAGGGAAACACCACCCCCGCCTGAGACCCGGCCACCGCACAAACCACATATACACCGCAAAGCCCCGCAAGCGTGGGGCTTTGCGCTCTCTCCGCACCGATTCATCGTCCTCGACGAATGCTAAGATGTTCGGATGCCAAAGGATATTCTCGTAGTGGACACGCTCGCTTGATGCGCCTCGTCGTGCTTTCGAGCGGAAGCTCCGGCAACGCGACATTCGTCGAGTCCGAAGACGGCGGACTCCTCATCGACGCGGGCCTCTCATGCCGGAGGATCAAGAAACTCCTCGCCTCCATCGGACGCTCCCTCAACGACGTCGAAGCCGTCCTTCTCACCCACGGACACACCGACCACACCTCCGGTGTACGTTCGCTCGTGCGCGAATGCGACCTCCGGGTCATCTCCGCGCCCGGCGTCGGAGAGCATCTCGGAGCGGAGGTCGTCGAAGCCGGGTGTCGTTTTCTCGTCGAGGGTGTCGAGGCCCGCTTCTTCTCGGTTCCGCACGACGCGCCGACGTATGGTGTGAGGATGGAGCGGGGCGGTGTCTCGGCGGTCGTGGCGACCGACTTCGGCGAAGTCGGTTCCGACGTCCTCGAAGAACTCCTCGGTGTGGACGCTCTCGTACTCGAAGCGAACCACGATGAAGATTGGCTGTGGAGCGGCCCGTACCCCGCACATCTCAAACGCCGCATCGCCGCCCCGAACGGCCACCTCTCGAACCGCCAAGCCGCCGAAGCTGCTCTCGCACTCGCTCCGCACGGACTCGCCGATGTCGTCCTCGGGCATCTCTCGGAGAAAAACAACTCCGCTGCGAGGGCCGTCGGGAAGGTGAAGGCCGCTCTCCGAGGTGGAGGGTTCGATGGAATACGGGTTCGTGCCGCGCTCGCGAGGCGTCCCACGCCGTGGATCGAGGTGGGCGAGTCGGTGCCGCGCATAGACTCCGGCGAGGCGAGGCTTTTCGGCGCGTGATCCGGAATTCGGGCGACCATTTCATGCCTCCGTCGGTCGCGGCCGATGAGGCTCGCGTCCGCCCCGTGCGATCTTTGAGAACGCCGCGATCCACGACCTCGCGAAGCGCCCCGCTCCGCGACGCTTCGCGAACCCACGAAGCGGGTGGCGGCGGAGCTATCCGACGGGATCATATATGATCCGGGCTGCCACCATCCTCGCCGTCGGCAAACTCAAAAACTGGCCCGACGAAGCGTGCGAAGACTATCTGAAACGCCTCCGCCGCCATGGTCGAGTCGAAGTCATCGAAGTCCCCGAAGCCGACATGAACCGCCTCTCCCACGGCGAAGTCCTCGCCGCCGAAGCCGAACGCCTCGAAAAACGAATCCCGAGCGGGGCGCGCACTATCGCCCTCGACCGCGAGTCCGGGAAGCATATTTCTTCGGAGAAGTTCGCGGGCAAACTCGAAGCCCTCGGCGTGTCGGGGCAAAGCCACGTCGCCTTCATCATCGGAGGCGCCATCGGCCTCGATGAAGGGATTCTCTCCCGCGCCGACGAGGCGATTTCGTTCGGCGACATCACGTTGCCGCACGCCCTCGCTCGTGTCGTTCTCCTCGAACAACTTTATCGGGCGGCGAAGATATCGCGGGGGGAGAAGTATCATTGGTGAATTGGAGGTTTCAGGTATCAGGCTTCAGAATTTCTATTTGGAGATTATCGGGGCGAGTTCGCTTCTTTCTCGACGGTGCACTGAACGGCGATTGAAACCGGGATTCGGAGGCCCAGCGCGTTCGGCGGTTTTGCTTTTCCTGAAGCCTGAAACCCGATGCCTGAAGCCTTGTTAATATATCCCCATGCGAATCCAAATCGACAGATTCGAGGACGGACGATGGACGGTCGTCTCCATGTACCCGGAAGGCAAAAAGACCTTTGACGTGCCGAGGGAAGCCCTCCCGGAGGAAGCTTCCCCCGGTGACATCTTCGACGTGAGGTTCAAGAGAAACGAGGAAGAGACGAAAAAGAACGCCGCCGAAAACGAGGGACTTTTGAACGAGCTTTTGGGACGGGACGAACGATGAGCTTCGAGGCACGTATCGCCAACGAAATACGTTCGGCGGCGAGGGATGCCTTCGGCGTCGAACTCGAAGCCGTCCACGTCGAGAGGCCGAACGACCCCTCCCACGGCGACTTCGCCACGAACGTCGCGCTCGCGAACGCGAAGGTCTTCAAACGGAATCCGAGAGAGGTCGCCGCGACGCTCGCCGGGGCGGTCGAGGCTCCATTCATAAAGAGCGCGGAAGTCGCGGGGCCGGGGTTCATAAACTTCCGGCTCTCGCCGGGGGCGGTGTGGGCGGAGATCGCTTCTCTCATCGAGGCCGGAGAAAACTATGGGCGCGAGGAGCCTTCCGGCGAACCCGTTCAGATCGAGTTCGTGAGCGCGAACCCGACGGGGCCGATGCACGTCGGGCATGGTCGGCAGGCGGCGTACGGCGACTCGCTCGCCCGCATCATGGAGGCGGCGGGCCGGAAGGTTTCGCGGGAGTATTATTTCAACGACGGTGGGAACCAAATCCGGCTCTTCGCCGAGTCGGTCGCCGTCCGGTACGCGGAGATGTTCGAGCGCGAATGGCCCGTCGAGGATTCCGATTCCCTTTATAAAGGCGAATACACGAAAGAAGTCGCCCGCGATTTATCGAAGGAGTACGGCGAGAAATTCTTCGATATGGATCGGGGCGAGGCGCTTTCAGAGATCGGGGACTTCGCCACGCGGTGGTGCATGGACGACATCCGGCGCACTTTGGCCCGCATCCGGGTCCGCTTCGACAATTTTTTCAATGAGAAGAGCCTTTACGACTCCGGCGGCGTCGAGAAGACGATCGAGAAATTGAAGGCGAGCGGGCATACGTATGAGGAGGATGGGGCGGTTTGGCTCTCGTCGTCGGAGTTCGGGGACGATAAAGACCGGGTGCTCGTGAAGAGCGACGGTTCGTATACGTATGTCGCGCCGGACATCGCTTATCACGCGGACAAGTGGGAGCGGGGGTTCCGGGCGACGGTGAACATACTCGGCGCGGATCACGCCGGGTACACGCCGCGCCTCCGGGCCGGGATCGTCGGCCTCGGCCTCCCCGGCGACTTCCTCGACGTGGAACTCGTCCGCCTCGTGAAGCTCATGCGCGACGGCGAGGAAGTGAAATTCAGCAAACGCGCCGGGAACGTCGTGACCCTCGACGAGCTCATGGACGAAGTCGGGGAAGACGTAGCCCGGTATTTTTACGTTCGCTTCTCGCACAAAACCGAGATGGGCTTCGACCTCGGCCTCGCCATAAAACAGTCCGACGAGAACCCGGTTTTCTACGTTCAATACGCGCACGCCCGCATCGCCTCCATCTTCCGCCGCGCCGAAACGAGTCCGGAAGATGTCGGAGAAATCCACCCCGCCGAACTCGCCCCGGAGGAGCGCGTCCTCGCGATGGAGCTTCTCGACTTCCCGCGCATAGTTCGGAACGCGGCGGCGAAGCGCGAGGTGCATCTCCTCCCGACGTACCTCGAAACGCTCGCGACCCGGTACCACCAGTTTTATACGATCCACAAAGTCCTCGTGGACGATGAGGATGTGAAGGCTCGCCGCCTCGCCCTTTGCGCGGCGACGAAGAACGTCCTCAAAAACGGCCTCGGCCTTCTCGGGGTGCATGCGCCCGAGAGGATGTGAGGGGCGGAGTTTTCGCATTCCGAGTCCGAGCGAGGTACACTCGGACGTACAAAGAAGCGTATCGTTTATGGAGGCGAGATGCGACGCGTTGATGTGAGTCGGGATTTGAGGCCATTGTCGGAGTTTCGGGCGAACGCGGCGGCTGTCGTGCGGGAGGTTCGGAGCACGAAGCGTCCGGTGGTTCTCACGCAGCGTGGGAAGGGCGCGGCGGTTTTGCTCGATGTGGAGGAGTATGAGGCGCTCGTCGAGCGTGTGGAGATGCTCGAAGATATCCATATCGCCGAGCGGCAAATAGCGGCGGGGGAGGGTATGGCGCACGAAGAAGCGAAGGCTCGGGCGTTGGCGCGGCTTTCCGGGTGAGGTGTGAAGGTCGTATGGTCTACGATCGCGCGTCGACGAGGTGGCGGAGTACATTGGGCGCCATAGCCTCGAAGCCGCGAGGAAGTGGGTGCTTTCGTTGTTTCGGGTCGCGGAGCGCCTCGAAAGTTTCCCGGAGAGTGGGCGTTTCGTGCCGGAGATGGGGGAGAGGCGAGGTCTCCGGGAGGTGGTCCACGGCGAGTACCGCATCATATACCGTGCGGAGCCCGAACAAGTTTTGATTCTCACCGTACGCCATTCGAGGAGAGCCTTCGATCCCGGCGAGGTGGAGGACGAGAAATAGTCTCGATCTCGCGGGCGGAGTGTAAAATTCGCATTTGAACGAAACCCCCGGAGGTTTTTATGGGAGCGGTGAAGAGTCCGGCTGAAGGGAAAGTGCTTCTCAGGGACGTTAGTTGGGGGACGTACGAGCGTCTCATCGAAGAGCGTGGCGAGCGGAAGGCGCCGCGCTTCCATTACGCCCGGGGGGTGATGGAGATCATGAGCCCGTCGAAGAGGCATGAGGAAATCGGATATGTCGTCGGGGACCTCGTCGGGCTTTTGGCCATGGAATTGGATCTCGACCTCCTCGGAGCGGGTTCGACCACGTTCAAACGCGAAGACCTCGACCGGGGCTTCGAGCCGGACGAGTGCTTTTATTTCGGAGAGAACATCGAGCTTGTGCGCGGCAAGGAGAACATAAACCTCGACGCGGGCGACCCGCCCCCGAACCTCGTCGTCGAGGTGGACATCACGAACCCTTCCCTCGACAAACTCCCCATATACGCCCGCCTCGGCGTCGCGGAGGTGTGGCGGTTCCCGGGCGGGAAGGCGGAAATCTTCGCCCTTCGCGGCGAGGAATACGTGGCCGCCGACGCGAGCCTCGCTTTTCCATCGCTCTCCCGAGAAACCCTCGCCCGCTTTGTGGAGCGTGGTTTGACGATGAAGCGTCCGGCGTGGGCGCGTGAGGTGCGGGAGTGGGTGTCGCCGGGGCGGTGACGGAGGCTGTGTCGATCTTCTCGGCGTCGGCGCGCCGGAGGGGGTGTGAGAGAGTGGGCTTCCGGGGAAGGCGAAAACCGCTCTGTTATACTGCTTTTGCGATGAATTCGGGGAAGCCATAATTCGAGGAGACCATGAGCGCGGACTGTCTGAGAATATGCCAGATTAGCGACATACACGTTGGAAGCCCGTACTTCATACCCGACCTCCTCGAACGTTCGATCCTCGAAATCAACGACATGGACCCCACGGCGGTCGTCGTCTCGGGCGATTTGACCGAGGCGGGTTTTCGCCAGGATTATGAGAAGTCCGCCGAGTACATTCGGAAGTTCCGGTGCGAGCGGCTCATGGTCATTCCGGGCAACCACGATTCGAGAAACGTCGGGTACGTACACTTCGAGAGGCTCTTCGGGGAACGGTACTCGATCATGGACTTCGACGACGCGATCATGGTCGGCGTTGACTCCTCCGAGCCGGATCTCAACGGAGGCCGAGTCGGGCGCGAGCATTACGACTATATCCACGAAGCATTCAAAGGCGCGGGCGACAAGCTCAAGATCTTCGTCGTCCACCACCATCTCATCCCGATCCCCGGAACCGGGCGCGAACGCTCCACGATTCAAGACGCTGGAGACATTCTCGAGCTCCTCGCGGACTCCGGCGTGGATCTCGTCCTCTCGGGCCACAAGCACGTCCCGTATTCGTGGCGGCTGGAAAACATGTTCATCGTGAACGCCGGAACCGCCTCGACGACGAAGCTGCGCGGGAACACGCGGCCTTGCTACAACATCATCGAGATCGAGGACGGAAGAGTCCGCGTCTTCCGCAAATACCCGTTCAAAGACCGCGAGATGGTGATGGATTTCAACTCCGAAACCCACGAATACCATCACTTCGAAGAGATCCACAGCGAAGGCCGCCCCGGCGACCGCGGACAACGACGCATCTCCGGGTGAAGGAGCTTCGCTCCGGTTCTCGGTTTTCAGTTCTCGGTTCTCGGCAAAAACTGAAAACCAAAAACCGGGAACCGAGAACCGGAGCGAAGCGACCATGAAAACTATCTTCCTCATCGACGGCGAACACTACCCGCCCGTCGTCCTCGACGCGATAGAGAGCGTCCGCGAGTCCCTCGGGGCCGAGGGTGTCGCGGCCGCCTTCCTCGGCGGCACCGAGAAGATAAAGGAGGGCGCGGAGTATGGGATTCCGCTCGTTTATGGCGAGAATCCCGCGTCCGCCGTCGAGAGGGCGCTCATTGAGTATCCCGAGGCCGATGCCGTCGTGGATCTCTCGGACGAACCCGTCGTCGGATACCGCGAACGGATGCGTATCGCCTCGCTTGTCCTCGCCGCCGGGGCGCGGTACATGGGGAGCGACTTCGACTTCACGCCGCCGAATTTCCACGACGTATCGGAAAAGCCGTCCATCGCGGTCGTCGGGACGGGGAAGCGGGTCGGGAAGACGGCGGTTTCGGGGTATCTCGCACGGCTCCTCGCGGGGGAGGGCTTCGATCCCGGCGTTGTCTCGATGGGGCGCGGCGGTCCACGCGAGCCGGAGGTCATCGAAGGTCGAAACCTCGAAGTCGGGAGCGATTATCTCCTTGAAGCATTGAAGCGAGGGGCGCACGCGGCGAGCGATTATTACGAGACGGCGGCTTTGAGTCGCGTTTCGACCGTCGGGTGCCGGAGGTGCGGCGGCGGGTTCGCCGGGGAACCGTTCGTCTCGAACGTCCTCGAAGGCGCGAGGATGGCGAATGGCCTCGACACCCGGATGACTCTTTTCGATGGCTCCGGCGCGGCGATGCCTCCGGTCGAGGTGGATCGCCGCGTGCTCGTCGCCGGGGCGAATCAAGACACCGAGTACATCACCGGGTTCCTCGGGGCGTACCGGCTCCTCGTCTCCGACCTCCTCATCCTCACGATGAGCGAGGAGCCGATGGCGAGCGAGGAGAAGGTGAAGGGGATCGTGGACGGCGTGAGGGAAGTCCGGCCGGATCTCCGCGTCATCCCGGCGGTCTTCCGGCCCCGTCCGGTCGGGGACGTGCGCGGGATGAAGGTCGGATACCTCTCGACCGCGCCGGAGTCGGTGCTTCGGAAATTGTCGGACTTCCTCGAAGAAAATTACGGGTGCGAGGTCGTGGGGGCGTCGGGGAATTTATCGGATCGGAAGAAGCTCGCCGCCGACCTCGACGGGATGGGGGAGGCCGAAGCATATTTGACGGAGATAAAGGCGGCGGCCATTGACGTGGTGACGATGCGCGGAGCGGAGGAGGGGAAGGCGGTACTATATTGTGACAATGACCCCGTCGGGGAGGGGCTCGACGGAGCTTTGTTTTCGCTCGCTCGGGAGGTCATGCGGACCCCGGATTGATGGCCGCCCGGATCGCTTCACTCCGGGGACTCGGGAGCCGTTCGCTTTCGCTCGCTTCGGGGGTCGGGCCGCTCTCGACTTCCTTTTCTCCGACACCCTCGCATTATCGCCCGACCGGCTTTCGCCGGATTCGAAGGGGCGATGTCGGCACGGGGTTTCGCTCCGTGCCTTTCCCGACTCCCGAAGCGAGCGGAGCGACGCGACCTCCCGGCTCCCGCGTTTACGGGGTGGCCGCGGGGCGGGATGTGGTGTATAAATAAAGACGATCCCGAAGCGTACCGTGAAGGTGCCGCTTGACGGGTCATTCCACTTGAAATCCCGCGCAAACCTTGTCCGCAGTCCTTGCGGTCGGGGGCGGGTAATGGGAGGTTGGGTGAAAGTCCATCGGTGATTCCGTTCCGGCCACGATAGCTTCCGCGACCATGGAGTATGCCGCAGTCACGGAGTCCGTCGCACTCAAAGTCGCTCGCTTCGAGGGCTCGGGCGCGCCCGAGAAGGCATACACACTCGCCGCCGAGGCGTTCCACGACGAGCTCGTGAAGCTCTCCGTCCCCGGTCGGGTCGCGATCCTCCGCGAGCGCCGCACCGACGAGAGCGGGACGACCCGCTCGCTGATGACGCAGCCCGGCGTGATGAAGGTCGGCGACGCCATCGGAGGCGGGAAGTCGAAGGCCGACCTCGCCGTCGAACCGATCGAAGGTCTTTCGCTCCTCATAAACGGGCAGGAAGGCTCCATCGCCGCCGTCGCCGCCGCCCCCGAAGGGACGATGCTCCGCACCCCGGACATGTACATGAGCAAGCTCATCGTCGGCCCACGGGCAAAGGATCACATCGACATCGACGCATCCGCCCCCGAAAACATCGAAGCCATCGCCTCCTCGATGGGGAGGAAGCCCTCCGAACTCACCGTCGCCGTCCTCGACCGGGATCGCCATGCGGAACTCATCGAGGAGATACGGGCGACGGGGGCGAGGATACAAATCCGGCCCGAAGGGGATCTCACCCCGGCGATCGCGGTGGGGCTTCGGGGCGCGGATCTCCACGCGGTCATCGGCATCGGGGGCGCGCCGGAGGGGGTTCTCGCGGCGGCGGCGATAAAGTGCCTCGGGGGCGGCATGCAAGCGAGGATGTGGCCGACACAACGCTCGCAAGTCGAGAAATTAAAGGAATACGGCCTCGAAGACCCGGAGAAGAAGCTCACCCTCGACGACCTCGTTCGCGGCGATGATGTGGTATTCGCGGCGACGGGGCTTACGACGGGGGAGACGCTTCGGGGGGTGCGATATTTCCGGGGCGGGGGACGGACGCATACCGTTGTGATGTCCACGGAGCCGCGTATGATAAGATTCATAGACACCATCCACGCCCTCGAGCCCGATGCCGGGACGCAGGGATTCCAGCTTTGAAAAGTCGAAGGAAACGCCACGAACGAACCCGTAAATATTTTGAAGGACTCTTCCGCGTGTTAAAAGGAAAGGTGGGGTAGTATGACCGAACTCGCAACCCTCGAACGCAAAAGACTGAGCGATCTTCACCAGATCGCCTCCCAACTCGGGATCGAGCAATACCGCAAATATCGCAAAGGCGAACTCGCCGAACTCATTTACAAAGTAGCCACCGAACAAGCCGCCGCCCAAACCCCGACGGCCACCGCCGTCGCCGAACCTCCGCCCGCGACGACGAATGCATCCGCGAACGGAGGCGCGGTCGCGGAGGCTCCACCCGAGCAGCCGACGATATCCGACGCTCCGCCCGCCACGAACGCAGACGTGAACGGCTCCGCCGCAGAAGCCCCGGAGGCTCCGCAGCGTCAGCCGAAGCAAAAGCAGCAGAAACAGGATCGCAAACAGAAAGCCTCCCCCGAGCCGCGCGAGGACGGCGGCGGCAAGGGCGAGACTATCCAGACGGGCATCCTCGACGTTTTGCCGGACGGCTTCGGGTTCCTTCGGACGAAGGGGTACAGCCAGAGCAAAGGCGACGTGTACATCTCCACGAGCCAAATAAAGCGCTTCAACCTCCGCCGCGGCGACTTCATAGTCGGGCAAATACGCCCCGCCCGCGACGGCGAGAAGTACCCGGCGATGGTCCGCATCGAGACGGTGAACGGAAGCGAGCCGCAAAAAGGCCGCCGCCGCGTGGACTTCGACGACCTCACCCCGCTCTTCCCGCAAGACCGCCTCCGCCTCGAATGGAAGCCGAACGACCTCGCCCCGCGCGTCATAGACCTCGTCGCGCCCATCGGGAAGGGACAACGCGGCCTCATCGTCTCCCCCCCGAAGGCCGGGAAGACGACGATTCTCAAGCAGATCGCACAGTCTATTTCCGCGAATTACCCGGAAGTGAAACTTATGGTTCTCCTCGCTGACGAGAGGCCGGAGGAAGTCACGGACTGGCAGCGGAGCGTCGAGGGGGCGGAGGTCGTCGCCTCGACCTTCGACCAGCCCGCCGACAACCACGTCGCGGTCGCCGAGCTTCTCCTCGAACGCATAAAGAGGCTCGTGGAGGACGGGGACGACGTCGTGGTGATCCTCGACTCGATCACACGCCTCGCCCGTGCATACAACCTCGCGGCCCCGGCCTCGGGACGAATACTCTCCGGTGGTGTGGATTCCGCCGCTCTTTATCCGCCGAAGAAGTTCTTCGGGGCGGCGCGGAACATCGAGTTCGGAGGCTCTTTGACCATCCTCGGGAGCGCGCTCGTCGAAACCGGAAGCCGGATGGACGAGGTGATTTACGAGGAATTCAAAGGCACGGGGAACATGGAGATACACCTCGAAAGGAAGCTCGCGAACCGCCGCATATATCCGGCGATAAACATCGAGGATTCCTCGACGAGGAAAGAGGAGCTCCTTATGGAGACCTCCGAGGCGCAGCGGGTGTGGCAAGTTCGGAGCATCCTCAACGCGCTCGACTCGGGGCAGAAGATCGAGCTCCTCATCCAGAAACTGAAGGAGACGAAGACGAACGCGGAGTTCCTGCGCGAACTCCAGCGCGTGAGAGGGTAACGAAGGCCTCACGGGGGAGGCGACCGTTTCGCGCGGTCGTCTCTCTTTTTTGGAGTACACTTGTAGCCGCCAAAATCAAAGAACCAACGGAGGTGCGAACATGAAGAAAGACATCCACCCGGATTACCGACCCGTCGTTTTCCGCGACGCGAGCGCGGAGTTCTCGATCCTCTCCCGCTCGACGGTCGAGACGGAGAGGACCGTCGAGTGGGAGGACGGGAACACGTATCCGCTCGTCGAGCTTGATATTTCGAGCGCGAGCCATCCATTTTACACGGGCCGCCAGAGGATCGTGGACACCGGCGGTCGCGTGCAGCGTTTCGAGAACCGCCGCCGTAAGCGCCAGAATCAATAAGCGAGCGGGCGAATGAGCGAGAGGCTCCGCGTCGGCGGACAGGCGGTGATGGAGGGGGTCATGATGCGCTCCCCCAATTTCTGGGGGATGGCCGTCCGGAATCCCGAGGGCGAAATGGAGATTCAAGCCGACCGCTTCCGCTCCGTCACCCGCAAAAACAAAGTCTTCCGGCTCCCGATCATCCGCGGATTCCTCTCGCTCGGGGAGACTTTGTGGCTCGGGATGAAGCTCCTCACCTCCTCGACGAACATCGCGCTCGGGGAGGATGAGGATCTCTCCACAAAAGAAATCGTCATAACCTTCCTCTTCGCGATGGTTCTCGGACTCGGATTGTTTCTCGCCGCTCCGGTACTCGCGACGAAGGGGATCGGGGCTTTGCTCGGAAGCGCGATCGAGAACCCGATCCTCTTCAATCTCATCGAGGGCGTCATCCGCATCGCCATCTTCATCGCGTACATCCTCATAATCACCGCGATAAGCAAAGACATAAAACGCTTCTTCGGCTACCACGGGGCCGAACACAAAGCGATAAAAGTCTACGAGGAGGGGAAGGATCTCGTCCCCGAGAACGCCCGCCGATTCAACACGATGCACGTCCGATGCGGCACGAGCTTCGTACTTTACGTGCTCGTTTTGTCCATCCTCGTGTTTTCGCTCCTCGGGGTTACGGGGTGGTTCCTCATGGTGGTGAGCCGTGTCGTCGTGATACCGCTCGTGGCCGGGATCGCGTTCGAGTTCATCATGTGGAGCGCGAGGAATCAGGAAAACGGAGTCGTGCAAAAACTCGTGTGGCCGGGGCTTCAATTGCAAAAACTCACGACCCGCGAGCCGGACGACGGGATGGTCGAAGTCGCGATGGCCTCACTCAAAAAGGTTCTTTCACTCGAAGAAGAGGCGAGGATCAAAGAAGACGGCACGAGCAAGTTGGTGATCTGAATTTGGACGAGCAAGTCCACAAACTCGCGAAAGAGACGATCTCGCGCTACGACGCGCTGACCAGAGAACTCTCCGACCCGGACATATACTCCGACCAACGCCACTACGCCGAGGTCGCCAAAGAACACTCCCGGATGAAGAAGCCCGCCGAACTCTCGCAAGGTTTCCTCGACGCGGTGAAGGAGGCCGAGGACGCGAGGGAACTCGCCCCCGCCGCCGAGAACGCCGAGGAGCGCGAGTTCTTCGCGGACGAGGCCCGCACGTCGGAGGAGCGGGCGACCGAACTCGCCGAGGAGATCCGCGCCGAACTCATTGACCGAGATCCGAACGACGACAAGGACGTCATCGTCGAGATCCGCGCCGGAACGGGCGGCGATGAAGCCGCTCTCTTCGCGGGCGAACTCGAAGAGATGTACTCCCGATACGCCGACCGACTCGGCTTCAAGCACAACGTGCTTTCTTCGAGTCCGGCGGAAGTCGGAGGGTATAAAGAGGTCGTGCTCGAGATCGAAGGCGACCGGGCGTTCTCTTTCTATAAACACGAAGGCGGAACCCACCGCGTCCAAAGAGTCCCGAAGACCGAGTCTCAAGGACGAATCCACACTTCGACGGCGACGGTCGCCGTTTTGCCGGAGGCGGAGGAAGTGGAGATCGCGGTTGCTCAAAACGACCTCGAAATCGACGTGTACCGGTCGAGCGGGCCGGGCGGGCAAAGCGTGAACACGACGGACTCGGCGGTGAGGATCACGCACAAGCCGACCGGGCTTGTCGTGACGTGCCAGAACGAGAAGTCGCAGCTTCAGAATAAAGAACAGGCGATGCGGATACTCCGTTCGCGCCTTTTGGAAAGGGAAATGCATGAGCGGGCGCAGGAAGAGGGGGCGATGCGTCTCGCGCAAGTCGGCTCGGGGGATCGGTCGGCGAAAATACGGACGTACAATTTTCCGCAAGGACGCATCACCGACCACCGCGTGAACCTCACGAGCCACAATATCGAGGCGACGCTCGGCGGCGACCTCGAAGAATTCACGAATGCCCTCTCCGCTCAGGAAAGAGCCGACAAGCTCGCCGCCGAAGCCAACGGGGATGCCGGATAAAACTTTGAAATCCGGCGCTCTCCGCGCCCGCGACGCGGCCCGAGAAGCGGCGAAAGAACTCGCTGAGTCGGGTGTTCTCGAACCCGACGCCTCCGCCGAGATTCTTCTTTCCGAACTCCTTGATGTTCGGCGTGGCGAGCTTTCTTTCCAAGACGTTTCGGGGGAAGACCTCCGCGTATACTCGTCGTATATTTCGCGCCGCAAAGACCGCGAACCCGTGCAGCGAATCCTCGGGTACGCATACTTCCGAAACGTAAAACTCGACCTCGGCGAACACGCGCTCATACCGCGCCCCGACACCGAGAGCGTCGTCGAGGTCGCCCTCGAACGAGTGGATGAGCGAGGATGTCCGTGCCGCGTCCTCGATGTCGGGACGGGTTCGGGGGCCATAGCCCTCTCCATCGCGCAGGAAAGGCGGACGTGCGAGGTTCATGCCTCCGACGTGAGCGAGGACGCTCTTCGGGTGGCGAAGCGGAATGCCGAAGAAAACGGTGTTTCGGTCGAGTTCCATGTCGCCGACATCGTCGGTGGTCTCGAAAATCTCGCCGGGAGCGTGGATCTCCTCGTGTCGAATCCGCCGTATATAAAGAGCGGCGATCTCCGAAGCCTCGAACCCGAGGTGCGCGACCATGATCCCCTCCTCGCCCTCGACGGCGGCCCCGACGGCCTCGATTTCTATCGCCGCATCTTCGCCGAAGCACCGCCGATTTTGAAACATGGCGCGGATATCGTCCTCGAGATCGGGGATGGGCAATCGGAGGACGTCATGGAACTCGGAAGCTCGGCGGGGTTCGTTCCGCTCGGAGTCCGCGACGACCTCGCCGGGACGCCGCGTTCCGTTTTGATGAGGTGGGAGGGGTGAGCCGGGCGAACGAAGGGCGCATCGCTCGCCGAATCCTCGCGTTTCGGCGACGGGGAGATATGGTGCGCCACGGCTCGATGGATCGCCGTGTCTTCGCCGAAGCGCCGCCGATTTCGAAGCATGGCGCGCGGACGCCGTCTTCGAACTCGGAAGCTCGGCGGGGTTCGGGCCGATGGGAGTTCGCAACGACTTTGCCGGAACGCCTCGCGCCGTTTCATCGAGGTGGGGGTATGATGCGCGAGGGGCGAGGGGTTTTCGCCGCTCGTTTCCCGAGGCGGCGATCGGGGCATGGGCGGCTTCATTCCGTCCCTCACGGAGGAGGCTCCCCCGCTCCGGAATTTCCGGGTGGGCGGGACTCCGGCGCGAGATGCGAGGGGGCGCACATGCCGCGTCTTCGTGGAGAGCGCGCCATTTCCGCGCCCACTCGCGTATCGTCGCTCCGGTGGCGCGTCCCCCGCCGGAGCTTCCGCCTTCCGCCGACGAGCCTCTCCCCGCGAGGGGGGCGAACCGCGGGGTCGTCTTCGCGGGAGATGGGGCGGGGGGAGCGTCTCGGAGCGCGTTCGGGCGCATGATATGAAGACCGTCTCTCCGCAAAAAGCGGCGGATGTCATCCGCGAAGGCGGGGTCGTTCTCGTCCCGACGGAGACGGTCGTCGGCCTCGTGTGCGCCGAGGCGGGCCTCGAAAAGGTGAGGAATATAAAAGGGCGCGACGCCGGAAAGCCCATCGCCCTCCTTTGCCGGGATGCGGAGGAGGCTTTCGACTTCGCCGGGGATGTTCCGCCCCTCGCCCGGAGGCTCGCGGAGGAAAATTGGCCCGGCCCCCTCACGCTCGTCCTTCGGGCGAAGGGGGGTGGTTCCGTCGGCATCCGGGTTCCCGAGGGGAAGGTTCGGGAGGTTCTCGAAGCGTACGGCGGGTCGTTGTATGCGACGAGCGCGAACCCCTCCGGTGAGGACGCGCCGATGTCGCTCGAAGAGGTGGATGGGCGGGTGAAGGGCGCCGTTGGCGCGATCGTCTCGGGGGAGGGCGGAAATGGCGAGGCTTCGGCGGTCGTGGATCTCTCGGGGGATTCTCCGAGGCTCCTTCGTTCGGGCGGAGTTTTTACCGAAGAAGGACTCCGGGAACTCGCGGCGGAGTATGGCCGGAAAAGAGCCGACGGCTGAAACCGAATGCGCCGAACGGCTCCATCGCCGGTGGAGTCGCGGGAGCGCGGAAGGAGGTCGTGGGGCGAAGGCGGCCCGATTCCACGAAGCGATCCCATGAACAAACTCCGTTGCGAAGTGCGCGCCCGGATTCGGCATGACGTTTTCATTCGCTGACGACAAATGCTTCACTCGCTATACTTCGCCCCGTATCGAAAGGGAAGTCGAAATGCCCGACACACACCCCACACGAGCGGAGGTATGGCGATGATCGGCCCTTATACGGAAGTCGTTGACTCGGATGTCCAAAACGCCCTCGACGGCGAACTCGACCGCCAGAGAAACACCATCGAACTCATCGCCAGCGAGAATTTCACCTCGCCCGCCATCCTCGCCGCGCAAGGCTCCGTCCTCACGAACAAATACGCCGAAGGATACCCCGGCAAGCGTTATTACGGTGGATGCGAAGAAGTGGACAAGGTCGAAGTCCTCGCGATAAATCGCGCCAAAGAACTCTTCGGGGCCGAACACGCGAACGTTCAGCCGCACTCCGGCTCGCAGGCGAACGAGGCCGCGTACGCTGCCCTCATCGAGCCGGGCGACAAAGTCCTCTCGATGGATCTCGCCCACGGCGGACATCTCACGCACGGCATGAAGATAAACTTCTCCGGGCGGACGTACGACTTCTCCCACTATGGAGTCGGCTCGGACGGGTTCATAGATTACGACGAGGTGCGCGAGATCGCGCTTCGTGAACGCCCGAGGATGATCCTCGCGGGAGCCTCGGCGTACCCGCGCACCATCCACTTCGACCGTTTCCGCGAGATCGCCGACGAGGTCGGGGCGTTCTTCCTCACGGACATGGCCCATATCGCCGGACTCGTCGCGGCGGATGTGCATCCGTCTCCGATACCGCATTGCGAGATCGTGACGACGACGACGCACAAGACGCTCCGCGGCCCTCGGGGGGGCATGATCCTCGCCCGCGAAGAGTTCGCGAAAAAGGTGAACAGCCGCGTGTTCCCCGGCATGCAAGGCGGCCCGCTCATGCACGCCATCGCCGGGAAGGCGATATGCTTCGGCGAAGCCCTCCGTCCGGACTTCACCGAGTACGCCGCCAAAATCGTCGAGAACTCGAAGGCGATGGCCGACGGCCTCCTCGAAGGCGGCACAAACCTCGTCTCCGGCGGCACCGACAACCACCTCATCCTCGTCGACCTCCGCGACGCCGACACGAACGGAAAAGAACTCGAAGAGAAGCTCGAAGAAGTCGGCGTAACGTGCAATAAAAACATGGTTCCGAACGACCCGGAGTCGCCCACCGTCACGAGCGGAGTGAGGCTCGGAACGGCGGCGATGACGACGCGGGGCATGGGTACGGGCGAGATGCGCGAAATTTCCGAGGTCATCGTGAAAGCCGCCCGAGGCGAGAAGGACGGCCTCCGCGATCGTGTATCGGCCCTCACGGAAGCCTTCCCGCTGTATGGCTAATGCCGAAAACTTCCATCTCGTGGACGACCCGCTCAGTCGCCACAAGCTCGCCGTCCTCCGTGACGAAAGAACTCCCACGCCGGAGTTTCGCCAGGCGATGAAGGAACTCTCTCTCCTCATGGTCGCCGAAGCCACGCGCGCCATGCCGACGAAGCACATCGAGATAAACACCCCGCTCCAAAGCACCGACGTCGAGGAGATTTCGGGGCCGGTATGCCTCGTCCCCGTCCTCCGCGCCGGACTCGGGATGCTCGACGGCGCATTGGCTCTTTTGCCGAAAGCGACCGTCGGGTTCATGGGTTTGTTTCGAGATGAAGAGACGGCGCAGCCCGTCGAATACTATGTGAACCTCCCGAGAAATCTCGAAGACTATCTCGTCCTCGTCCTCGACCCGATGCTCGCGACCGGGGGGAGTTTGTCGGCGACTCTCTTCAAGCTCAAAGAGGAGGGGGCGGCGTGGATCTCATGCCTCCACGCCGTCTCCGCCGAGCCGGGCATCGAGAGGGTGTGCGCCGAACACCCGGACGTGAATTTCTATTCCGCTGCCCTCGACCCGTCCCTCGACGAGAACGCCTTCATCGTGCCGGGCCTCGGCGACGCGGGGGACAGGCTTTATGGAACCCTTTGAAGACGAGTCCATAGACACGACGAAGGAGCACGAGCGGCTTCGGAAGCTCCGGCCTTCGTGGGACGAGTATTTCATGAGGATCGCGCACGAAGTCGCCACCCGCTCGACGTGTCCGCGCCTCGCCGTCGGAGCCGTCGTCGTCCGCGACAAGCGCATTTTGACGACCGGATACAATGGAAGTCCGGCCGGGATGCCGCATTGTGAGGATGTGGGATGCCTCATTCGCATCGTGGACGGACGGGAGAGTTGCCAAAGAACGCTTCACGCCGAGCAAAACGCACTCATTCAAGCCGCATACCATGGGGTTTCGGTGCGGGGGACTTCGATTTACTCGACGCACCAACCGTGCCTCATGTGCACGAAGATGATCATGAACGCCGGTATCGAGGAAGTGTATTTCGCCGGGGGATACCCCGACCCGCTCGCCGTCGAATTCGCCGAGGAGGGCGGGCTTTCGATGGTTCGCTTTGCGCCCGGCGAGTAAAATGTCCCCACCATGAAACCGAAACATAAAATTCTCAAACTCGAAGTCCCCGAAGAAGTCGTCGAAATGCTCGGCGAGGAGCCGGAACGGAAGGTTCTCGAAGCGATGCTTTTGCATCTCGTTCAAACCGACCGGGTGAGCGTGGCGTGGGCGGGGGAGAAGCTCGGGATGGGTCGGCAGGAAGCCGTCCGGTGGTATACGTCGCACGGGTATCCTTATCCGGACATCGCGCCCGAGGAGCTTGAGGAGCAATTCCGGCGCGCGGAGAGGTTTCGAAACTTGCACGGGGCTTCGCGGCCTCCAAAGTAATGCGGGATGCGGTCTTCGACGCCGGGCCGCTGATTTATCTTGATGCCCTCGGGTATTTGCCCGCCCTTTCCGGCTTGTATGACGTGGTCGTCCCCGACGCTGTGTCCGAGGAACTCGCTCGAAACAAGGGGGCTTTCGGCAGCGGTGTGCCTTCGATGGAAGGGGTGGCGATTCGAACACCCGACGGCGAAGATTCGCTCGTGGTCGAGTCGGGGCCGCCCGCGATCGATGCGGGGGAGAAGGAAGTGATCGCACTCGTTCTCGGGACGGGCGCTTTGGCGATCATAGACGACCGCCGTGGCGTTCGGCGCGCGAGCCGCCTCGGCGTGGAGGTCGCCGGCACACTCGTGGTTCTCATCCAAATCCACCGCGCCGGACATGCTCATCGAACCTTCGAAGAAGACCTCGGCGTCCTCGACGATGCGGGCATGTATCTCACCGACGCTGTGAAACGGAGTGCGGCAAAACTGTATCGTGGAGTCGAGGACGACGAATGACGCCGACTTCGGCCGGACTCTCCGTCATTGGGCGACGGCCCTCGCCACCGTGAGGCTGTCTTCGTATACGTGGTAGCGGGCGATCCCGCCTTCGGAGACGGTGAGGTGGAGGGCGAATGGGATCTCGAACGACTCTCCGTTCGATTTCAATCTCTGCGATACGCGCCCCATGACAACGGCGTCGTTTCCATCGACGAGGAAGCCGGACACCGACGCCGACCGTTTGTCGGGCATGAAATTCTCCTCCATCTCGGCGAAGAAGGCGGTCATGTCTTCGCGGGTGCTTCGAGGCTTTATCCACGGAGCCGAACCCGCGCACATGAAATCCACGCCCGGCGCGAAGAGCTCGGCGATGGCCTCGGCATCGCCGGAGGCCATCCTTCCGAGCAGTTTTTCGACGGCTTCTCGCGTTTCCATGCGACGTTCCTTTCGATGGTTTCCGGGGAGTATTCCATGGACGGGGACGCATTCCGATTACCTCGCGGGTAATGGCTTTGGCGGCGCGTGGGATGTACATTGACGGCATGGAGGAGGCGACGACATCGACGAGTACGCACCGTCGGAGGCCGGTGGGCGAGTTGCTTCGTCGGTGGCGGGGTCTTCGACGGATGAGCCAGTTCGATCTCGCACTCGAAGCGGGCATCTCTCCGAGGCATTTGAGTTTCGTGGAGAACGGAAGATCCATGCCGGGCCGGACGAGGGTTCTTCGCCTCGCCGAGAGTTTGGAACTCCCGCTCCGCGAACGGAACGATCTTTTGCTCGCCGCCGGATACGCGCCCGTTTATTCGGAGGCGGCACTCGATTCGCCGGAGATGTTTGCCGTTCGCGTGGCGGTGCGGAAGGTTCTCGCCGGACACGAGCCGTATCCCGCCATGGTCGTGGATCGCGGCTGTAACCTCGTTGACGCGAACGCCGGAGCGTCCCTCCTCACCGCCGGAGCCTCGCCGGAACTCCTCGCGCCCCCGGCGAACGTGCTTCGCATAAGCCTCCACCCCGAAGGCATGGCTCCGAGGATATCGAATCTCGGGGAGCGGCGGGCGCATATCCTCGACCGCCTCCGCCGGCAAGTCGCCGTCTCCGCCGACGCGGATCTCGCCCGGCTCCTCGACGAGCTTCGCGCGTATCCGTGCGACGAGCCGGAGTCCGAGGCCGAGCCCCCGGCGGCATCGTCGTGCCGCTCTGCATCCGCGACGGGGGCCGTGAGCTTTCGTTCTTCGGAACCGTGGCGACCTTCGGGACACCGCTCGATGTCACGGTCTCCGAACTCGCCATCGAGTCGTTCTTCCCCGCCAATGACGCGACCGCGGCGGTGCTTCGAGGCGGCGGGACGATATGAAAGCCTCCGGTATGCGGCGAAAGATCGTCCGAAGCGGCTCCGTTGTCGGCCATTTTTACACGCTTGAAACTGCATGCAACAGTTTGGAATCTGGGGTATTATTAACTCGTGCTAAGTACCGAGGTTCGCGGGAGAAACTTGAACGGCAACTACACGCGCTTCGCTGGATTGGGATTTACGTTTGTATTCTTGATCGGCGTTTTTATCGTGGGTGGATACGGCCTCGACCGACTTGTCGGCACGGTTCCGCTGTTCGTGCTTCTCGGGATGGTCGTCGGTTTCGCGGTCGCGCTTTTTTATCTGTTCGTCAAGATGAAGGAGTTGGGTGGAGGTTGAGTCGGCCCGTGAAAATGGCCTTCGGGGGGGCGGTTGTCATGGTGGCGGTCGCGCTTCCGGCGGCTGCGGCGGTGGGCTATTATCTCGGGGCGGTGGAGTCGTGGGCGTTCCTTTACGGCGTTGTCGTCGGGGTGGCGATCTTCTCCTCCATAGCCTTCGCGGTTACGATGCTCTTCGGGCCGACGACGGAGATGAAGCGGCTCGTCGGGGCCGGGATATACGTCGGGAGGCTCGTGTTCGCGGCGGCGGCGATGGTTGTCCCGATAACTCTGGGGCTGTGGCCGGTGGTTCCGATGCTGTGCGGTTTCGTGGGTGTTTATGTGGTTGAGAACGTGGCTCTTCTTCTGGCGGCGGCAAAGTTCGCCGGAGGGTCGAGCATGAGAGGAACGGAGGGGTAATTGAGTACGATGCTCGCCCAGATGAATCCCGAGGAGTTGCGGAGCGAGATCATCCACACGTGGGAGGTCGGGGGGGACGTGTACCTCGAACTCTCGCTCTTCGGAATGGACATCTCGGTCACGAAGGCCGTGGTCTTCCTGTGGCTCGGAGCTTTTATAACTTTCCTGATCATGTTCATCGGGAGCCGCGTCCTCAAGAACCGCCCCGGCGCGTATCAAGTCATAGTCGAGGAGCTTTACGGCTTCGGGCGGAACAGCCTCGGCGGCCTCATGGGCGAGGAGGGGAAGAAGTGGTTCCCGTACACCCTCACGCTCTTCATATTCATCCTCACGCTGAATTTGATCGGCCTCGTGCCGAACAGTTTTCCGGTCACGAGCAGCATTTCGTTCACGCTCACCCTCGCGCTTTTGACGTTCGTCCTCGCGCAGTATCAGGGGATACGGAGCAACGGGGTCGGCACGTATGTCGCGGCGTTCGTGCCGCCGAACATGCCCGCGAAGCCGATCATGGTCCCGTTCATGTTCTTTATCGAGTGGATCTCGGAATTGTCGAAGCCGCTCACGCTGGCGATGCGGCTTTACGCGAACATTCTGGCGGGCCACCTCCTCATCTTCATCTTCCTCAGCTTCATCCTTTACGCCGGGGGGACGAACACCTGGATCGGGCTTGCGATGCCGTTCCTTTCGGTTCCGATGGGGCTGGCGTTGTACGGGTTCGAGGTTTTCGTGGCTGTGCTTCAAGCATATATCTTCGCTATACTCACCCAGATTTACATCGAGTTGTCCATGTACAAGGCCGAGCACTAGAGAGTTTGGCTGGACGATAACCATACGTTTTTGTAAAGAAAGTAACGAGAGGAGAGAAACATGATGGAAATACTGCCGATACTCGCACTGCTTCAAGGTAGCGTCGAGGGACTCCGGCTCGTGGGATTCGGGGTCGCCGCCGGAACCGCGGTCATTGGCTCCGGGATTGGGATGGGGTATCTCTTCGGGCAGACGATCGCTTCCATCCACCGCCAGCCGGAGGCTTTCCAGCAGTCGCAGACGTGGCTCTTCGTCGGCATCGGGCTGGTCGAGGCGCAGGCGCTTTTCGGGCTTGCGTTCGCGTTGCTCATCGGCCTCGGTATTTTCTAGGCGAAGGCCCATAGCGAGGGAAGGAGCCGAGGCACATGGACGACACAGGGATTTTCGACATACCGAATACGAGTTTGATCTTCTGGGAGGTCATCACCTTCGCGATCCTCCTCTTCTTGCTCATCAGGTACGTGTACCCGCCGATCCGGGACATGATCAACAACCGCCAATCCCGCATCGAAGAGGCGATTGACGAAGCTCAAAAGACCCGCGCCGAGGCGAAGGAACTCCTCGACGAGTACCGCCGCCAACTCGACGAGGCCCGTGGCGAATCCCGCCGAATCCTCGACGAGTCGCGTAAACAAGCCGAGTCGCAACGGGCGAGGACGAAAGAAGAAGCCCGCGAGGAAGGCGACCGCATCATCCAACGCGCCCGCGAGGAGATCGACCGCGAGCGCGAGAACACGATCCGGGAGATCCGGGGCGAAGTCGCCGACATGGTGGTCTCGGCGTCGAGCCGCGTCATAAACCAGAAGCTCGACCGGAGCGAACACGACCGCCTCATTCAGGAATCCCTCGACAACCTCGAAGAGTCGCAGAAGAACGGCGGAAGCCGCGCTGGAAGCGGAGTCGGGAGCGGGAACGCTTGAGCGCGGTCTCCACATACGCCGAGGCTCTTTTTCAAGCCGCCCGTGACCGCGACGAGGTCGAGAAGACACTCGAAGACCTCAAGGACTTCGACAATGCCGTCGCCGAGACCGAGGAGCTTCGGCTTTTCTTCTTCGGCGGGCAAGTTCCCGAAAGCCAGAAACGGAAGGCCATAGACAGCCTCACCGAGGACATGACGCTCACGACGAGCAACTTCCTCAAAGTACTCTCGGACAACGACCGCGAGGAAATCCTTCATGAGGTCGTGCTTCGTTACGAGGAGCTTGTGAAGGAGCATCTCGGGAAGGTCGAGGTGAGCGTCACGACGGCTGTGGAGCTTTCGGACGAGGAGATAGGGAAATTAAAGGAGCGTCTCGGTGGGATGCTCGAAGGCAAGGAAGTCGTCCTCGAAACGAGCGTAAATCCCGATCTTCTCGGGGGAGCGGTTTTCAGGTTCGGCGGGACTATGTTTGATGGAAGTGTCCGGGGGCGTTTGGCGAGCCTTCGGGAGGAGATGCTCGAAAGGAGCGTAGTTTAGTGGGAAGGCTCAGGCCGGAGGAGATCTCCTCCATACTCAAAGGCGCAATTACGGATTACGAGAACCGTGTCCGCACCGAGGAAGTCGGACAGGTTTTGGAAGTCGGGGACGGCATCGCGCGTGTCCACGGACTCTCGAACGTCGCGTACCAGGAGATGATCGAGTTCGAGGACGCGCGGGGCAATAAGATCATGGGCCTCGCCCTCAACCTCGAAGAGGACAACGTCGGCGTGATCATCGCGGGCGATGACACCCACATCCGGGAAGGGAACATCGTCCGGCGCACCGAGCGTCTGGCGAGCATCCCGGTCGGTCGCGGCGTTCTTGGACGGGTCATAAACTCGCTCGGCGTGCCGATGGACGGGAAAGGCGAGATCGAGTCCGACGGCGACCGTCCCGTCGAGGTCGTCGCGCCGGGGATTATCAAGCGGCAGCCGGTGAAGGAGCCGCTTCAAACCGGGATCAAAGCCATCGACTCGACGACTCCCATCGGGCGCGGGCAGCGCGAGCTCATCATCGGCGACCGGAAGACGGGGAAGACCTCGATCGCGCTCGATACGATCATCAACCAAGCGGATCAAGACGTGAAGTGCATTTACGTCGCCATCGGGCAGAAAGACTCGTCGGTGGCCGGGGTCGTGGCTTCGCTCGAAGAGGCGGGCGCGATGGAGTACACCACCATCATCAACGCCTCGGCGGCGCAGTCGGCGACGCTTCAGTATCTCGCGCCGTATGCCGGGTCGGCCATCGGCGAGTACTTCATGGATCAAGGCGAGTCCGCGCTCATCGTCTTCGACGACCTCTCCAAGCACGCCGTCGCGTACCGCCAGATGATGCTCCTCCTCCGTCGCCCACCGGGCCGCGAGGCGTATCCGGGCGACGTTTTCTATCTCCACTCGCGCCTTTTGGAGCGGGCCGCGAAGATGTCGGACGCCGAGGGCGGAGGCTCATTGACCGCGCTCCCGATCGTCGAGACGAAGGCCGGGGACATCTCGGCGTACATCCCGACGAACGTCATCTCGATCACCGACGGGCAAATCTTCCTCGACTCCGACCTCTTCAACTCGAACCAGCGTCCCGCGATCGACGTGGGACTCTCAGTCAGCCGGGTGGGTTCGTCCGCGCAGACGAAATCCATGAAGAGCGTCGCGGGTACTTTGAAGCTCGACCTTTCGCAGTATCGCGAGCTTGCGAGCTTCGCGCAGTTCGGCTCGGACTTGGATAAAACCACGCAGGACACGCTCGCACGCGGGGCCATTCTCACGGCGATCCTCCGCCAGAACGAGCGCGACCCGCTCCCCGTCGAGGAGCAAGTCGCGGTCGTTTACGCGGCGACGAACGGGTACATGGGCGACATCGAGCCGGACGACGTGCCGGACTTTGAGACCCAGTTGCGCGATAACCTCCGCGACAGCCACGGTGAAATCCTCGAAGGCATCCGCGACGAGGGCAAGCTCTCCGACGAGAACGAGGAAAAATTGAAGGACGCCATAAAGCGCTTCGCCGACAACTTCGAGCCGGAGGAGAGTACGGTTCAAGCCGGGAGCGCGAGCGGCAATCCGGGCGAAGGCTCCGATTCCAACGGCAGTTCCGGGAGCTAAATATGGCTTCGATACGCGACCTCAAGCGGCAGATCAACTCGGTACGGAACCAGTCGAGGGTCTTCTCGGCCCTCCAAACCGTCTCGGCGGTGAAGTTCCGCAAAGCCGAGGCCCGGGTCAAAAAGGCCCGCCCATACGCCGACAACGTCGAGGAGATGATGCGCGAGGTTGCCGCGAAAACCACGAGCAAAACCCCGATGATGGTCGGGCGCGGCGAGGTGAACCGGGTGGCTATCGCCTCCCTCACCTCCGACCGCGGACTGTGCGGCGGTTTCAACTCCCAAGTCCTCCGCCGCACCATGCGCCTCCGCGAAGAGAAGGGACGCGACGCTCTTCAAGTCGCGTCCGGTCGAAAGTCCGTCTCGTTCTTCCGCTTCCGGGGCGTGGAAATAGCCGACGAATTCACCGGACACACCGACACCCCGAATTATGAGGATGCGCGAGAGATCGGCCGCAAACTCACACAACTCTTCGAGGACGAAGAGGCCGATGAGGTGTACCTCGTCTTCAACCGCTTCGAGAGCGCATTGACTCAACGACCCGTCGTCAAAAAACTCCTCCCTATAGCCGACGACGATGATGGAGATGACGAAAACAACGACCGCGAGCGCGACGACGAGAACAAGTCGGACGTTCCGTTCGAGTTCGTGAATAGCGCGGAGGAGATTCTCGGGAAGCTCGTCCCTCGCTACGTCGAGACGATGGTTTGGCAGGCGCTTCTCGAAGGTTCGACGGGGGAGCATGGCGCGAGGATGACGGCCATGCAAAGCGCGACGGACAATGCGAATGAGCTTGCCGACACGTTGACGCTTCAGATGAACAAGGCGCGTCAGGCGCAAATTACGCAGGAACTTTTGGAGATCGTGGGCGGCACGGAAGCTCTCGCGTCGAACTAACCGCTAAACTTATGGAAGAACTCGCAGGAGATTCGAGGAGGTTCGGATGACAGAGAGCGGACAGACAACGGGTAGCCAGACTACCGACGGACAGGCGAACGGCCAGGCGCAGGCGCAACAAAACGGCTCCGGCGGCACGAGGGAAGGCGGCATCGGAACGGTCGTCGAGGTGAAGGGGCCGGTCGTCGACGTCCGCTTCAAGCCGGACGAGATCCCCGAGATTTACAGCGCCCTCGAAGTTACCTTCGAAGGCGCGGAGGGCGAGGAGAACCTCGTCCTCGAAGTCCAGCAACTCCTCGGCGACGATATGTGCCGAACCGTAGCCATGTCCTCCTCCGACGGCCTCCGCCGCGGCCTCGACGTGAAAGACACGGGGCAGCCGATCGCGGTTCCCGTTGGAGAAGGTGTCCTCGGGCGGGTCATGGACGTACTCGGGAATCCGGTGGACGAGCAAGGCGACATCGAACACGACGAACGGTGGCCGATACACCGCCCGTCGCCGCGCTTCGAGGACCTCTCGACGCAAGCCGAGCAGTTCGTCACCGGCATCAAAGTCGTGGACTTGCTTTGTCCGGTGAGGCGAGGCGGGAAAGTCGGCCTCTTCGGAGGAGCCGGAGTCGGCAAGACGGTTCTCATTACGGAACTCATAAACAACATCGCCAAAGCGTATGACGGAACATCGGTGTTCACCGGGGTCGGAGAACGTACCCGTGAGGGGAACGACCTTTACGGTGAGATGGAGGAGGCCGGGGTTCTCAAGAACACGGCCATGGTCTTCGGGCAGATGAACGAGCCGCCCGGCGCCCGCTTCCGCGTCGGCCTCACGGGTGTCACGATGGCGGAGTACTTCCGCGACAAGCTCGGCCAAGACGTCCTCTTCTTCGTTGACAATATCTTCCGCTTCGCCCAGTCGGGCAACGAGGTCTCCGCCCTCATGGGCCGCATGCCCTCCGAGGTCGGCTACCAGCCGACCCTCGGAACCGAGATGGGCGCTTTGCAAGAACGTATCACGTCCACCAAAGACGGCTCCATAACCTCGTTCCAGGCGGTGTATGTTCCGGCGGATGACTATACCGACCCGGCTCCGTTCACGGTGTTCGCCCACCTCGACTCGACTGTGGAGCTTTCGCGGGCGATCTTCGAGCAAGCCATCTTCCCGGCGGTTGACCCGCTCACTTCCTCGTCCACCCTCCTCGACCCGGCGATCGTCGGGCAGGAGCATTACGAGGTCGCACAGGAAGTGAAGAACGTCCTCCAGCGTTACAAGGAGCTTCAGGACATCATCGCCATCCTCGGGATTGACGAACTCTCCGAGGAGGACAAAGTGATCGTCGGGCGGGCGCGTCGTTTGCAGCGTTTCCTCTCGCAGCCGTTCTTCGTGGCGGAGGTCTTCACGAGCCTTCCGGGCAAATTGGTGGAGCTCGACGACACGATCCGGTCTTTCAAGGAGGTCGTGGAAGGGAAGCACGACGACCTTCCGGAGCAGGCTTTCTATCTTGTCGGAACCATCGAGGAGGCGGTCGAGAAGGCGAAGAGCCTTTCGGGCGAGGACTCCGAAGAGGAGGAGAAGGCAGAGGAGAAGGGTGGAGACGACGAGCAGGAAGGCGAGCCGACCGAGCAGGCCCAGACGGGAAGCGCGAACTAAATGGCGTCGGGCCGCCAGTTATTCTGTCGCATCATCACGCCTGAGAGGATGGTGTACGACGGCGAGGCCGAGATGGTGAAGGTTCGCATCGCCGACGGAGACATCGGTGTGATGGCCGACCACCAGCCGATCGTCTCGACCGTCGGTATTCGGGACGTTCAAGTTGTGAAGGAGGGAGACGAGCGCGAAGTCTTCGCCGTCTCCGACGGCTTCTTCAAAGTCTCGGAGAACCTCGTGCAGATCCTCGTCGAGGAGGCCGTCGCCGCTTCCGACATTGACTCCGACGCCGCCGAGAACGATGTGGAGGAGGCCGACCGCGAGCTTTCCGAGCTTTCGGGCGACGACGAAGAGACGCAGCGACTCCGTGAAGAGCTTGAGCGGCGGCGCTTGATCGGGGAGAACATGGCCCTTGTGGCCCGCAGGTACGGCGAGTAGTTTGCGGGAAGGCTAGCCGCAAAGCAGTTAGCCGTCAGCTTTTTGGGTTTGCTGACGGCTGACGGCTAACCGCTGAAAGCTATACACCCCGGTTTGTCCGGGAGGGGGGATCATGGAGAGATTCATCATACAAGGCGGAACTCGCCTGAACGGCGAGGTCACGGTCGCGGGGGCGAAGAACGCCGCCCTGAAATTTATGGCGGCGTCGTTGCTCGCGCCGGGACGAACCACTTTGCACAACGTCCCGCGAATAAAGGACATGCATACGATGCTCTATCTCCTCGACGACCTCGGGGTGGCGGGGGATTTCACCGACCATCACACCCTGGAAATTGACGCGACCGAGGTGGACTCGTACACCGCGCCATACGAACTCGTGCGCCAGATGCGTGCTTCCATCGTCGTCCTCGGGCCGCTCGTCGCCCGCTTCGGAAAGGCCGAAGTCTCCGCCCCCGGCGGTTGCGATCTCGGGCTTCGCAAGTTCAACTTCCACATGGACGGGTTGCGAAAGCTCGGCGCGGACATCGAACTCGACCACGGATTTATAAAGGCGTCGGCTCCGAACGGGCTTCGTGGGGCCGAGGTCAATTTCGAGTATCCGAGTGTCGGGGCGACCGAGAATGTGATGATGGCTGCGGTGCTCGCGAGCGGCATCACGATCATCGAAAACGCCGCCCGCGAGCCGGAGATAGTCGCCCTCGCCGACTTTTTGAACGCGATGGGCGCGAGCGTTATGGGCGCCGGAACCGGGCGTATCGTCATCGAAGGCGTGGAGGAGCTTCATCCCGCCGAATGGACGGTGATGCCGGATCGCATCGAGGCCGGAACCTTCCTTATGGCGGCCGCCGCGACGGGCGGCGAAGTCCTCGTAAAGAACGCCCGAGCCGACCACCTCAAGATGGAACTCGAGAAGATGCGGGCTATGGGGATAGACGTTCTCCCAGTCCACGGCGGCATCCGGGTGAAAGTGGACGATCCGAAGGAACTGTGCGGCGTGGACGTTCCGACGCTCCCGTTCCCCGGTTTCGCCACCGACCTCCAAGCGCAAATGATGGTGCTTCTCACGCAGGCGTCCGACTGCGGCATTATCACCGAGAACGTGTACGAGAACCGTCTCCAAGTCGCCGAGGAATTGAACCGTATGGGAGCGGGGATCGACCTCTTCGGGGGATACCGGGCGTTGGTTCGTGGTCCGAAAAACCTCTCCGGCGCGAGGGTTCAGTCACCAGACCTCCGGGGGGGCGCGGCCCTCGTTATGGCGGGCCTCCTCGCCGAAGGCACGACCGTCGTGGACGGAGCTAGCCACATCCTCCGCGGGTATGAGGATATGGAGGCGAAGCTCATGCAGCTTGGCGCGACCGTCGCGTTCGAGTCGGAGTCCGTCGTTCGGTAGCCGAATCACCCGAAGCGGCATATTATTTAGCGCATGAAGGTCAGAGACCTCGTGAAGTTGCTCGAAGACGACGGATGGCGTTTGGCGAGGGCGAAGGGAAGCCATCGGCAATACAAGCACCCTACGAAGCCGGGGACGGTGACGGTCTCTGGCAAGCCCGGAGTGGAGATGCCTCGGGGGACGCTCGGCAGCGCGCTTCGGCAGGCGGGTTTGAAGAGGTGATTCGGAGGTGAAGGCAGTGCGCTACATGGTGGTCGTTGAACAAGGAGCCGAGGGCTTCGGGGCTTATGTCCCCGATCTCCCCGGCTGCGTCGCCGCGGGGGAGTCGAGGGACGAGGTTCTCTCCCTCATACGGGAAGCCATCGAACTCCACATCGAAGCGATGCGCGAGGATGGGGAGCCACTCCCCGCTCCGTCTTCGAGCGGAGAATACGTCGACGTCGGAGCCGCATAGTTCGCCGCGCTGTCTCCGCTTGTCGTTGAAAACCAATAACCAAAAACCACCAACCTGATATAGTTGCTCGAAGGTATACGTTTTGCCGCTGAACATGCATTCGGCGGCTCGGAGGGTTCTTTTGACGGTACGGACGGACAACGCGACGGAGGTTCTTTCCCTCACGAAGAGGCTCGTCCGGTACCCGTCTTTCACTCCCGGCTCGGCCCTTTCGGCGGTCGAGTTTATCCACGGGTGGTTCGAGGCCCGGGGTTTGGAAACCGTCCGGTACAAAGGCGCGGGGCCGGGTGGCGAACTCGTCTCGCTCGTCGCCCGAACCGGGAGCGGCGAGCCGACGATCCTCCTCCACGGGCACGCCGACGTCGTGCCGGGGGAAGAACTGCAGTTCGAGCCTTACGAGGAGGAGGGCGAGCTTCGTGGGCGCGGCGTGTACGACATGAAGGGCGCTCTCGCGGCGATGATGTACGCGATGGTCGATCTCCACGAGATGGGATGCGACGCGAGCGTCGAACTCCTCGTCGTACCGGACGAGGAGCGCGAATACGACGGCCCGAAGGGCGCGGAAGTCCTCGTGGAAAAGGGACACACCGGAGACCTCCTCATAACCGGGGAGCCGACGGATTTCCACATCGGGACGCAGGCGAAAGGTGTCCTCGATCTCCGCGTCTCGCTCTCCGGCAAAAGCGCGCACGGCTCGCAGCCGTGGCTCGGGAGGAACGCCATCCTCCTCGCTTATGAACATTACAAGCGTGTCGCCGAGCTTCCGTTCGCCAAAGAACGGAGCGACCTCTTCCCGTACCCGAGCATAAATTTGGCTCGCATCATCGGCGGGGACGTCATAAACCGCGTCCCCGACCGGGCGGCTTACGACCTCGATATTCGGTACCTCCCCGGACAGGATCCGAAGGAGATCTCCCGCCAGATACGCTCCATAAACCTCCCGGCGGACATCGAGGTTCTCCACTCCATCGAGCCGACGTACGTAACGAGGCGGAACCCGTACGTGAAGGCTCTCCGAGAGGTCGCGCGACGCCATTATCACGGCAACCCCGTCGGTGTCGGACGGCATGGGGCTTCAGACATCGTGTATTTCCAAAGAGCCGGAATTCCCGGCGTGGAGTTCGGGCCGATCGGAGGCGGACACCACGGGCCGAGCGAGTACGTCGTCACTTCTTCGCTGGAGGCGTATCGGCAAATGCTCGTCGAGTTCGTGCAGATAATCGGACGTAATGGAAGCGGTGTCGCCGGACGCGATTAATCGCCATTTGCTACACTTAGTAGCGGCTTGAAAGTTGTTGTGTATATGGGTATATTGCGGACAGGCATTCCTTTGAGAGAAAGGCTGATTTGACTCTGGGGCTTTTGCAGCAGGAGATGGCTTACGGCACAGTCTATTTGTATGTCGGGATCTTCATGTTGCTCATCGTCGGTTTCGTTGCCACCGTCCTCGTCCTCGCCCGCCTTATTGCCCCGAGCCGCAGTTCCAAAACAAAGGATCAAACATATGAGACGGGCGAGTCAACCGTCACAGACCCGTGGAGGCCGTTCCCGGTTCGCTATTACGTGTTCGCTTTGACTTTCCTTATTTTCGACGTGGAAGCATTGTTTCTCTTTCCGTGGGCGGTTATTTATCAGGGACTCGGGCTTTATGGTTTCGTGCAAATGTTGATTTTCGTGACGATTCTTTCCCTCGGGCTTGTCTATGAGTGGAAGAAGGGAGCGCTCAAATGGGTGTGATGCAACAATTTAACGAACCGAACGTTATTACGACGACCACCGACAAAGCATTCAACTGGGCGAGGAAGAACTCGCTGTGGCCCCTCCAATTTGGCCTCGCGTGCTGCGCCATCGAGATGATGTCCACGGGCATGGCCCACAACGACCTCGAACGCTTCGGAAGCAGCCCGTTCATGGGTTCGCCGCGCCAAGCCGACGTCATGATCGTCTCCGGCACCGTCTCCACGAAGATGGCCGAGCGCATGACGCGCCTCTACGAGCAAATGCCCGACCCGAAATGGGTCATCGCGATGGGTGCGTGCGCCATATCTGGAGGGCCGTTCCTCGACGGATATTCCGTCCTCATGGGCGCGGACCGTGTAATCCCGGTGGACGTGTATGTTCCGGGATGTCCGCCGAGACCCGAAGCGCTCATCTTCGGCATCATGACTTTGCAAAAGAAGATCGAGCAGGAAAAGCAAGTCGGCGGAAAAGTCCGCCCCGCCCCGGCCCTCGTGGACGAGGACGGCACGGTTCATGAATATTTGCCGGAGAAGGAATATCAGGAAATAAGCGAGGGGAAGGCTCCGCAACTCGAAGGCATCCGGTATCTGAAAAGGACGTACACCTTCGAGCGGAAGGGCATGCCGCCCGGAGCGCAAACCGACGTCGGATGGCTCCCGAAGGAAGTGAAGAAGAAACTCAAGGAAGGGGAAAAGGCTCGCAAGGAGGCGGAAAAGAAGGCCGCCGAAGAAAAGGAAGCCGCCGAGGCCGAGAAGAGCGGCGGAACGGCCACGGCCACCGCCGAGAAGCCGAAGGCCGAAGCCTCGAAGGAGGACGCTCCGAAGGCCGAAGGCGAGGCGAACGGGGAAGCCGAATCCTCGAATGGCAAATCCGACGGCAAGGAGAATGCGTAAATGGCCGTATCGTTTCCGGGCGGGGATCTCGCCGACCGGCTCGCCGGATACCTCGATGGTTTGAATAATCGTCATGGCCTCGAAGAGGGTGTGGTCGAGGGGAACGTCGTGCGGGTCGTCGTCGCGCCGGAGAGCGTGCCACAGGTTTTGGCGACGGCGAGGGAGCAACTCAAGGTTTTGCATCTCTCGTTCATCACGGTCGTGGACTGGGAAGGGTCGTTCGAGCTTACGTATGAGCTTATGGACCTCCGCGGCGGAACGGTTCGGGTGAAGACGGTCATCGAAGGGACGGAGCCGGTGATCGGGTCGGTGACGAACGTTTATCCGACGGCGAACTGGCACGAGCGGGAGGCGTACGACATGTTCGGTGTCGCGTTCCGGGGGCATCCCGACCTTCGGCGGACGTATATGTGGCAGGATCACTTCGACCACCATCCGCTCCTCAAGAGCTTCGACATAAGCACAAAGCGAACATTCGAAGGGTTGCGTTAAACATGCTTAGCGAAGAGAGAAGAAACGAAACGGTCGCCCTCGATGGAACGGCGAGCGGCCGCCTCGCCCGCCCCGACATCCGAAGCGAATTCGGCCTCGAAACGATGGACATGAACATGGGGCCGCAACATCCCGCCATGCACGGCCTCCTCCGCCTCATCCTCGAACTCGACGGCGAGACCGTGATGCGATGCGACCCCGTGATGGGATACCTCCATCGCTCACAGGAAAAGATCGCCGAGAACCGCATGTACCCGGCGGTCGTCCCGATGACCGACCGCCTCGATTATTTCGCGAACATCCACAACGAGCACGGGTACGTTCTCGCGGTCGAGGATGTCCTCGACGCGGAGATACCGCCTCGGGCGGAGTACATCCGGGTGCTTATGAGCGAGCTTATGCGGCTCGCGAGCCACATCCCGTCCATCGGGTTCCTCATGCTCGAGCTCGGGGCGTTCACGCCGATTTTGTACGCCTTCCGTGAGCGCGAGCGGATCCAAAACTTCCTCGAAGCCATCACGGGCGCGAGGATGATGTTCCACTATTTCCGCATCGGCGGCGTGAAGGCCGACCTCCCGCCGGGCATCCTCGAAGAGATATCCGAGTACCTCGACGGACTCGAAGGGCGTTTCCAGACCGACACCGTGGATCTCGTTACGGGAAGCGAAATTTACGTCGCGAGGACGAAGGATGTCGGGAAGATGACCCCCGAGCAAGCCCTCGACATGGGCGTGACCGGGCCGCCGCTTCGCGGAACCGGGGTGGATTTCGACATCCGGCGCGACTATCCGTACAGCGTGTATCCCGAGCTCGACTTCGACGTCGTCACGGACGATGCGGGCGATGTCGCGGCATCGTATCGGGTGAGGATCGGGGAGGTGTGGCAGAGCATCCGCATCATCCGCCAGGTCATCGAGAAGATGCCCGAAGGCCCGGTCATGGCCGACCTCGGACGCCGCCTCCGCCCGAGGGAGGGCGACGGCTTCGGGCGGGTCGAAAGCCCGCGCGGCGAGTTCGCCGTCCACGTCGTGTCGGACGGGTCGGATTCGGCGTACCGGGTGCATTACCGCGATCCGAGCTTTTGCAATATGCAGCTTTTGCAGGAAGTCGTGCCGGGCCATTACCTGCCGGACATCATGCCGATCTTGGGTATGATCGACCCGGTTAGCGGGGGATGGGACAAGTGATGGTCGCTTCGCTTGGGTCGCTTCGCTCCCGGTTTCAGGTTTCAGGTTTCAGGTTTCAGGTTCCAGCCAATAACCTGAAACCAGCGACCGATGTCTCCGGGGGGGTGGCCTCGTAAATGGAGTTCCTGAATTTCCTCAACCAGGAACCCTTCCGGTTCCTTCTCGCCTTCGGGGTCGTTCTTTTCCTGACTTTGAATTTGGCCGCGATTTTGGTCATGGGCGAGAGGAAGGTCGCGGGGTATATACAGCTTCGTTACGGGCCGAACCGGGTGGGGCCTCGGGGGCTTCTCCAGCCGCTCGCGGACATTATCAAGCTGTTCACGAAGGAGAATATTTCGCCCGGAAAGGCGGATCTCTGGATCTTCCTCGGCGCGCCGATCGCGATGTTCATCCCGGTCGCCGCCGTGTGGCTCGTGATTCCGTTCGCGCCCGGGGCCGTCGTCGCGGATATAAACGTGGCGATTTTGTTTTTCGTGGCCGTAACTTCCATCGGCGCGCTCGGGGTCATCATGGCGGGGTATGGGAGCCGCTCGAACTTTTCGCTTCTCGGGGCATTGCGCGGGGCGGCGCAGATGATCTCGTACGAGGTTCCGCTTATTTTGAGTCTTCTCGGGGTCGTGATGCTCACGGGGAGCCTTTCGCTCGTGGATGTGGTGAACGCGCAGGGCGGGGGGTTTTGGAATTGGTACGTCGTTTTGCAGTTCCCGATGTTCATAGTTTTCTATATCTCCGCGCTCGCCGAGACGAAGCGGGTTCCGTTCGACTTGCCGGAGGGGGAGAGTGAGATCGTCGGCGGGTATATGATCGAGTACTCGGGGATGACGTGGGGGCTCATTCAGGCCGCCGAGTTCGCCGGGATGGGGCTTATGAGCGGGATCTCCGTCACGCTCTTCCTCGGAGGATGGCAACCGCCTTTGGAATTCCTCGACCTCGGGCAGTTCAATTGGGTTTGGTTCGGGATAAAGACGGCGCTCATCATGTTCACGTTCCAGTGGATACGGTGGAGTTTGCCGCGGCTTCGTATGGATCAACTCATGGATCTCGGCTGGAAGGTGATGGTTCCATTGACCCTCGTGTGGCTGGTCATCACGGCCGCCGCGATGCTGGTATTTTAGGAAAGGTTTTCGTATATGCCGCCGCAACTCGGACAAGGGATAATGAAGGGGATGAGCATCACGCTCAAAAACCTCTTCAAAAACAAGATCACACGCCAGTACCCGGAATATAAACGCAACCTTCCGGATCGCACGCGAGGCATGCTCACGGTGGACATGGATCGGTGCATCGCGTGCCTCCAGTGCATGCGCATATGCCCGGATCACTGCATCTCCATCGAGCAAACGAAGCGCGACGCCGACGGATCGGGCAAACCGAAGCCGTACGCGGTTGGCTTCGTCATTGACGACTCGCGGTGCATGTATTGCTCGCTGTGCGTCGAAGTCTGCCCGGTGAATTGCATTTACCACACCGAGGAATTCGAGGCGCAGGCGTACAATCGCCTCGAACTCGCACGGCAGTTCGGGGAGCGACCCGTTGACCCGACCATAGACCCGCGCCCGGAGGTAAAGAAGAAGCCGAAGAAGGCCGCCGCGAAGGGCAAAGCCGAAAAAGGCGATGCCAAAGCGGACGGCGACGCTCCGAAGAAGTCGCCGAAAAAGGCTCCGGCGAAGGCCGCTAAATCTTCCGAGGGGGACGCGGCTTGACGATAGTATTCGGGTTCCTCGCCGGGATGATGCTCATCTCGGCGCTCGGGGTCGTGCTTAGCCGGAACGTCGTCCATTCGGCTCTTTTTATGAGTGGTTCTTTCTTCGCCGTCGCGGGGTTCTTCGTGATGCTTTCGGCGCCCGCGCTCGCGGCGTTTCAGCTTTTGATATATGTGGGCGCGGTGACGGTCGTTATTTTGTTCGGCATCATGTTCACGCAGCAGCCGCAGGTTCGGAGTTTCTCGACGATCGTGAACAAGCAGGTTTGGGCCGGACTCGCCGTCGCCCTCGGGGTCGGCGGGTTTCTTTCGTACATCCTCGCCACCGAGGATTGGGGGGCGACGGAGGCCGGGCAGGGAACTCGCGACGTCGCGGCTTTCGGGGAGTATCTCCTCGGGGTCGGGCCGGGTTCGGAGATTTTTGCGATGCTTTTCCAGCTTGTGGCGATCCTCTTGTTCGTCGCCGTCATTGCCGCTATAGTCATCAGCCGCCGTAAGGACACCGACGTGGAGAGCGCGAGCGACGTGAGGGAGGTGGGGGAATAATGCCGGGGCCGATTCAGCCGATCATAGACACCATAAACCAGCAAATCCCCCTCGAAGGCTTTCTCATCGTCGCGGCGGTGATGTTCGCCATCGGGGCGTGGGGCGCGGTCATCCGCCGCAACGCCGTCGTCGTGTTCATGTGCGTGGAGATCATGATAAACGCCGTGAACCTCACGCTCGTCGCCTTCGCGGACTTTCTGCCGAGCGCGGCGGGGCTCGGCGCGAGCTATGCGGCTCTCATCATCGCTATAGCCGCTGCCGAGGTGGCGGTCGGGCTTGCGATCGTGCTCGCTATTTTCCGTTCGCGGCGGACTGTGAACATTGATGAAGTCAATTCCATGAGGGGCTAGAAAGGATGGCCGTTTAGTGACATCACTCGGTCAACAACTCGTGATCGCCGCCATCCCGGTCATCCCGGCTCTGGTTTTCCTCGCGCTCGCGCTTTTCGGACGGATACTCCGCGAGAACGCGCAATACGTCGCCATCTTCGGGATGGTCTTCTCGCTCGTGTTCTCGGTGTTCGCGCTTTATACGGTCGCCTCGACGGGAGCACCGATACGGTTCGCGGTTGATTGGATCGACCTCGGGCCGGGCGGCTCGTTCTCGATGGGCGTGGACATCGACGGCCTCGCCGCGATGATGCTCGTCGTCGTCTCCTTCGTGAGCCTCATGATCCAGCTTTATTCCGGCGCGTTCATGGAGGGCGACAAACGCTTCGCATGGTATTACGCCGTTTTGAATTTGTTCACGGCTTCGATGCTCGGACTCGTCCTCGCCTCGAACTTCATCCAGCTTTACATTTTCTGGGAACTCGTCGGTTTGTGTTCGTACCTCCTCGTCGGCCATTGGTTCGAGAAGGAGTCCGCGAAGAAGGCCGCCCAAAAAGCGTTCATCGTCACGAGGGTCGGAGACGCCGCCCTCTTCGTCGGGATCATCATTTTCTGGCGGGCGACCGGGACGACGAGCTTCGAAGGCATCGCGAGCGCGGCGCAAGCGGGCTTCATAAGCGGCTCGGTTTTGACCGCCGCCGTGATCCTCGTCTTCATCGGGGCGATCGGGAAGTCGGCGCAATTCCCGCTCCACGTGTGGCTCCCGGACGCGATGGAAGGCCCGACACCCGTGTCCGCCCTCATCCACGCCGCCACGATGGTCGCGGCGGGCGTGTACCTCGTCGCCCGCACATACGACATCTTCGTTCAAAGCCCGACGGCGATGCTCACCGTCGCGTACATCGGCGGCTTCACCGCGCTCATGGCCGCGACGATGGCGCTCGTGAAGAAGGACATAAAGCGCGTCGTCGCGTACTCGACCGTCTCGCAGCTCGGGTACATGATGCTCGCGCTCGGGGTCGGGGCGTATTCGGCGAGCATGTTCCATCTTTACAACCACGCATTTTTCAAGGCGCTACTCTTCCTCGGGGCGGGTTCGATCATCCACGCGATGAGTTCGTACAACCTCACCGACATGGGCGGACTGAGGAGGCGAATGCCCATAACGTTTTATACGATGGTCATCGCCGGGCTTTCCCTCGCGGGGATCTTCCCATTGGCGGGATTTTGGTCGAAGGATGCGATCGTGGCGTTCACCGCCGAGGAGCATTATTATGTCCTCTTCGGGATGGCGTTATTGACCGTATTCCTCACGGCTTTCTATATTTTCCGGGCGATCTTCATGGCGTTCCTCGGGGAGCCGCGAACCGAGGCGGCCCGGAACGCCATCGAGTCTCCCGGTGTGATGACGTTGCCGATGATCCTCCTCGCCTTCCTCGCGATAGTGAGCGGGTGGGTCGGCATCCCGAATGGAACCGGGATCCCGGTCCCCGACCTCTTCTCGAGCTTCGTCGCGCCGAGCGGGTTCGCCGCGAACACGCTCGAAAGCTCGCTCGGCGTCGTGCCTCACGCTTTCAGTGTTCCGCTCGCGGTCGTCTCGCTCGTGGTCGCACTCGCGGGGATCGGATTGGCGTACTTCCTTTATGTCGTGAACCCGAGCGCGGCGGCTTCGATGCAACGGCGGTTCTCCAGTGTCCATACCTTCTTCGACAAGGGATGGTACTTCGACGATGTATATAACTTCGTGTTCGTGAAGGGCGCGTTCGCGCTCGGACGGGCGGCTCGCGGCTTCGACCGGAACGTGCTTGGCGGCGCGGTCGGGGGGATCGGGCGCGGGACTTCGGGCCTCGGGGGGCTTCTCGGGAAGCTCCAGACCGGGGGCGTTCAGAATTATGTTCTCTTCATTCTGGCGGGCGTTCTCGTGTTCGCGATCATCGCGGGGGGGGAACTCGCGTTCTTTGTGGCGGCGATCATCGCGCTTGTGACGATTACGACTCTTTTCGTGGGGGCGAGACTGTGATCACGACCATAACCATCTTCATCCCGCTCCTCGGAGCGATTTTGATTTCCCTCCTTCGCGGAGATGAACGAACCACCCGATATGCCGCCCTCGGCATCGCGGCGGTGCCGCTCCTCCTTGCAACGTACATATACTTCGCGCACGGAGGGAACCTCTCGGGGGCGGCGAACCTTTCTCAAGACCTCACGTGGATCGCCCCGCTCGACATCGGATACCGAGTCGGCCTCGACGGCCTCGGCTTCGGCATGTTCTTTTTGACGGCTCTTTTGACGCTCATCGCGGTCGTCGCCTCATGGGACATCCGCGAAAGGCTCTCGACGTACTTCGCGCTTCTCTTCGTCGCGCAGACCGGTATGCTCGGGGTCTTCGCCTCGAACGACCTCGTCCTTTTCTATATCTTCTTCGAGCTCACGCTCATCCCGATGTACCTCCTCGTCGGGATATGGGGCGACGAGAATCGCCGTCCCGCCGCGATAAAGTTCTTTATATACACGTTCCTCGGAAGCACGGCGATGCTCGCGGGCTTCCTCGCGCTCGGGGTTCTCGGGGGGACTTTCTCGATACCGGAATTGCAAGGCGGCGGGGGTCTCGGCACGACGGCGCAAATCGCTATCGCCGCCCCGATCCTCTTCGGGCTTCTCGTGAAGGTTCCGGCGGTTCCGCTCCATAACTGGCTCCTCGACGTGTACGTTTCGAGTCCCATTTCGACGAACGTGGTTTTGTCGGGGATCATGCCGAAGCTCGGGACGTTCGGAATTATTTCCATCGCGATACCGCTTCTTCCGGCGGGTGTCGCGCCGTTCCTCCCGTGGATCGCCGCGCTCGGCGTCGTGAACATTATTTACGGAGCGTTCGTGGCCTTCCTCCAGCCGGATTTGAAAGCCCTCATCGCGTACTCGTCCATCGGGACGCTCGGATTCATCCTCGTGGGAGCGGCCGCGACGAACGCGGTCGGGTACAACGGGGCGGTGCTTCAGCAAGTTACGCACGGCATATATTCGGCGATGCTCTTCGTCATCGTCGGGATCATCGCGGCGAAGACCGGAACGAGGCAAATCGCCGAACTCGGCGGGCTGGCGGCTCGGATGCCGTGGGCGACGGGTTTCCTCGCGCTCGGGGCGATGGCGGCTATGGGATTGCCGTTCCTCGCGGTGTTCGCTTCGGAGTTCATGAGCATCATGGGCGGGTACGAGGCGTTCCCGGTTCAAGGCGCATTGGCCGCGCTCGGAATCATACTCTCGGCGATGTATTTCCTTTATATGCTTGCTCGGGTGATGTTCGGGCCGATAACGAACCCGGCTTATGAGAGCATCACGGACGCAAACCCGGTCGAGATGGCGGCCATAACGCCGCTCGCCGCTCTTTTGTTGATACTCGGAATATTCCCGGCGCTTCTCATCGGGATTCAGCGTCCGGCGGTCGAAGCGGTTTTGGCCGCGATTGGAGGAGGATAGGCGATGCCCGTAACTGGAGAAGCGATAGTCGGCCTTTTACCGGAGATCATCGCGACCGTCTTCCTCTTCGTCGTCCTCCTCGGCGGGGTGTTCGCCGGGGAGAGAAATTCGGGACTCGTCGGCGCCCTCGCCACCCTCGGCGCTTTGGCGACCTTCGCGAGCGCCGCCGTCCTCCTCGCCGTCGGCTTCGAGGGAACTTTCTTCGGAGACTCGTATGCGGTGGATAACTTCTCCCTCTTCTTTAAATTGATCGTGAGCGGGACGGCGTTCTTCACCGTGATCGCCGCGACACGGTGGGCCGGAACCACGGGCGACGCGCCGGAATATATGACGCTCATACTCTCGGTCGTCGTCGGGGCGATGCTCCTCGCTTCGATGCGCGATTTGTTCGGGCTTTTCCTCGCGCTCGAGATCGCGACGATCCCCTCGTACGCGATGGTCGCCTTCGACCGGAGCCGCCGCGAGAGCGCGGAGGGCGGCATGAAGTACCTCGTCACCGGGGTCATCGCGTCGTCCGTGCTTCTTTACGGCCTCGTCCTCATATATGGCGTGACGGGTTCGGCGAACCTCACGCAAGTGGCGGAGGCGTTCTCCGGCGAACTCACGCCCGTCGGACTCGTCGGCATCGGGCTAATGTTGAGTGGGTTCGCGTTCAAACTGTCGGCGGCTCCGTTCCATTTCTGGACGCCGGACGCTTATCAAGGAGCGCCGACGAGCGCGGCGGCTTTCCTTTCCGTCGCTCCGAAGGCCGCGACGTTCGCGGTGCTTCTCCGCATCCTCGTGGAAGGTCTTCCGGGGGCGACTACGACGTGGGCTTCCATTCTCGCGGTCATCGCCATCATCACGATGTTTGTCGGGAACCTCTCCGCGCTCCGGCAACGAAATGTCCGCCGGATGCTCGCGTTCAGTTCGGTGGCCCATTCCGGGTACATCCTCGTCGCCTTCGCCGCGATTCAGGGAGGCGGGCAACAAACGGGCATACAAGCCGTCCTCATTTATTCGGCGGCGTATGCGGTCATGAACCTCGGGGCGTTCTTCGCGATCGACCTCGTCGGCGAGGACGCGAAGAGCTTTAACGGGCTTTTCAAAACGCAGCCCGCGCTCGCGTTATGTATGGGGGTTTTCATGGCCGCGCTTGTCGGGATACCGCCTTTCTCGGGGTTCTTCGGGAAGGCGTGGGTGATCCTCGCGGGGGCGCAGTCGGGTTCGATCCTCGTGTACGCCGCCGTCGGCGCGCTCGTCATAAACAGCGTCATCTCGCTTCCGTATTATTTCGGGATCGTGCGGAACATGTTCCTCGAAGAACCCGTCTCCGGCGGGGTGGCTCGGAAGGACGATGGCGGCGTGAGGTTTTCGGTATACGCGCTCGCGATACTTACGACCGTCTTCATACTCTTCTTCGGGCTTCTCGTGACGTTGACCGGGGCTTCCGGGCTGCTGTAAGCTGGTGGCTATGCAAGCGATCATTCTCGTTGGGGGACTCGGTACGCGGCTGAGGCCGATCACGTACGACATTCCGAAGGCGCTCGTCCCGATCCGGAACAAGCCGTTTATGGGGTATACGATAGATTTTTTGCGGGAGGCGGGGATCGAGGGCGCGATTCTCTCCCTCGGGTATTTGCCGGATCAAATCCAGGATTACATCGGCGGGCGAGACGACCTCGACGGTTTCACGGTGGATTACGCGGTCGAGGACAATCCCCTCGGGACGGCGGGTGGGATAAAGAACGCCGAGCGGTTTTTGAGGGGCGACGGCCCCATCGTGGTTCTCAACGGCGATGTTTTGACCGGGATGAATTTGCGCTCGGCGATCGAGAGGCACGAGGCTTCGGACGCTTTGGCGACGATCTCGCTCACGAGCGTCGAAGACCCGACGGCGTACGGTCTCGTCGAGGTGGATCACGACATGATGGTTCGACGCTTCGTGGAGAAGCCGAGCCTCGACGAGGTCACGACGAACCTCATAAACGCTGGGGTTTACGTGATCGAGCGCGAAGTCCTCGACATGATCCCCGAGGGGCGCGAAGTCTCCATCGAGCGCGAGGTCTTCCCCCGGCTCCAAGCTCGGAACCGCCTTTTCGCGCACGTTTCGAGTTCGTATTGGCGCGACATCGGGACACCGAGGAGTTATCTCGCGGCCTCGCAGGACATACTCTCGGGCGCGGTCGGCCTCGACGGGAATTTCAAGTACATGGATGTGGACGACTCGACGAGCATCGAGAAGAACGTGAGGATATTGCCGCCCGTCTCGATCTCGCCGGGGTGTGAGATCGGGCAACTCGCCACCGTCGGCGGGCGCGTCTCACTCGGACTCGGCTGCAAAATAGGCGACGGCGCGGTGGTCGAAGGGAGCATACTCCTCGACGGCGCGGTGGTCGAGGCCGGGGCGGTCGTGCGAGGCTCCATCGTCGGCCCCGGAGCGAGGGTCGGCCAAAACGCCATCGTGCGCGGGCTTTCGGTGATCGGGGCGAGGAGCGTCGTGGGGGAGGGGAACGTACTCGATCAGGGAATCCGCATAAACCCCGGCGTCGTGCTCCAGCCGCGAAGCGTGAGTTTTTGAGCGTTCCGGCTTTGCCGAAACGCGGCTTCAGGCTTCAGGTTTCAGGCATCAGGTTTTTACTTCGTTTCGCTTGCGCGGGTTTCATCGTTTGCGCGTGAGGTCGCTCCACCCGACGGCAGCGAGGGGCCGGTCGGCGAACGCGGCTCCTCCGGGGGGTATTTCCCGAAACCTGAAACCTGATGCCTGAAACCTAAAAAGAAACTCTCCTCGCCGGAGCGAAGCGATCCCCTTCCCTCCCGCCGATGGCCGGAGTATCATGGCCTCGGTGGTTCGGTGGATTTCGGAGGATCGTTTGTCGAGCGAATCGTATCTTTCCGCACTCGCGGATCTTTTTTATCCGCAGTTTTGCGTGGGATGTGAACGTCGGGCTTCCGACGTTCTTTGCCGTTCGTGCTTCGATAATTTGCCGCATGTCGGCTCTCCGAGGTGTTCGCGGTGCGGCCATCCCACGGCTTTCGAGGCGTTCGTGTGCGACGAGTGCAAAGACGTGGACTTCGGCTTCGAGTCGGCCCGCGCTCCGCTTCGTTATGAAGGGGTCGGGAAGGAGATAGTCCGCGTCCTCAAATACCGGGGATACTTCCCGGTCGTCGAAAAACTCATGGCTCCGCTCATAGTTTCGATGCTCGACGAGAGAGAATTCGACCACGTCGTTCCGGTGCCGATGCATTCGAGTCGGCGGAGGAGGCGGGGGTTCAATCAGGCGGAGGTTGTGGCGCGGAGTGTTTCACGGAAGATAAATGCGCCTTTATCGGATACACTGGAAGTTGTGCGAAGGACGCGGGATCAGGTCGAGTTGACCGCCGCCGGGAGGCGGGATAACGTGCGGGGCGCATTCCAATCCACAAGCCGAATCCGGGGAAAGATCCTCCTCGTGGACGACGTCTTCACCACAGGCTCCACGATGAGCGAGTGCGCCAAAGCCCTCACCTTCGCCGGGGCTTCGGAGGTACATGCGACCAGTTTCTGCAGAACATGTTGAGTGGAGGTTTCAGGCATCGGGTTTCAGGCATCAGGAAAACCATGTCGGGCAGAGCGATTGCGAAGCGACATGCCGCCTGTCCGGGGGCATGGCTCCGCGCCGCCCGAGGAGGCGAAGCGGAGCCTCGGATGCGCCCGCGCCACCACTACCTGAAACCTGAAGCCTGAAACCTGAAGCCAGCCGACTGAAAGGAGGCCACATGCACATCGCGGTCAAGGGGAGGAACATGTCGGTGACGGAGGCGCTCGAACGGTACGCCCTCGAAAAGGTCGAGCGGGTCTCGAAGTTCTTCGACGACGGAAACAGCGACTCCCGCGCCGAGGTCGAACTCATCCACGAGCGGAACAAATCCATACCGACCCCCGAGGTCGCCGAGGCGACGATGTTTATAAACGGGACGGTTCTCAAAGCCCGCGAAGCCTCCGAGGACATGTATGCCTCGATCGACCGGATGAGCGACAAATTGGAGCGGCAGGTGAAGAAGTACCGCGGTCGGCAAGTGGATCGCTGGCACGGGCAGAAAGGCAAGGAGGAAGCCGTCGAGCCGGAGCCGTTCATCGTGGCGGAGGAGGCGGACGACATCGAGGCGAAGATCGTGCGTACGAAGCAGTTCCAGATGAAGCCGATGAACGCCGAAGAGGCCGTTTTGCAAATGGAGCTTCTCGACCATGACTTCTTCGTGTTCACGAGCGCGGATACCACCGACATAAACGTGGTGTACCGTCGCCGGGACGGAAACTACGGGCTTATAGAACCCGCCCGCTGATACCCCGATCCACGCGGTTGTATAATAACGAGCCGACGATCCGCGAGGGTCGCGGCGAAGTTTCCTAATATACACAACGCGAGGTATATCCAGTTTTGGCTAATTTGCTGACGAAAATCCTGAAGATGGGCGAGGGTCGCAAAATAAAGGCTCTCCAACGAAGCGTCGAGGAGGTCTCGGCTCTCGCCCCTCAAATGCGGGAACTCTCCGACGATGGTTTGCGCGCGAAGACCGACGAGTTCCGGGGTCGCATCGAGAACGGCGAAACCCTCGACGGCATCATGCGCGAAGCCTTCGCCGTCGTGCGCGAGGCCGCGTGGCGCACGCTCGGGGAGCGGCGCGTTCTCGACGACGGAACCGAGTGGATGTATCCATTCGACGTTCAGGTTATGGGCGGCATCGTCCTCCATCAAGGCAAGATCGCCGAGATGAGAACCGGCGAAGGGAAGACCCTCGTCTCCACCATGCCCGTGTATTTGAACGCTTTGTCGGGCAAAGGTGTCCACGTCGTCACCGTCAACGACTATCTCGCCCGCCGCGACTCGGAGTGGATGGGGCAGATTTACGAGTTCCTCGGGCTCGAGATCGGGCTGATTCAAGACGGCATGAGCTTCGACGACCGGAAGATCGCCTACGACGCGGACATCACATACGGCACGAACTCGCAGTTCGGCTTCGACTATCTCCGCGACAATATCGCGACGAACGTGAACCAGCTCGTTCAAAAGGAACTCAATTACGCCATCGTGGACGAGGTTGACTCGATCCTCGTCGACGAGGCGCGGACCCCGCTCATCATCTCCGGCATGCCCGAGAGCGCGGCGGACACATACTATTCGTTCGCCCGCGTCGTCCCGAGCCTCGTCGAGGGCGAGGACTACGAGGTGGACGAGAAGAAGCGGCAAGTCGCCCCGACCGAGTCGGGCGTCGAGAAGGTCGAGAAGTCGCTCGGCGTCGAGAATTTGTATGACGATGTGAACACGAACCTCGTCAACCATCTCAATCAGGCGCTTCGGGCGCACGCGCTCTTCCACAATGACAACGAGTACATCGTGCGCGATGGGCAGGTTTACATCGTGGACGAGTTCACGGGGCGTGTTCTCGAAGGGCGGCGGTATTCCGAGGGGCTTCATCAGGCGATCGAGGCAAAGGAAGGCGTGGAGATTCGGGAGGAGAATCAGACCGTCGCGACGGTGACGATCCAGAACTTCTTCCGCCAGTACGACAAGCTCGCGGGGATGACGGGTACGGCGGCGACCGAGGCCGACGAGTTCATGCACACGTACGAGATGGAGGTCGTCTCCATCCCGACGCACAAGGACATGATCCGGATAGACAACGACGACCTCGTATATAAACATTGGAAGGCGAAATACAACGCTGTCGTGGACGACATCGAGGAGAGGAACAAAGCCGGGCAGCCCGTCCTCGTCGGAACCGTCTCCGTCGAGGTCTCCGAGCTTCTCGGGACGATGCTGAAAAGGCGGGGCATCCGGCACAACATCCTCAACGCCAAACAGCACGAGCGCGAGGCGGAGGTCATCATCGAGGCCGGAGAGAAAGGCTCGGTGACCATCGCCACGAACATGGCCGGGCGAGGCACGGACATCAAGCTCGGGCCGGGCGTGGCGGAACTCGGCGGATTGTACGTCCTCGGGACGGAGAGGCATGAGTCGCGGCGGATAGACAATCAGTTGCGAGGGCGTTCGGGGCGGCAGGGAGACCCCGGCGAGTCTCGTTTTTATCTCTCGTTCGAGGACGATCTCCTCCGGCTCTTCGGTGGTGAGAGGATGCAAAACATCATTGACCGGATCGGTTTGGAGGACGAGGACGCGATCGAGGCGGGTATGATCTCCGGCTCGGTGCGCCGTTCGCAAGAACAAGTCGAGAGCCGGAACTTCCAGATCCGGAAGAAGATCCTCGAATACGACGATGTCCTCAACAAGCAGCGCGAGGTCATATATTCCATCCGGCGCGACATCCTCATGGGCGAGAACGTGGACACCCTCGGATACGTCGAGGACGCGCTCACCGAGGTCGTCTCGCGATACGCCTCGGACAACGTGTACCCGGAGGACTGGGATCTCGACACGCTCGGCGCGGAACTAAACCGACTTTATCCTTCACAGGTGGATCTCAAATCCCTCGATATCGAAAAGCAGTCGAGCGAGGACATCCGCGAGATGGTTCTCGCCGACGCCCGCGAGCGCCTCGAAGACCGGAAGCGCGAGTGGGAAGAGCGAACCGGGGAGCTTAAGAAGCGCGGCCTCGCCCGCACCGACGGCGCCGACGACTTCGCGGTCGCCGAGAGGCACACGCTTCTCTCCGTCGTGGATTCGCGGTGGCGCGAGCATCTTTACGAGATGGATTATTTGCGCGAGGGGATCGGGTGGCGCGGCCTCGGGCAGCGCGACCCGCTCGTCGAATACAAGCGCGAGGGCTTCGACATGTTCGTGGAGATGGAGCAAGGTCTCAAGGAAGACTACATCACGTACATTTACCGCATCGAGAACCTCGTGCTTCCCGAGGAGCCGGAGATCGAGAACCTCTCGTACAGCGGGGGCGGCGAGGAGCCAAGCCCCGAGCCGAAAGTCCCTCGGAGGAACGCCGAGAACAAGGTTCGCCCGAACGACCCGTGCCCGTGCGGGAGCGGCAAGAAATTCAAGAAGTGCCACGGCCGCACCGACGGCCGCCCGGCGGCTCAGGCCGGATAGTGTCCGAACTCAACGACAGAATCACCGAACTCGAAGAACGCCTCGCCGAACTGGAGGCGTTCTTCGACGTGGGGAGTTTGAAAAAGCAATCCACCGAACTCGGCGAGGCGATGAGCCGCCCGGATTTCTGGAACGACCCCGAGGAGGCGAAGGAAGTCTCGGCGAAGTTCTCGCGCGTCGAGGGACGGGTGAGGCTCCTCGAAGATTTGCGGCTTCGCCTCTCCGACTCGCGGGAGATGGTCGAACTCGCCGAGGGTGACGAGGAGCTTCTCGGGGAGATCGGGGTGGAGCTCGAAGCCGTCTCGAAGACGCTCGACGAGCAGGAAATCGCGCGTCTTTTCTCCGGCGAATACGACGCGGGGGATTCGATCCTCACGATAAACTCGGGCGCGGGCGGTGTCGAGGCGCAGGATTGGGCGGAGATGCTCTCCCGCATGTACCGAAGGTGGGCCGAGAACCACGACTTCGGCGTCGAAGTCATCGAATACACCGAGGACGAGGAGGCCGGGATAAAGAGCGCGACGTTCACCATTTCGGGGGAGTTCGCGTTCGGGCTTCTCTCGGCGGAGCGCGGCGTGCATCGCCTCGTTCGCATAAGCCCCTTCGACGCGGGTGCGAGGCGGCACACGAGCTTCGCCTCCGTCGCGGTGGCTCCGGTCATAGACGACGCCGTCGAGGTCGAGGTGGACGAGAAGGATTTGAAAATCGACACGTACCGGGCGTCGGGGGCGGGCGGGCAGCATGTGAACAAGACGGACTCGGCGGTTCGGATCACGCATCTTCCGACGGGGATCGTGGCTCAGTGCCAGAACGAGCGGAGCCAGCATCAAAATCGGGAGGTCGCGATGCGGGTGCTTCGGGCGAGGCTCTTCGAGCTCGAGCGCGAGAAGCGCGAGAAGGAGATCGCCTCCCAAAGCGGTGAGAAGGCGGACATCGGGTGGGGGAGCCAGATCCGCTCGTACGTCCTCCATCCGTACCAAATGGTGAAGGATCTCCGCACGAACGTCGAGACCTCGAACGTGGACGCGGTTCTCGAAGGCGACCTCGACGAGTTCGTGTACGCATATCTCAAGAGCCGGGACTCTGGGTAAGGTCTCGAAAACGGTGTTCTCCGGCGCAATGTGGAGTGCTTTCGCCGCGGTCGCGGTCGTCGCCGTCGTCTTCGTCGTCGGGCCTTTCACCTTCCTCCCGTCGCTCGTCGGCGGCCTCGTGGCGCAAAATATCCAAAGCGACCTCGGCCTCGCCAAAACCCCCGACGTCGAGCTTCGGAACGACGAGGCTCCTTTGGAGATGCTCCTCGGGGAGTTCACGGGGGGGGAGATCTCGATCCGTGACGCGGAGTTCGGGGGGGTTCGGACGGATTCGGTGGATGTGGAACTCGACCCCTTCGATGTGAGCATGCGCGAGAGCATCCGAAACCGCGCACTCGAAGGGGACGAGCTTCGCGGCGACCTCCGCATCGAAATATCCGGCGGGGAGGTCGCCCGCCTCGCCGACTCGCGGGCCGCCGTCCCGGTGAGTGGCGTGGATCTCTCGGGCGAGGAGATGGTGGTTGAGACGAGCGTGGCGCTCCTCGGCGCGACGGTTCCCGTCTCCGTCCGGGGCGGGATCGGCTTCGAGGGGGAGGAAATATCCTTCCTTCCGGGGAGCATCGCCGTGGCCGGGACGGACCTCCCGGAGGCGGCGACCGTGGACATCCTCGAAGAACTCGAAGTCTCCTTCCCGCTCGAAGGTCTCCCGAGCGGTACGGAAATACAAGACGCCGGCGTCGAAGACGGGGCGGTCGTGCTCACGGGGAGGGTGGAAGGGCTGTCGGGGGGCGGTTGATAACGTAACCTTTTGTTGCTATCTTCTAGCGCGGCCAAAAAAGCCGCGTCGAGAAGGGGCCTCGAAAAGGGGCCGAGAACGGCGAAAAAGGCTCCGGTTCGTCCGCGGGCCGAATTTCTGGAGATGAAATGATCCGATTCGACAACGTCACCAAAATCTTCGGTCGGGACACCGCCGCCCTCGAAGAAATCAACCTCGAGGTCGAGGACGGTGAGTTCATCTTCCTCGTCGGCCAGTCCGGCTCCGGCAAATCCACGATGGTTCGCCTTATTTTGAAGGAGTACGAGCCGACCGCCGGGGCCATCCACGTTCGCGGCACGAGGCTCTCGGCGATACCGAGAAGGAAGATTCCGCGGCATCGGCGGAGCATCGGGTGCGTGTTTCAGGATTTCAAGCTCCTCCCGAACAAAACCGCCGCCGAAAACGTCGCGTACGCGATGGAGGTTACGGGGCAGAAAAGGCGGCAAATCCGCACGAAGGTGCCGCAGATTTTGGAGCTCGTCGGCCTCACGGAGAAGATGGGGAAGATGCCAGATCAACTATCCGGCGGCGAGCAGCAAAGGGTTTCGATAGCGCGGGCGTTCGTGAGCCAGCCGCCCATACTCATCGCGGACGAGCCGACGGGGAACCTCGACCCGGACACGTCGGTGGGGATCATGCAGCTTCTCCACCGGATAAACCGGATCGGGACGACGGTCGTCGTGGCGACGCACGACAAGGAGATGGTGGACGTTATGCGGAAGCGGGTCGTCGCGCTCGACAATGGGAGGATCGTGCGCGACCGGGTGAAGGGGGCGTATCTCGATGAGGTTTAATTTCGGCTTCTTCATGCGCGAGGCGTTAAAGAACATCCGCACGAACTTCCTCATGAGCATCACCGCCGCCACGACGACGTTCATATGCATCCTCGTCCTCGGGGTCGGGCTTCTCGTGAGTTCACACGTGGAGGGGATAGTCGGAAGCGTCCAGCAAGACGTGAACATCGAGTGGTATCTCTCATCCGACATGAGCCAGGAAGAGATAGACGAGATGGAGGGTGAGATCTCCTCTTTCCCGGAGGTCGAGAACGTGAGCTATACCTCCGAGGAGGAGGCTCTCACGCGCTTTCAAGACACGTTCAGCGACAACCCGGAGGTTTATCAGGATATAAGCGAGGGCGTCCTTCCCGCGTCCCTCGAAATACAGCTCAACGAGGCCGAGGACGCGGATGCGGTGGCGGGCAAGCTCGAGGACGCGGGGGCGGCCCCGGCGGATCTCAATTATCCGCAGCAAACCATCGAGCGTCTCAACGCGGCGACCGGGTACATGATATGGGGGCTTTACGGCGCGACCGCCCTCTTCCTCGTGTCGAGCATCCTCCTCATCTCGAACGCCATACGCCTCTCCATCTTCGCGAGGCGGAACGAGATCGAGGTCATGAAGCTCGTCGGGGCCTCCGACAGCTTCGTGCGGACGCCGTTCGTCTTCGAGGGGCTTTTGCAAAGCATCGTCGGAGCGGGACTCGCGGCCCTCGTCGTGGTGTGGCTGAATTACCTCTTCGTTGACTGGTCTCAGAGCGCGCTCCCGTACGTCCCCGTCGCCTCCGGCGCGGTGGACACTATTTTGATACTTCTCGCGCTCGTCATAGTCGGGGTCGCGATCGGGGTGATCGGCAGCTTCGTGTCGGTCACGCGCTTCTTGCGCGTATAGGTTTCAGGCTTCGGGTTTCAGGCTTCAGGAAAGACTTTTCGCGGCGCATTCGGGTTTCGACTTCGCTTCCCGGATGCGCCGCATGGCGTTCGCAGTCGGCGGTGATTCCGGCGGGACTTCTTCCGCCGGGAGCGCGTGCCTCCACGAACGGCGCGGGAATCGAGTATCCGGCTTCCGTTCCACGGGCGCGCATCCCTGTGATGGCTGATACCTGACACCCGGTATCCGAAGCCTTATACTCAGAAAGTGTCTTCACGCAATCCCCACTCCCGGACTTCCACCATCCCCGGCGTACTCGTGCGCCGAGGGAAGTACTCGGTGGCCGACCCGCTTTTCGTGGACGAGCGCCGCCCCGTCCTCGTCGCCCGGAAGCTCCGCCGCGGCGCCGACGCCGGAGACCTCGTGCTTTTGAACGTCCGCGAAGCGAACCGCTCTCTGCGCGGCGAGGTCGTGAAAGTCTTCGGCCATTCCTCCGACCCGCGCAACGTATACGATGCCCTCTTCGCATCCATCGGAACGTCGCGTGATTTTACGAAGAAGGTCGAGGAAGAGGCGAAGAACGTCGCCGGAAAACCGTTCGGGGAACGCGAAGACCTCCGCCGCCTCCCGACCGTCACGATAGACGGTGAGGAAGCGAAGGACTTCGACGACGCCATCTCGATCGAACCCACGGACGCCGGATATGTCCTCCACGTACACATCGCCGACGTAACGCACTACGTCGAGCCGGGCGGCCCGCTCGACAAGCAAGCCGCGTACCGAGGGAACTCGGTGTACCTTCCGGGAACCGTCGCCTCGATGCTCCCCGAAAGACTCTCGAACGGCGTATGCTCGCTACGCCCGAACGAAGACCGGGCCTCGGTGACGGTCGAGATGGAGGTCGGCGAAGATGGGGAAGTGGAGTCGGCGCGGGCATTCCGGAGCCTCATATCGAGCGACGCGCGGCTAACGTACGAGGCGGTGGATGCGTTCCTCGAAGGGCGCGGAGGGATCGAGCTTCCCGAACTCGTGCGAGCCGCGTTCGAGCTTTCGCGGCGGCTGAAAGTGGCGGCGGCGAAGCGAGGAAAGCTCGAGTTCGGCGGGAGGGAGCCGGAGTACGAGATGGACGAAGATCGCGTCCCGGTGGCCTCTTCAGTGCGCCGTTCGACCCCGGCGAGGGAACTTATCGAGGAGCTCATGGTTCTCGCGAACGAGTCGGTGGCGAAGATGCTCCGCGAGAAAGAAAGCGGAGTCTTCCGGGTGCATGAGACGCCGGATTCGGAGGCCATGGATCTTCTCGAAGAGAGGCTCGCGGCGGTCGGGATGCCCGACGCTGAGCCGACGCCCGAGAACCTCGGGACGATCGCGCACATGGCGAAGTCCGACGCGGTGAGCTATCTCATCCTCCGTTCGCTTCCTCGGGCTTTTTATTCACCCGCCGGGACGGGGCATTTCGGGCTCGCGCTCGAAAACTACACGCACTTCACGTCGCCGATACGACGGTATTCCGACGTCCTCGTGCATCGGGCGCTCCTCGGGGACGAGATGCCGGAGGATGTTTCGGCGGTCGCCGATGAAATCTCCGAGCGGGAATACCGATCCATGATCTGTGAGCGGACGGCGGACGACTATACGCTCATGTGGCTCATGCGCGACCGGGTCGGCGAGGATCTCGAAGGGACGGTTGTGAGCACGGCTTCGTTCGGGCTTTTCGTGGAGATGGAGACGGGGGCGACGGGGCTTGTGCATGTGAGTAAATTGCCGGGATGGTGGGAGCTCGAAGGGAACGGGGTCGTTCTCTCGAATCCCACGATCGGGGCTTCGTACCGGGTCGGGGATCGGGTGATGGTAGAATTGATGAGCGTTTCGCCTTTGCTTCGGCGGGCGGAACTTCGGATCGTAAAGAGGATTTAGCAGGGATTTCCATGGCAGATTTTGCAAAGAACAAAAAGGCTCTCCACGACTTCGCCATCGAGGAGACGTACGAGGCGGGCATTTCCCTCACCGGGCCGGAAGTGAAGTCGGTGCGCGAAGGAAGGGCGAACTTGAAGGAAAGTTACGCTCGTGTGCGCGGCGGCGAGGCGTTCCTCCTCGGGGCGCATATTTCGCCGTACTCGAATGCTCCGAACACGACTCAATGGCCGACTCGGGAGAGGAAACTGCTCCTTCATCGGAAGGAGATCGATCGGCTGGCGGGGAAAAGTCAGGAAGATGGGAAGACGATCATACCCCTTCGTTTATACAGCCGTAACGGGATGATAAAGCTCGAGGTGGCGGTCGCGAGTCGGAAGAAGCAGTACGACAAGCGTCGCGAGATGGCGAAGAAGACGGCGAACCGGGAGATCGAGCGCGCGATGAAAGAGCGTCTCCGGCGATAAGGGGACGTTCTCCGCTTCGTTTGAACGAAGGTTTCCGGGTGGTAAAATACATTTCGTCAAAGGGGGCGCACAGGCTTCGACGGGAGTGGACAGCGTCCGATGAGACGAGCCGAGTTTGCTGGAGACTCGTAAAACGCCGGCAGTCTATAAGACATGCCAACGATAACGAAATGGCTATGGCCGCTTAAATAAAAGCAGCCCATCGGCCCGGGAAGCCCACGTCCCGGCCAACCGGTGTCATCAAGTGGGATCACCCTT
>JACCWD010000202.1 GCA_013697825.1 Rubrobacter sp.
TAGGGTGAAGGGCTTCCTTATGCCGCGCCGCTTCTACGATTCGGCCACCGAGTTGAAGCGGGCCGTGGTGGACGCGATGCGCCTGCTCGGAGCGACGGAGGTTCAGATTCAAGTTGGAGATACTTAAAAGCTAATCGCTAAAAGCTAATCGCTAAAAGCTAATCGCTAAAAGCTAATCGCTAAAAGCTGAAATTAGCCTTCGGCTAATTTCTCTGCGAGACTCGCCATCTCGATGGCCGCCGCCGCCGCCTCGAAGCCTTTGTTTCCGAGCTTCGTCCCCGCTCTCTCGATGGCTTGTTCGATGTTCTCCGTGGTTATGATGCCGAAGATGACCGGAACGCCCGTGTCGAGCGACGCGGAGACGATGCCGTTCGCCGCTCCTCCGGCCACGTAGTCGAAGTGGGCGGTCGCGCCCCGGATGACGGTTCCGAGGCATATGATCGCATCGTACTTTCCCGACGAGGCCATCTTCTTCGCGGCGAGCGGTATTTCGTGCGCTCCGGGAACCCACGCCACGTCCACGGAGTCGAGGTTTCCGCCGTGGCGTTCGATGGCCTCCAAAGAGCCTTCGAGGAGCGGCTTCACGATGAAGTCGTTGAAACGGGCGGCGACGATGCCGAAGGACTTTCCTTCGGCGGACAAGCTCCCTTCGAGGTGGTTGACCCGGTTTACCCGATCCATCACACCTCTTTCAAAACATGGTTCATCTTGTCGCGCTTCGTGCGAAGATACCGCTCGTTGTACCCGTTCGGCGTGACCTCGATACCGACCCTCTCGGAGACCGCGATGCCGAAGCCTTTGAGGCCGACGACCTTGGCGAGATTGTTCGTGAGGAGCCGCACTTTGCTTATCCCGAGGTCGCCGAGTATCTCCGCCCCGAGACCGTAATCGCGCATGTCGGGTGCGAGTCCGAGTTCTTGATTCGCCTCCACCGTGTCGAGTCCTTCGTCTTGCAAATGGTACGCCTTCATTTTGTTGAGGAGGCCGATGCCGCGCCCTTCTTGCTGCATGTACACGATGACCCCCTCGCCCTCCTCGGCGATCCGAACCATCGCGGCTTCGAGTTGCTCGCCACAGTCGCACCGGAGAGAGTGGAGCGCGTCCCCCGTCAAACACGCCGAGTGAACCCGGACGAGGACATCGTCTTTCCCTTCCGGCTCCCCGGCGATGATGGCGAGGTCGGTGAGATCGTTCGTGTCGTTCTCGTACGCCCGCACACGGAACTCCCCGAACGGGGTCGGGAGGCGCGTTTCGGCGGCGCACTTCACAGTCGTCTCGGTCGCGTGGCGGTACTCGATGATTTGCTCGACCGTCACCATCTTTATGTCGTGCTTCTCGGAGAACTCCGCGAGGTCGGGAACCCTCGCCATCGTCCCGTCCTCTTTCATTATTTCGCATATGACCCCGGCGGGTTTGAGTCCGGCGAGGCGTGCGAGATCCACGGCCCCCTCCGTCTGCCCGGTCCGGGCGAGAACGCCCTCCGGCTGCGCCCGGAGCGGGAACATATGCCCCGGCATAACGAGGTCGTCCGGCCCGGTCTCGTCGGCGACGGCGACCCGGCACGTGTGCGCCCGATCCGCCGCCGAAATCCCCGTCGTACACCCGTCCCGCGCCTCGATGGAAGCCGTGAATGCCGTCCCGAGAGGCTCGGTATTGTGGCGGGCCATCGGCGGTATTTCGAGTTTGTCGATGAACTCGCCGTCCATCGGGAGGCATATGAGGCCGCGAGCGTGCGTCGCCATGAAATTGATATGCTCCGCCGTGACGAGCTCGGCGGCGACGGTTATGTCGCCCTCGTTCTCCCGGTCCTCGTCGTCGCAGACGATGACCATCTTCCCGTTCCTCACGTCTTCCAGAATATCCTCGATGGGGCTGAACGGTTTCATTGCCTCTCCTCTCGAATTCGTCATACGCTTTGCCTTTCACTCATGAAGTTCTCGATATGCGGCCCGGCGAGCTTCTCGACGTACTTCCCGATCACATCCGCTTCGAGATTCACGAAATCCCCGACCCGAAGCGACCCGAGGTTCGTGACCTCCCTTGTATGCGGAAGTATGGAAACGGTGAACGAGTCGTCCCTCACCGCAACGACGGTCAAGCTTATGCCGTCCACCGAGATGCTTCCCTTCTCGACGGTGTACCGGAGAACGTCCTCCGGCGCGGCGAACTCCCACATCTCCGCGCCGCCCTCCGGCACGACACCGAGAACCTCGCCGACACCGTCCACATGTCCTTGAACGAGATGCCCCCCGAACCTCTTCTCCGCGCTCATCGCCCGTTCGAGGTTCACGACGCTCCCGGCCCCGAGGCCGCCGAGGGCGGTCCGGCGGAGCGTCTCGGCCATCGCATCGAAGGCGAGTGCATCGCCCCGAACCTCGCTCACGGTGAGGCACACCCCGTTCACGGAGACGGAGTCGCCGAGGGATGCGTCGGAGGACGCGACAGGGGCGAAGATTTCCAGGCGGAGCATGCCGCCCTCCTCGATCTTCGTTATACGGCCTGCTTCTTCAACCAGCCCGGTGAACATGCTCCTCCTTCGCTATTTCCATATCTTTGGGTACTTCGTACTTCGGATAAAGCGTCACGGCCACGTCGTCGCCGAACATGCCGACGTCTGAGATCGAGAACCGGAAAGCCTCGGCCATCTTCGAGATCCTCATCGCCCCGATCATCGGTATCCCGTCCGCTCCGATGAGCTTCGGCGCATAAAAGAGAGTCATCTTATTAACGAGCCGCCCCTCCACGAAGCTCCTCGCCGTCCCGCCCCCGCTCTCGACGAGGACGCCCCGGATATCCCGGCTCCCGAGTTCATTCAAAACGAACGGAAGGTCGAGGCCGCGCCACGTCGCCGGAACCCCGACCACCTCGACGCCGAGCTTCCGAAGAGCCTTCTCTCGACCATCGAGGTATTTGTGGTCCGCGAAGACGATCGCCGGAAGCTCCCCGGCGGTGCGGGCGATCCGGCTCTCCGGCGAGGTCGTCACCCTCGGGTCGAGGACGACTCGCGTTATGCGCGGCGGCTCCTCGTCCACATCGCGGGCGTCGAGCGTGGGATCGTCGGCCCGGACGGTCCCCGCCCCGACGAGGACGGCTCCGGCTTCGGCCCGGAGTTCGTGCGCCCGCCGCCTCGACTCCTCTCCCGTGACCCATTTCGAGTCGCCTCCGGCGGCGGCGATACGCCCGTCGAGCGTCGTCGCCATCTTCAAATGGACGAAGGGACGACCGGAACGCTTCCGCCAGAAAAACTGCTCGTTTTGCACATCGAAGGCCGAATCATTCAAAACCTCGACCTCCACCCCGGCGTCGCGGAGGATGCCGATGCTCTTCCCGTTCATCCACGGATTCGGGTCGAGGTGGCCGACGACGACGCGCTTTATTCCGGCTCGTAAAATCGCCTCGGTGCACGAGGGTCCGGGGGTGAAATGGTGGCAATTGCATGGTTCGAGTGTGACGTACATCGTCGCGCCTCGGGCTTTTTCGCCCGCTTTTTCGAGTGCCATCGCCTCGGCGTGCGCGGTGCCGGGTCGGACGTGCCATCCCTCGCTTATGATGGAGCCTTCGCGCACGATGACTGCGCCCACGAGTGGGTTTGGGGCTGCTGTGAAACGCCCGCGTTCGGCAAGCTCGCGGGCGAGATCCATAAAGGATTCCCGTGCCAAAATTCCTCTTTCTCCCATCCGGACTATGACCGTCGGCATCGGAATCTCACCGATTCAACCCCGGATGTTTCACCGGAGTTCGCGGGCTTCCCGGAGAGGTACGCCCTCCTCGGGATCACCGCCGGTGCGGGAATTCCACCCGCCCCCGAAAGTTGATTATCGAGAACGTACCATATGCCATAGCCTTCGGCAATGGTGGCGTTCAGCTATCGACTTTTTGTCGGGCCTCGAAAGCCGCCGTTGACCACGTCTCCGGTGCCGAGAAGGGGCGACGCCGTAATGTGGGATGCGCGACCCCAAAATAAGCTGACGGCTGGTTGCTGACGACTAAAAGCTAGCGAGACGCCCCGCGCCCCGCCTCGATGATCTTCCACATCTCCTCCGCCGGATTTCCTTTATACACGGCGGAACCCGCCACGAGAACTTGCGCCCCCGCCTCGACCATGAGCGGCGCGGTCTTCTCGGTGATGCCGCCGTCAACTTGGACGGGGAGGTCGTAAAGTTCCTTTATGCGACGCACTTTATCCGCCATTTCGGGGATGAAATCCTGTCCGCCGAAGCCGGGGTTCACGCTCATGACGAGGATGAAATCGAGGTGCGGGACGGCGTATTCGAGGATTTCGGGGCGGGTCGTCGGGGTGAGGGCGGCTCCGGCCTCCACGCCTCCGGCACGGATCATGTTCAAAGTCCGGTGGAGGTGGCGCACGGTCTCCGGCTGCACGGAGATGCTCGCCACCCCGGCCTTTATGAAGTCGGGGATGAGCGAGTCGGGGCGATCCATTTGAAGATGCGCGTCCACGGGAAGGTCGGTGGCGTTCACGAGCGACTCCGCCACCATCGGCCCGACGGTGAGGTTCGGGACGAAGTGGTTGTCCATCACGTCGAAGTGGACGAGCTCCGCCCCGCCGTCCTTCGCCCGCTCGACCTCGTCGGCGAGGTGCGCGAAGTCCGCCGATAAAATGGACGGCGCGCCCACTATCCGGTCTTTCAAATCTCCCCAAAACGCCAAAGCGCGTACCTCCTCGAAAAGTGTGCGAACCCGGCCATTTTATATGGGAATCGGGTGGAAGGTTCAATTCGCGGCGGGATCGGGGGTCGGGGGATGACGAGGGTGCGAATCCCATGTCATCGAGGCATTCGGTCGAGTTCGGCGAGGGTTCGTCGGACGAGGAAGCGGGAATATCGTGGACGAGCGAGTCGAGCATCTCCCGACTCCCGACTCCCGGTATTTTCGGCCCCTCCACGTGATAATGTGATCGCGGCCAAATACGAGGGAGGATTCGTGGCTCGAAGAAGACGTGGAAGATCGGCGAACCGAATGCTCATCGGCGCGGCCATAGTCGTCGTCGCGGTCGTGGGGCTCGCCCTCGGCGTCGTTGACCTCGAAGATTTGACGGGCGGAGAAATCGGCGCGTCCGCTCCGCCCCCCGGGACGAGCGAAGCCGGAAGCCCGTTGGAGGCTTCGGACACGCTCGCCGCGCTCGAAGTCGAGGCGGAGGGTTCGATGTCCGGGTATTCGCGCGACGAGTTCCCGCATTGGAGCGGGGCCGACGAATTCGGGTGGGAAGCTCCCGACTCCTCCTGCGACGCTCGCGACGCGTCGCTCATACGAGACGGCGAGGCGGTCGAGGTCGGAGACGGGTGCGACATCGAATCGGGGGAGTGGGTGGATCCATACGCCGGGGAGACGATCACCGACTCTTCGAGCGTGGACATAGACCACATCGTCCCCCTCGCGAATGCATGGAGAAGCGGAGCGGACGAATGGGGCAAGCCGCTCCGCGAGGAGTTCGCGAACGCGCAAATAAACCTCCTCTCCACCGACGCGGGCGAGAACCGCTCGAAGGGCGACCGCGGCCCCGAAGCATGGCGACCGCCCGACGAAGGCGCGTGGTGCGACTATTCGGTGCGGTGGGTCTCCGTGAAGAGCGAGTACGAACTCTCCGTCAACGAGGAGGAAAGAGCCGCCCTCGAAGAAATGCTCGCGACGTGCGAGGCGGGATCATGAGCGAAAAATACTCCACCTTCCATTCCACGACGGGCGGCGTCATGACTGTGGAAGCCGGAGCCATCACCGGCGACCTCGAAGTATGCACGAAGCCCGCCGAGGGCGGAGTCGAAATAACCGTCCGGTACGCCGGGGCCGACGAATGGTACGTCGTCGAGGAGAGTCCCGTCGAGGATCGGGAAGGGTGCCACGAGCGCGTCGTCGAATGCTTGACAACGCGGGGGAGGAAGGAAGGGTTCAATGAGGAGGCCGTCTCCCTAGCCGAACTCCACGGCTGAATCACTCACTCGATAAGCTCGAAGATGCGGAGCATCGGCAAGTACATCGAGATTATTATCGCCCCGACGATGGCCCCCACTACGAGGATCATGACCGGCTCGATTATGGAGGTGAGCGACTTCACCGTGTTGTCCACTTCGGATTCGTAGAAATCGGCGATCTTCGAGAGCATCCCGTCAAGGTTCCCCGTCTCCTCCCCAACGGCGATCATGCGCGTAACCATCGGCGGGAATACGGGTTCGCCTTCGAGCGGCGCGTGAATCGGCGCGCCTTGCCGTATGGCATCCCGTCCGCGAAGAAGGGCGGCCTCGACGACGGGATTGCCGGACGAGGTCGCCGCTATTTCGAGAGCTTGCAAAATCGGCACGCCGGACGAGATGAGCGCTCCGAGCGTCCTCACGCACCGCGCCAGCGCGACCTTCCGAACCACGCCCCCGATGCCGAGCGGAATTTTGAGGACGAGGCGCCCCCACGCTTTTCGCCCCGCCTCGGTTCGCGTCCACCGAACGAAGACGAACGCGACCATAATGAAGAGAATGAGCATCGCGAGTCCGCCGAAGCCCGTGAGGATGTCCGAAACACCGAGCGCGATCCTCGTCGGGAGCGGGAGCGAGCCTCCGAGGTCGGCGTACATTCCGGCGAAGATCGGGACGATGAAAACGAGCATGAACAGCGCGGCGGCGAGCGCGAAGGCGAGGACGAAGAGCGGATACGTCATCGCGCCGCGCACCTTCCTTTTGAGTTCTTGATCCTTCTCGAGCTGCGCGGCGACGCGGAGAAGCACCTCGTCGAGCGCGCCCCCGACCTCCCCAGCCCGAACCATTTCGACATACAATCGCCCGAAGACATCCTCGTGGCTATGGAGAGCTTCCGAGAGCGAGGAGCCGGACTCGATGTCCTTCCGAACCTCCTCGACGATCTCCCGGAGCTTCGCCGATTCGGTTTGGTCGGCGAGGATGCCCAGCGAGCGCACGAGGGGAAGTCCGGCTTCGATCATGGTGGCGAGCTGCCACGTGAATATCACGAGGTCGTCCGCCCGGACCCCTTTGAAAAGAGAAGGCATCTCGCGCTCGCGGAGTCCTTGCTCGCTCACGTCTATGACGAGGAGGCCGCGCCTTCGGAGGAGCTCGGCGACGGCTTCGCGGTCTTCGCCCTCGATCTTATCCCGGAGGATTTCGCCCTCGGGATTTCGGACTTTGTATTTATAAACGGACATCTTTCAACTCCCGGTCGCTTTTCACCCGACCTCCGCCTCCCCACCGGAGAGTCGGCCCATCTCTTCAAGATCCGAGGCGTGCTTGCGGGCGTCTTCGGACGCGACGAGGCCGCGCTTCACAAGGCTCGCCAAAGCCGCGTCCATCGTCCGCATCCCGAACTTCCCGCCCGCCTGCATCGCCGAGCGCATCTGATGCGTCTTCCCCTCCCGTATGAGGTTCCGAACCCCCGGAGTCGGGACAAGCACCTCGCACGCCGCCACCCTCCCCCCGCCGACTTTCGGGAGAAGGGTTTGAGTGACGATCCCCTGAATGGTGTTCGCGAGCTGCGCCCGAACCTGACTTTGCTGATGCGGCGGAAACACGTCAATCACCCGGTCAATCGTCTGCGGAGCATCCTGCGTATGGAGCGTCGAAAGCACGAGATGCCCCGTCTCGGCGGCGGTGACGGCGAGCGAGATCGTCTCCAAATCCCGCATCTCCCCGACGAGGATGACATCCGGGTCTTGTCGAAGAACGTGTTTGAGCGCGCTCGCGAAACCCTTCGTGTCCGCCCCGACTTCGCGCTGGTTCACGATGCACCGCTTGTGGGTGTGGATAAACTCGATGGGGTCTTCGACGCTCATTATGTGCTCGCGCCGCGTCTCGTTCATTCGCCCGACCATCGCCGCGAGCGTCGTGGATTTCCCGCTCCCGGTCGGCCCCGTGACGAGCACGAACCCATGCGGCTTCCCGCACATCTCTTCGATGGCTCGCGGGAGGCCGAGGTCTTCGAGGCGGGGAACCTCCTCCGGAACCGGACGGAAGGCCGCCCCGACGCACCCGCGCTGGAAATACACGTTCACCCGGAATCGGCCCACTCCGGGAAGCTCATAGCCGAAATCGAGTTCGAGGGTCTCCTCGAGGACTTTCCTTTGCTCGTCGGTGAGGATGTCCATGACGAGCGCCCGCGTGTCCTCGCGAGAGAGTTCGGGGAAATCGGTCGGCGCGAGGGAACCGCCCACGCGAACCACGGGCGGAGAACCCGCCGTCAGATGGAGGTCGCTCGCCCCGAGCCTCGCCGTCTCCCGGAGGCAATCCCAGAGAACGTCGCCCGTCGCCCGCTCGCCGCTTTCCATCCCCGAACTCTACGGCCTTGTGCGACTTTTTGCAAAGAGGTCGCTTCGCTCCCGTCGTTGGTTCTTGGTTTTTAGTTTTTAGCCAAGAACCAAGAACTAAAAACCGAGAACCCTCTCACAATCCCGCCTCCGCCTTCGCCGCGAGGAACTCGTCGTAGTTGTTCGTGAAGAAGTGGTCGTTCCCGTCCGGGGTGATGACGTAATACACGAAATCCGTCTCGTCGGGGTTCACCGCCGCCTCGATGGAGGAGAGGCTCGGGGAGGCGATGGGGCCGGGCGGAAGCCCGGTGTTCTGGTAGGTGTTGTACGGCGAGTCCATTTCGAGGTCGGCGAGGGAGAGGTTCTCTTTCTGCTCGCCCCTCGCGTATTGGATGGTCGCGTCTATCTGGAGGGGCATGTCGGCCCGGATGCGGTTGTATATCACCGAGGCGATCACAGGCTTCTCCTCCTCGTTGGCGGCTTCGCGCTCGATGAGGGAAGCGACCGTGAGAAGCTCGTACTCCGTGAGGTTCAGCCGCTCGGAGGCGGCCGCGAAGTCGACGTTCTCGGTTTCGAGGAGGTATTGTTCGAGGAGGCGGTTCACCATTTGATCCGCCGTCGTACCCTCTTCGAACTCGTAGCTCTTCGGGAAGAGGAACCCCTCGGTATCGTTTATGGCCTCGTCTTCGAGGAAGGCGTAGCCGTGATCCGTGCTGCTCGCGGCCTCCTCGAACTCGCCCGCCGAAATTTCGCTGTTCTCCGCGACGACACCGGCGGTTTCCTCGATCGTCAGTCCCTCGGGGACGGTGAAGGCGAACGTCGGGACGACCTCGCCCTCGGTCAGCTTCGCCATGATCTCGTCGTTGCCCTCGTCCTCGGCGAAAGTGTATTGCCCCGGACGGATACCCGCGCTCTCCCCGCCCATCCTCGCCTGGAGGGTGAAGAAGAAAGAGCTTCCGATAACGCCTTGATCCTCGAGCTTGTCCGCCACGCTCGAGAGCGTGTCCCCCTGTACGACCTCGACTTGGACGGCGCCGTCCGAACCCTCGTCCGCGACTTCCCCGCCGCCCCCGGCCGCCGACGAGACGATCAAATAAATCACCCCGAGAACGGCGACCACGAGGAGAAGCCCCATGACGGCGGGGCCGATGTTCGACTTCTTCTTCCGGGGCTTTCGTTTCCGGTTCCTCGTCGAGGAGCCGCGCTCCGACGACGCGCCGAGCGCGTTCAGCCAAGCGTCGAGATCCTGGCGATCCCGGTGTCTCCTTTTGTCGTAACGCTTCAAATGTTCCCCCTCGATTCCAGATATTCCTGAAGCATCCGGGCCGCCGCGAGATCGTCCACGCGACCTTCCGCGCGACTTGCGCCTCGCCCCGCGCTCCGCCTCTTCGCCCTTTTTCCTCGATCGGCCCCGCCGACGGCGCCCGCCGCCATCCGGGTCGTGAAACGCTCGTCCCATTCGACGAACCTCATCTCCGGGAATTCATCTCTCAACCCGTCTAGTTTATCCAAAATTTTCCGGGCCTGAAACCCGACCTCCCCCCGGAGCGTCTTCGGAACCCCGACCACGACTTCGGAGACGCCTTCTTCGCGCGCGAGATTTTCGAGGAAAGACGAAAGATCCCCGCTCCCGACGACCTCGACCGGGCGGGCGATCCGGCGCGTCTCGTCCGACACCGCCACGCCCGTCCACACGTCCCCGACATCGAGGGCGGCGACCCGCCCGCGCGCATCATCCACGAACTACGAAGAGTCTCGCCCGGAGAGGCGATCCCTCATAAGCTCATGAACCCTCCCGAGGGCGTCCGAAATGGCCTCGGGATTCCCGCCCCCCGCCTGCGCCATCGTCGGCCCGCCCCCGCCCCCACCGCCGAGAACCACGGAAAGCTCCTTCACGATGTCCCCGGCCTTCACCGTCTCGGCCACTTCTTCATGAAGGTTCGCCACGAGGACGGCCTTCCCGTCGAGCGCCGCCGCGAGGACGACCGCCGCCGGACTCCCGAGGCGGTTCTTCACGTCGTCGGAGATTTGGCGAAGCCCCTTCACGTCCGAGGCGACGACCTCCCCGCAGGCGACCTTCACCCCATCCACCGACTCCGCACCCTCCACGAGCGTCCCGACCCCTTCGAGACCTTTCTTGAGCGTGCTCGCTCGCGCCGCCTCACGAGCCTCGCGAGCCTCGCCTTGCAACCCGGCGACGGCCTCGGGAAGTTCGTCCACTTCCACTCGCAACGACTCGGAGATTTCCTCGGCCTTCCCGCTCGTGCGGAGGAGGTAATAAAGGGCTTCGCGCCCGGTTATGACCTCGATGCGGTAAAGGTCGGCGCCGTGCTTCCGGTTCGAGACTATTTTGAACGCCCCGACCTCCGCGCTCGACTTCACGTGCGTCCCGCCGCACAGCTCGCGCGAGAAGCCGTCCACCTCGACGACGCGCACGAGGTCGCCGTACTTCTCCCCGAAGAGCATCATCGCCCCGAGGTTCCGCGCCTCCTCCAAAGTCGTCGAGAAATACCTCACGGGCTGGTTCTCGGTGATCTTGAGTATGCACTGCTCCTGAATCCGCCGAAGCTCGTCGTCGCCAACCCTCCCCGAATACCGATAGTCGAAGCGGAGCCGATCGGGGCCGACGTAACTCCCCGCCTGAACGACCTCTTTCCCGAGAACCGCCCGGAGCGCCCAGTGGAGGATGTGCGTCGCGGTGTGGTTCGCCTCGATCTGGTGGCGCCGCACGCGGTTTATGGAGGCCGTCACGTCGTCCCCCTCGCGGAACGAAGCCCCGTTGTCCGACCTCGCCCGGAGAACCTGATAGTCGCCCGCCGGGATCGCATCCACCACCTCGACTTGCCCCGCGTCCGACGAAACCCACCCGACATCGGCGATCTGCCCTCCGCCAGTCGCATAAAACGGGTTCTCCGCGAGGACGAGATACGTCTCGCCCTCCGCGTCCGGGACAGGCTCGGAGGCGACGATCCTCGTCTCGACCCGCTCGCGCTCATAGCCGACGAAGCGGCTCTTTATCTCCACGTCCCGGAACGCCGCGACCACCCGGTCATAAGTCTGGGCCGCCGAGCGCGCCCGCTCCCTTTGATCCTCCATCGCCCGCCGGAACCCCTCCTCATCGAGGACGAAGCCCCGCTCTTCGAGGACGTCCCGCGTAACCTCGACCGGGAATCCGTACGTGTCATGGAGCATGAACGCGACTTCGCCGGGGAACTTTCCACCGTCCCCCACGCGCCCGATCTCCGCTTCGAGAAGCTCCATCCCCGAATGGTATATCTCGATGAACCGGGCGGCCTCGTCGCCCACGATCCCCTTTATGTCCGCCCGCGCGTCCTCGAGTTCCGAATAGAAACCGCCCATTTGATCCACAACCGTCTCCGCGAGGCCCGCCGTCTGCGACGCGCTCATCGAGAGCCGGACATACGCCTCCCGCGTTGCCCGGCGTATTATGCGCCGAAGAACGTATTCGCGGCCTTGATTTCCCGGCCTCACGCCGTCGGCGATGAGGAACGCCATGCCGCGGGCATGGTCCGCGAGGATACGGAGCGAGCGGTCGGTCGCCCCCGAGTCCCCGATGCCGGTCCCGGTGTACTCCTTCACCCGCTCGAAGACGGGAGCGTACACGTCCGTATCGTATATAAAGAGGACGTTTTGTACGGCTTGTGTGATCCTCTCGAGGCCCATCCCGGTGTCGATTCCGGTCTTCGCGAGCGGGACGAGGGTGCCGTCTTTTCGCTGCTCGTACTGGTTGAAAACGAGGTTCCATACTTCGAGGAAGCGGGGCGAATCCTCGCCACCGCCGGGGGCGTATATCGGGTCTTTGGCGGGGTCGCCCTTTGCGTATTCCTCGCCGTAGTCGTAATAAACCTCCGAGCACGGGCCGCACGGGCCGGAGTCTCCGGGTGGCCCCCACCAGTTTTCGCCCTTCGGGAGGCCGAAGATTTTGTGATCGGGGACTCCGACACTCTTCCACAGTTCGCGCGCCTCGGCGTCCTCGGGGGCGTCTTCGTCGCCCTCGAAGATCGTGATCCAGAGTTTCTCCTCCGGTATCCCGAGTTCTTTCGTCAAAAACTCCCACGCCCACTCGACGGCCTCTTTCTTGAAATAGTCGCCGAAGGAGAAGTTGCCGAGCATCTCGAAGAAGGTGAGGTGGGACTCGTCGCCGACCTCTTCGATGTCGGGGGTGCGGAAGCACTTTTGGGAGCTTACGGCGCGGGGGGTCGGCGGCCTCTCCTCGCCGGTGAAATAGCTTATGAACTGTTGCATACCGGCGGTCGTCAAAAGGACGGTCGGGTCGTTGTGCGGGACGAGGGACGAACTCGGATAGAGCCTGTGGCCCTTCTCTCCGAAGAAGTCGAGGAATCTCTGGCGAATGTCGCTGCTCTTCATATCTTCTCTCATGCGGGGGATATTGTACTTATGCGGCGGGCGTTTTCTAGGGGGCAGCCTCGAAAGGCCGGAAGCCGGGCCACGCTGCGAACGACGAACCGCGGGTCGTGTTTCTCCGGTTCGCGGCTTTCCTCCGCTTTCAGCGGCCCGCGACCGGACGCTTTTGCATCAGCCGACGTTTTGGCCGTTTTGGCCGTTCGGCGAGTCTCCGGTCGTCTCGAGTTCGGAGAGTTCGCTTCGGAGGTCGGCGATGGCGCGGCGGAGGAGGCGCGAGACGTGCATTTGCGAGACGCCGATGCGGTCGGCGATCTCGGTCTGCGTCTTGCCTTCGTTGAAGCGGAGCTCGAGGATTTGCCGTTGCTGATCCTTTAGCGTCCCCATCGCCCGCTGGAGGAGCATCTTGTCCTCGATGCCCTCGATGGGCTGGTTCTCGTCAGCCTGGAGATCCATGATCGTGTCCCCGTTCTCCTCCGACTGGCTCACCGGAGCGTCTAGGCTCGCCGTGTTGTAAGCCCGCCCGAGAGTGAGCGCCTCGGCGACGCTCTCCACGTCGGCGTCGAGCTTCTCGGATAATTGCGCCATCGTCGGCGAGCGTCCGGTCTTCACCGTCTCGACCCGGATGGCTTCTTTGGCGGCTTGCCGAAGCTCCTGCAAACCGCGGGGGACGCGGACCGTCCACCCCTTGTCGCGGAAATGACGCTTTATCTCACCGAGGATGTTCGGGGTCGCGTACGTGGAGAACTCGATCTTCCGGTCGACATCGAAGCGGTCCACGGCTTTCATGAGGCCCATCGAGGCGACTTGCGCGAGGTCTTCGACGGGTTCGCCGCGCCCCGCGAATTTGCGGGCGAGGAACTCGGCGAGGGGGAGTTGCTCCTGAATCACCTGCTCGCGGGCGTGGCGGTCGCCGTGCTTGTGGTACCGGACGAGAAGGCGGCGCGTCCGGACCTTGTCGGGGCGCCGATATCTCCGGCTCATGAGACGAGTTCTATAACGGTTCGCCAGCGCGAGCCGCCGGAGCCTCCGTTCTCGGAATGCTCCTCGACCTCGGCCATGACCCCCTCGTCGTTGAGGGAGAAGCGGAAGGTCGTGGGCGAGTCGTCGGAGTGGCAGCTTTCGAGGAGATCCACCGCGTCCTCCAAATTCCCGACCCCGATGTGCGCCCTCGCGGCCATCCCCGCCAGCACGAGTCCCACGCATGAGCGCATCTCGACGGTCGGCGGGACGGTCAAATACGCGGCTTGCTCGGTGGATTTCTCAGACAATCTTCAATCTCCCTCCCAAAGGGAACGGCTTCCATCGGATTTTACTACGAAGGCGATGGCGGATGGGTTTCATCGTCGGCGGAGCTTATCGTCGCCCCGTCCTCGGAAACGACGGGCGACGGCGGAGCCTCCGGCGAAGCCTTTGGCGGCGGCTTCGCCGGGGGGTGGTTTTGAGTGTGGGCTTCGAGGTTCCGAAGGATCTCCTCGCGGCGGCTCCTCGAAGCCTCGCGCCCCGCCGAGACCGCGCTCTTGAAGCGCCGCTTCACGTTCTCCGGGAGGTCGCGGGCGGCGGTGGGGAGCTTCTTACGAATCTTCTTGTTCGTCGCGTAAACAGTCCCGGCCACCCCGAGGGCGACCCCGGCGGCGATCTTCGTCCACCCGTCCAATTACTCCTCCCCTCTTATCTTCGGCTCGTCCTTCTTCCTCTCGCCCCGGAGGAAAGTGCTTATCCCGCGGGAAAGCCCCGCCGTCGTCGAGGAAGCCTTTATGACCCCGCCCCGCACACCGCGCGTTATGACCGTCGTAGTCTGGTCGAGCTCGTCGGTGATGCCCGCCACGTCGCCCACCGCTTGATCGAGCTCGGACAACTGGCTGTTTATGTTGTCCACGGTTATGTGGGTCTTCCCGAGGAGCGGCACGACCTGTTCGGAGACGTCCTTGATACTCTTCTCCGTCGTCGTGAAGATACTCGCCAGCCGGAAGAAGACGAAAGCGAGGACAAAGAACGCGACGGCGATCCCCGCGAAAAGCAAACCCTGCATAAGTTGTACGAAAAGATCCAAACCCGACTACCTCCCGCCAAAAACACCGGACACCACGATTATACCGAAACCGCGGTCAGCCGCGCCGAGACACCACCCCGCCCCCCACGACCCTCTCGCCATCATCCGTATAAAAAACCGCCGACTGCCCCGGAGCCACCCCGATCACCGGCTCGTGGAAACGCACGACCCATTCATCCTCGTAGTCACCCTCGGACACGTCGCACTCGACAGGCTCGCCGTTGTATCGAATCTGAACGGAAGCGGATTCTTCTGGATCGAGGAACCAATTCAAATCCTTCACCCCGATCTCGAAGACTTCGAGCTCCTTCTTCCTCCCGACCACGACTTGATTCGTCGTCGGCCTCACGTCCGTCACGTAAAGCGGGGTCGGGGCCGAAACCCCGATGCCGCGCCTTTGCCCGACGGTGAAGTTCGCGATCCCGGAATGCTCGGCGAGGACGTTCCCCTCGCGATCAACGATCTCCCCGGCCTTCGCCTCGATCCTCTTCCCGACGAACTTCCGGTAATTCCCGTCGGGGATGAAGCAAATATCTTGGCTCTCCGGCGTAGTCGCCACCGCGAGCGACCGCCCCTCGGCGATGGCCCGAACCTCGGTCTTCCGGTAATCCCCGAGCGGGAAGATGGTTCTCGCGAGAAGCTCCTTCGGCATCGGCCAAAGCACGTATGTTTGATCCTTCGTCTCGTCCTCGGGACGGGCGAGGCTCGGCCCCTCCCCGACGCGGGCGTAATGCCCCGTCGCCACTTTATTGTAGCCGATGCGGTCGGCGAGGAACGCCGCCGCGTGGAACTTCACGTGCGCGTTGCACGACACGCACGGGTTCGGGGTTTTTCCCGCCTCGTACGAACCGACGAAATCGCTCATGACCCGCGTCCCGAAAAGCTCCTTCAAATTGAGCGTGAAGTGCGGCAATCCCATCCGGTGCGCCGTGTCGCGGGCGAAGAGGACCGTGTCCGGCGAACAACACGAACGGCTCCCCGGCTCCCCGTCGTGGAGCCGGAACGTGACGGCGACGACATCGTATCCGGCCTCTCTCAAAAGAAGCCCCGTCACCGCCGAGTCCACGCCGCCGCTCATCGCCGCGACGACCGTCTTCTTTCCACTCTCGCCGTTTCCGAGGTATCCGCCGTCGGCGAGGAGGGCTTCGAAGTCGCGGTTCCAATGATCCTCGAACGCTTTGTGGAGCGAGTCGAGGACGAGCGTGAGGGCATGCTCCTTCCCCTTCGAGAGCGGCCCTCCGAGGGCATCCTCGATGTCGCCCGACGTGATCGCCGCCGCCTCGATGATCGTCTTCCCGTCGGCCATCTCCGCGAGCGCGGAACCCGCCGCGATACACGCCGCGCACCCATAGACTTTATAGCGGACTTCTTCGAGGCGAAGCCCCTCCATCCTCACGGAAAAGCGGGAGACATCGCCGCACGCGGAATCGCCGGACTCACCGACGCCATGATTATCCTCGATCTCCCCGACGTTCCGGGGCCGGACGAGGTGCTCGATCACTTGCGGGTTATAACGATCGGTCATGTACCGCCTTTCAGCTTGTTAGCTTGCTTGAATCGGAGAGAGTTCCCGAAGCCGCTCGATGCATCCGGCGAACGCCCCGAGGAAACCCTCGACTTCTTCGAGTGTGTTTTCTTTTCCGGTGGAGACGCGAAGCGCGGAGAAGGCTTCGGCTTCGCTTTGGCCCATCGCCTCCAAAACGGGGGACGCTTTGTGGCCGCTCGACGAACACGCCGAGCCTTTTCCGACCGCGTACCCAAGCGCGTCGAGCATGAGGACGAGGCTCTCGGCCTCCACTCCATCCACCGTGAGATGCACGTTGTTCGAGAGACGGCGTTCGGGATGCCCGTTCAGCCGGACTCCCGGAACCTCCGTCGCCCCGGCGATGATGAGATCCCGGAGTTCGCCCTCGTGCGCGGCCCTCTCGGCCATCTCCTCGCGAGCGAGGCGGGCCGCCTCCCCGAAACCGACGATCGCGGCGACGTTCTCCGTGCCGCTCCGAAGCCCGTTTTCCTGTCCGCCCCCGAAGAGAATGGGCGAAACCTCGACTCCTTCGCGGACGTACAACGCTCCCGCCCCCGTCGGGCCGTAAACCTTGTGCGCGGAGAGCGCGAGCGTCGAAACGAGGGATTCGCCCACGTCCATGCCCACGCGCCCGGCGGCTTGAACGGCGTCGGAGTGGAAGGGGATGCTTCGCTCGGCGCATATTCCGGCGAGTTCCATCGTCGGCTGTATCGTCCCGACCTCGTTGTTCGCCCACATCACGGCGGCGAAGGCGGTGTCGTCCCGAAGCGAGGCGGAAAACTCCCTCGCATCCACCATCCCGTACTCGTCCACGCCGAGCCATGTGATCTCGAACCCGTCCGCTTCGAGACGCTTCGCGGCCTCCCTCACGGCGGCGTGCTCGACCTTCGATACGACGGCGTGGCATTTATCGGGGGGCGCGGAGCGCGCGAGGCCGAAGAGGGCGAGGTTGTCCGCCTCCGTGCCGCCGGAGGTGAGGATGATTTCTTCGGGCGAAGCGCCGACCATCGCGGCGACATGCCCCCTCGCGGCCTCGATCGCCTCTCGCGCGTCGGCCCCCGCGCCGTGGAGCGAGGACGGGTTGCCGCGAGCGCCTCTCAAATACGGAAGCATCGCATCGAACACCCGCTCGTCGAGGGGCGTGGTGGCGGCGTTGTCGAGATAAACGGGAGAATTCATAGCGCGGCTAGTCTATCGCACATAGGTTCTTGGTTAATGGTTATTGGCAAAAACCAAAAACTAAAAACCAAGAACCAATAACGGCGAGCGAAGCTCGCTAAACCGAGAAAGTCGCGGCGACCGCGCCTCCGGAGTCGAGGAGCGCGACTTGATCTCCGGGTGCGAGATCGAGCCTTTGCCCGCCTCCGAAAGTCCCGGCGACGACGTTCCCGTCGGCGTCGGTGACGTCGGGCACCCGCCCGACGGAGACGGAATCTCCGGGCGGTACTTCGAGCGAGTCCTCGACCATAACGCCGGGAGAGTCGTTCGTGACCTCTCCGGTTTCGGGGTCGAAGAGGCGGAGGGAGAAACCTTGAAGATCCACGGGGTTCTCGCCCGCGTTGGAGACGACGAAGTATTCGATGCCGCCGCCGGACTCGGTGAGTTCGACCGCGTCCACGCCGACTTGCGTGTCGCTCGAATTATCTGCGACCTCGATACTCGAAAGATCAAAGAGGATCTGGCTGAGGACGGGCTGCGGAGTATATCCGTGGAGGCGGTTCAAAATCACGTACCCGTCGCCGCTCGGGGCCATCGTCGCGACGAACGGCGTGTACCCGACGTTCAATTGCGCCGCGAGGGTTCCGTATTGTCCGCTTTCGAGCGTCTCGCTCGTCTGGGCGTTTCCGGGACTGGCTATGTCGTACGAGAAGAACTCGATGGTCGGGTACTCGCCTTGAAGCTCCTCCATCGAGGTGTTCACCATGTCGTCCACTTCGAGTCCCTGCGGGAAGAAGGGGTCTCTTCCCGTCTCGTAGAAATACACGGCGATGAGCGTCCGCCGTTGATACGCCGCCCGGAAGTCCGGCGGCACGGGCTGGTCGAAGTTGAGGACGAACGGGACGGGTTCGCGGCCTTGCGACTGCCCGGCCCCCACGACCTCCCCGCCCGCCGTGCCTTCTTGAACCTGCGTAGTGTCCTCGGTGGCCGAAGAATCGGTCGTCGTTGTCGTCGTCTCGGAAACGTCCACGTCCGCCTCCTCGGCGGGCGGGTCGGCGATGTCGCTCTCCTCTCCGCCACCGCATCCGAAGAGAAAGGCGAGACAGAAAAGCGCGACTACGAGCGACCTCACCCCCGGCGCCAAATTCGGACGTTCATCCCGGATCTCAACCTCCCGAATCCCCGAGGCGAGATCGCCCCGGCCAAAATCTCGTGCTAACTTAGCACGGCGAAAAACGACGCGCAAACACAAGCACGGAGCGGATGCGCCGCCGCCGGCCCCGCTTTCGACTACCATAACGGGCTAAACCAGAGATCGGAGCTGCATGAATCCTTATAGAACGCACACCGCCGGGGAACTGAGAAAAGAGAACGTCGGCGAGGGGGTCCGGCTCGCCGGATGGGTACACCGAAGGCGCGACCACGGCGGCCTCATCTTCATAGACCTCCGCGACCGATGGGGATTGACGCAAATCACCTTCCACCCCGAACAGGAAGTCTTTCAAACCGCCGAGAAACTCCGCCCCGAATGGGCCATATCCATCGAAGGCGAGGTCGCCGAAAGACCCGAAGGAAACGCGAACCCCGACCTCCCGACCGGGGACGTCGAGGTCGAGGCGTCGGGACTCGACATCCTCAACGAGTCCGAGACCCCGCCCTTCGAGGTCGAGCGCGAACGTCCCGTGGACGAGATAACCCGCCTCAAATACCGGTACCTCGACCTCCGCCGCGACCGGATGCGCGAGAACATCATTTTCCGCCACGAGGTCGTGAAGCACATCCGAGACTATCTCTCCGAGCGCGACTTCATCGAGGTCGAGACGCCTCTCCTCACAGCCTCGACGCCGGAGGGGGCGCGGGATTACCTCGTTCCAGCGCGGCTTTATCCGGGGGAGTTTTACGCGCTCCCGCAGTCGCCGCAGCAATTCAAGCAGCTTCTCATGGTCGCGGGCTTTGAGCGATATTTCCAGATCGCGAGGGCTCTCCGAGACGAGGACGGCCGCGGCGACCGCCAACCCGAACACACGCAACTCGACCTCGAAATGAGCTTCACGACACAAGACGAAGTCCTCGCCCTCATCGAAGGTCTTTATACGGAGATCGTCGAAGAACTCACCGAGAAGAAAATCATAGCGAAGCCGTTCCCTCGCCTCACGTTCGCCGAGGCGATGTCGCGCTTCGGAAGCGACAAACCCGACATCCGGTTCGGCCTCGAACTCACCGACCTCTCCGATCTCGTCTCGGCCTCGGATTTCAAGGTCTTCCGGGGCGCGGTCGAGGGCGGCGGCTCCGTCCGGGCGATCTCCGTGAGCGATCTCGGCGACCTATCGCGAAAGGAAGTGGACGACCTCGTCGAAGTGGCGAAGGAAGGCGGCGCGAAGGGACTCGCCCATTTCCAGATCACGGACGCGGACATAAAGAGTCCCATCGCAAAATTCTTCTCGGAGGAGGAGATCGAAGGCATAACGAGCCGGGTCGAAGCGAAGCCCGGCGACTGGGTTTTCTTCGTCGCGGACAAGAACCCGGTCGTCTTCGAGAGTTTGAATCGCCTCCGTCTCCACTTCCGGGAACGGCTCGACCTCGTGGACAAGGACACGCTCGCACTTTGCTGGATCACGGACTTCCCCCTCTTCGAGTACAACGAGGTCGAAGACCGCATCGAGCCGATGCACCACATGTTCACAATGCCCCGCGAGGAAGATTTGCCTCTCCTCGACACCGACCCGCTCGCCATAATCGGGCAGCTTTACGACCTCGTGGCGAACGGCACGGAGCTAGCCTCGGGGAGCATCCGAATACACCGCCCGGACATACAGCGAAAAGTCTTCGAGGTGATCGGGATGGACGAAGACGAAGCGGAGCGTCGTTTCGGAAGCATACTCCGGGCCTTCCGGTACGGGGCGCCGCCGCACGGCGGCATTGCGCCGGGCATAGACCGCTTCATCATGCTCCTCCGCGACGAGCCGAACATCCGGGAGGTCATGGCCTTCCCGAAAACCCAGGCTGCCCGCGACGAAATGATGGACGCCCCCGGCCCCGTCGCCGAAGAACAATTAAAAGAACTCGGCATCTCACTCCGGAAGAAAAGCTGATAGCCGATAGCTAACGGCTGACAATGCGGGTTTCGGCGGCATCGCCGGAACCCGCCATCACAACAGCCACTCCCCCGCCCGCCCCGCCTCGACCCACTCGCCGCCGGTCTTCGTAAACAGCCAGAAACCCGATGACCCCGTCTCCCAGTCGAATTGCTGTCCGGCGTATATGAGAGCTTGACTAACCGCCCCGTCGAAGCCGACCCGCGAGACGCGAAGGCTTCCGTCCGATTCGGGGAAGGTTTCACGGAAACGAGTCCATCCCTCGCCGTCGCGGAAAATGTGGCGAAACTCTTCGTCGGCTATGGGAAGGAGGCGGCCTCGCGGGTCGAGATTCGGCTCGACGGGATGCCGCCCGCGGTTCTTTTCGAGGAAGTCCAAAATCGTCTCTTCGCTCATGCCTTCGAGGTTTTCGCGGATGTACGAGAGCATCCTCTCCTCGTCGGAGGGCATTCCGAGTCCGCCGCGGGTCTCGGAGCGGACGACTTGTTTTTCGCCGACGAAAAGGAGGTCGAGGCACGCCGCCACGACCTCCCGCTCATCGGATACGCCACCATTCGGCATTCAAAGCCCCATTCCCGGAAAGGCGGCCCGCGCCATCTCCGGGATCGCGTCGCCCGCGTTGCCGCTCAAAACGAAGTCCGCCCTCGCGGTGAGCGGTGTCTCGTCCGGGTTCACTTCGATGACGCTCGCGCCATTTTCCATCGCCTCGTACGGAAGCGAGGCCGCCGGATACACGACGCTCGAAGTCCCGGCGGAGATGAAGATTTCGCACGCTCTCGCGGCTTCGGAGGCGGCGGAAATCTCCGCGGCCGGAAGCGCCTCCCCGAACCACACGACATCGGGGCGAAGGAAGGAGCCGCATTTCGGGCATCGCGGCGGAGTCCCTTCGACGAAGTTCTCCGGCATTACGACGATCCCCTCTTTCGAGCATATCGTCCGCCGGATGTTCCCGTGGAGTTCGCGGACGTTTCGGCTTCCGGCTTCGCGGTGGAGGCCGTCCACGTTTTGGGTTATGAGGGTGAAATCCGGGATGCGCTTCTCAATTTCGGCGAGGGCTTCGTGGGCGGGGTTCGGCTTCGCTTCGCCGACGAGCTTTCGCCGCCATTCGTACCATTCCCACACGAGTTTCGGGTCCCGCTCGAAGGCTTCGGGGGTGGCGAGATCCATGGGGTCGTATCTCTCCCACAATCCCGTTTGCGCGTCGCGGAACGTCGGCACCCCACTCTCGGCGGAGACGCCCGATCCCGTGAGAACGGCGACGGAGCGGGCGTTCCGAAGCGTTTCGGCGAGCGGAACCGGAACCTCCACGAAACTATCCCGAGACGGCCCGGAGGAGGGCTTTCGCGTCTCCGAGCGGAACCTTCGACTCATCGCCCTTCGACTTGTCGCGCACCGTGCATACATTCTCGCGCATCTCGTCCTCGCCGACGACGACGGCGAAGCCCGCGCCCGAGCGGTCCGCCTGTTTGAATTGCCCCTTCGCGCTCCGCTCGGCATAATCGAGGTCGCACGAGATCCCCTCCGAGCGAAGACCGCTCGCGAGCGAGAACGCCGCCATCCGGGCCTCCGGCACGAGCGTCACGAAATACACATCGAGCGAGGACGCCGGCTCCCTTTCGGCGGCGGCGAGGAGTATTCTTTCGACCCCGCTCCCGAAACCGATACCGGGCATGTCCGGCCCGCCGAGATCCTCGACGAGACGATTGTAACGCCCCCCCGCCCCCACCGTATCCTGCGCCCCGAGAACCGCACTCTTCGCCTCGAAAACGGTCGAAGTATAATAATCCAGCCCGCGCACGAGCCGCCCGTCCACCACATACGGGACCCCGACCGCCCCGAGTCCCTCCTTCACCGTTTCGAGGTGAGCCGTCGCCTCTTCGCTCAGAGAATCCCCGACGAGCGGGGCTTCGGCCATCACGGCTTGCGTGTTTTTGTCCTTCGAGTCGAAGGTTCGCATCGGATTCCTCTCGATGCGGGCGACCGAGTCCGGGTCAAGTTCGGAGCGGTTTTTTTCGAGATATGCCCGGAGTTCGGGGACGTATTTCTCCCGCGTCTCGGCATCTCCGAGATTGTTTATGTGGACGACTTCCTCGCGGACACCGACGGCTTGATGGATGCCGTAAAGGAGGGCGATGGCCTCCACGTCCACGAGCGGGTCGTCGGAGCCGAGGATTTCGGCCCCGATCTGAGTGTGCTGCCGGTACCGTCCTTTTTGCTGCCGCTCGTGGCGGAACATCGGCCCGAAATACCACATCTTCACGGGCTGCGCGAGCTTGTGCATCCCATGCTGAATGTACGCTCGAACCGCCCCCGGAGTCCCTTCCGGTCGGAGGGCGAGGTCGCGCCCGCCTTTGTCCGTGAACTCGAACATCTCCTTCGTCACGACATCCGAGGTTTCCCCGGAACTCCGGCGGTAAAGCCCCGCCTCCTCGAAGACGGGGGTGCGGACTTCGTGGAAGTTGTAGCGGCGAAAGTGTTCGCGGGCGATGTCGGAGAACCACTCCCAGAGATCGGGGCGTTCGTGCGGTTCTTGCCGCGATGCGTCGCCGAAGAATACGTCGTACGTCCCCTTCGGCCCCCGGTATGCCTTCTCGCTCACGCGAGCGTCCGCGGTAGCGACCGCGGGAGATACGGGTTCGTCTCCATCTCCTCGGCGGCGGAGAGGACGGGGCCGTGGCCGCAAAAGAGGCGCGTGCCGTCTTTCCACAAAGGCATCACCTTCGCGATGGACGCTTCGAGGTCTTCCCAGTTCGCGCCGCCGAGGTCGGTGCGCCCGACGCTTCCGGGGAGGATGAGGTCGCCCACTATTTGATCGTCGCCGACGATGAAGGTGACGGAGCCGGGACAATGCCCCGGTGTGTGGATGACGTGGAGGGACTCGCCCGCGATGACGAGGTCTTCCCCCTCGCCAAGCGGCTCGTAGTCCGTGACTCCGGCGGGTTCGGCATCGAGAGGGTGCATGTATACGGGGGCCTTCGTCGCCTCGCGCACCTCGTCGAGGGCGCCGATGTGGTCGGCGTGGCCGTGGGTTATGAGGATGGCGGCGACGTCGCCTCGGACTTTGCCGAGGATCTCCGCCGGCTCGGCCCCGGCGTCCACAATGATGTCCCCCTCCGGCGCGTGGACGATGTACGCATTGACTTCCATGCTCCCCATGGATACGGTGATCTGCTCAATGTCTGTCAAGAAGTTTCCTTCCGTCGTTTGCCCGGGTCTTCCGCGAACTCACCTCTCCAAAGGCGTGCCGTCGCGCGACACCCGGCACACATCGTACACGTCGGGGATGCTCCGCGTCTTTCGGATGATGTCCTCGACGTGCTGAGCGCTCGCCGCCCGGAACGCGAAGCGGCTGAGAGCCGTCCGATCCTCGATGGTGTCCACCCTCGCCGAGAGGATGCTCACCCCCGCGTCGGAGATGGTGGAGGTTATGTCGCGAAGGAGGTGCATCCGGTCGAGGGCTTCGACGAGGAGCTCGACGGTGAAGAGCTTGCCGTTGTCCATCGCCCACTCGACCTCCACGAAGCGGTCGGGGTCGCGGCCGCGGAGGGCGCGGGCGTTGGCACATCCCGCGTCGTGGACGGCGACTCCGCGCCCGAGGGAGACGTAGCCGACGATCTCGTCGCCCGGAATCGGCGTGCAGCAACGCGCGAGCCTCGTCAATATGCCGCTCGAGCCGACGACTTTCACACCCGTCTCGGTGTCGGCCCGGCCTTCATCCTCGGGGAGCGGGAGCGGGGTGAGCGCCGGACTCCGGCTCTTCCCCGCCTCTTCCTCCGGCGGCTTGAGACGCTCGGAGATGCGGTGGACCACGTTGTCCGCGGACAAGACGCCCGCCCCGACAGCGGTGAACATGTCGTCGGCATCGTCGTGGTTGAGTTCCCCGGCGACCTCCTCGAACACGCCGCTCGCCACCTTTCCGCCCCGGCGCTTTTTGAGGAGGGCCATGACCTTCTCGCGCCCGAGGGAGAGATTGTCTTCGCGGTCAGCCTTGTTGAAATACTGGCGAATTTTGTTCCGGGCGCGTCCGCTTTGGACGACAGTGAGCCAGTCGCGGCTCGGAGCGCCGTTCTTCCCGGTGAGCACCTCGATCCGGTCGCCCGACACGATCTCGGAGTCGAGAGGCACTATTTTGCCGTTCACCTTCGCCCCGATCGTGTGATGCCCGACCTCGGTGTGCACGTGATACGCGAAGTCTATCGGCGTCGCCCCCGAAGGAAGGCTCACAACGTCGCCTTTGGGAGTAAAAACGAACACCTCGTCAGCGATCAGCTCGCCCTTTAACGACTCCATGAAGTCGGTCGCGTCGGTCGTCTCGCGCTGCCACTCCATCATGCTCTTGAGCCACGTGAGACGGTCTATGCCGTCTTGCTTTTTGCCTTCCTTGTACATCCAATGCGCCGCGATGCCGTACTCGGCGGTCGTCTCCATGTCGGAGGTACGGATCTGGATTTCGAGAAGCTTCCCCTCGTTCGACATGACGGTGGTGTGGAGGGATTGGTACATGTTGAACTTCGGCATCGCGATATAGTCCTTGAAACGCCCCGGTATCGGCTTCCATGTCGAGTGGATGACCCCGAGAACCCCATAACAATCGCGCACTGAATCCACGACGACCCGGAGTCCGGCGAGGTCGTATATCTCGTTGAACTCTTTGTTGCGTTGGATCATTTTGTTGTAAATCGAGTAAAAATGCTTCACCCGACCCTTCACATCCGCCTCGATGCTCGTCTCTTCGAGATGCCTTTTGAGTTCCTCGCCCGTCGTATTTATGAACGACTCCCGGTCGTCCCGGCGAGCGGCGACGAGCCTTTTTATCTCCTCATACCGCCGCGGATGGAGGGTGGCGAACGCGAGATCTTCGAGTTCCCACTTCACCGAATAAATACCGAGCCGATGCGCGAGCGGAGCGTAAATTTCGAGCGTCTCGGTGGCTTTTTTAAGTTGCGTCTCGCGCTTCAAATACGCGAGGGTACGCATGTTGTGGAGGCGATCGGCGAGTTTGATGATGATCACACGCACGTCGCGGCTCATCGCCACGATCATCTTCCGAAGCGACTCGGCCTGCGTGTCTTCGACGCTGTCGGAGGGCAGCCGGGTGAGCTTCGTCACCCCGTCCACTATCTCCGCGACGGACTCGCCGAACTGGGTGGAGATCTCCTCTTTCGTGACCTCGGTGTCCTCGATGACATCGTGAAGAAGCGCGGAGGTGATGGTGGTCGAGTCGAGGCGGAGGTCGGCGCATATGTCGGCGGTGGCGAGCGGATGGTACACGAACGGCTCGCCGCTTCGGCGGGTTTGTCCTTTGTGTGCGTCGTGGGACATGCGGTACGCGCCCGCAATCATCTCCTCCGCCCCCTCCGGACTGTACGACCGAACCTTCTCCAAGAGGGAAGAGATCGTGACGGGCGGGGCCGAGGCATCCTGCAAACGCTGTTCCGAACGGGCGATTTCCATGCGTAAAATTATAGCAGCTGGGGTGTCCGCCCTCGGGACTGAGGGGATGGAAGAATCGTGTTCTTTCCTCCACCCCCTCCACTTCCTCCCGGCGACCGAGCTACAGATGCCGGGAAAGCTCCTTCAGCCCGGCAGTTTCGAGGCGAGCACGTCGAGCTTCTCGATGGACGGCTCTTCGGAGAGGAGATCGGGGGCGTTCGCCATGAGGGCTTCGGCGACGCGGCCCGAGAGGTGGGCGTCGCGGCCCGACTCGCCGGGAAAGGTGTCGAAGATCCCGAACGTCGAGGGGCCGAGTTTCACCCCGAACCACGTGTTCGTGTCCGGCTCCTCATTTACGAGGTCGAGGCCGCTTTTCAAAAACTCTTCGACATCACCCTCCTTGCCGGGCTTCGCCTCCATCCGAACCCAAAGACCCACGTTCACATCAGCCATGCTTTTCCCTTCCGGTCGATTTATTGTTTTACGCGAGGTACGGCATTCGCGGATCAAAGCGCGGGGGCCGTCCCCTCGGACGGCCCCCGCGCTTTCGCTCGCATGTCCGAAACGATTCGCCTCACGCGCTCCGGGATTGCTCGCGGTGCTTGCCTTCGCCGATCTCCTCGACGACCTTCGCGCAGAAGGCCGGGATGTCGTCGGGGTTCCGGCTCGTCACGAGACCTTGATCCACGACGACCTCCTCGTCCACCCAGTTTCCGCCCGCGTTCCGAATATCGGTCTGGAGCGTCGGGAAGGAAGTGAGCGTCCGACCTTGAAGCACATCGGCCTCCACGAGCGTCCACGGCCCGTGGCAAATAACCCCGACCGGCTTCGCCTGCTCGAAGAACGCCCGTATGAAGTTCACGGCGTCGGAGTTCCCGCGAAGCGTGTCGGCCCCGACGGTTCCACCCGGCACGACGAGACCATCATAGTCGTCGGCGGACACATCGGAGAAGGTTTTATCCACGGTGAATTTGTCGGCGAGATTCACGTCCGAGTTCATCGCCTGCGCCTCTCCAGCCTCGATACCTATGACATCCACCTCGGCGCCCGCGTCCTCGACGGCCTTTTTCGACTCGGTGAACTCGACCTGCTCAGTTCCGACCGGGGAAATGAGGATCGCGACTTTTTTTCCTTGCAATTCGTTCGCCATGAATATTTCCTTTCTTAAATCTGTGCTTTCATCCTTTCGTTACCCGCATCGGGGGGGTGTCCAATCACGCTCTCCCGAACGGGTCTGAGAATGAATCGAAGGATGAATCCGTTGCCGCCGGGGCGTCCGTCTTCGCGTCAGTCCTCCATTCCGGTTCCGACGCTTTGATGCACGATGGTCTGCCGCTCGGGGACGATCCACATCATCACCCGCTCGCTCTTTATGTTGTCCGCCGGATAATCCTCCCCCGTGTATTTCCGGGCAAGCTCGTCGATATGGTCGCGTGCTTTCTGCCCCGTCTCCGTCTCCACGACGCGGCCGCGACACTCGGCGTACCGGTACGGGTCGCTCTCGTCGCGGATGGTGAGCGTGATGCGCGGGTCGCTTTGGATGTTCGTGTGCTTTTTGCGATGCACCTCCGTGTTCACCACGAGCCGCTCGCCGTCGGTGTCCACCCAAATTAAATGCGTCTGGAAAAGACCGCTCGGGAACACCGTCGTAATCGAACCGAAGTTCGCGCCCTCCGCCAACTCGACGGTGTCCGGATGAAGCTCCGGGCCATTCCTCGTGTCCGCCATGATTCCTCCTCTTTTCGCTTTTCGTCGGGACGATACGAAATCGGACATCGGACGGCATTTCCATCCGATGCCCTTTGTCCGCCTATGAGATGAGCTTGTCCGGCGTGATGGGAAGCTCCCGGACTCGTACGCCCGTCGCGTGATACACCGCGTTCGCAACGGCGGCGGCGGAGCCGACGATGCCGATCTCCCCGATCCCCTTCGACCCCATCGGGTTCACGTACGGATCGTCCTCCTCGATCCACGATACGTCCATCTCCCCGACATCCGCATTCGTCGGTATGTGGTACTCCGCGAGATCATGGTTCACGACATGCCCGAAACGAGTATCGAGGACGCTCTCCTCATGAAGAGCCGCCGAAAGCCCCATGACCATCCCGCCCATAAACTGCGATCGGGCGGTCTTCGCGTTCATGATGTTCCCGGCGGCGAAAACGCTCGTCATGCGCGGAACTCGAACCTCCCCGGTATCTTCGTCCACGCGGGCCTCGACGAAGTGCGCCCCGAAAGCGTACATCGCAAAGTCGCCGGAATGCGGGTTCTTCGGCATCTTCGCCGTGGCCTCGACACCTTCTTCCGGGATGTTCCCGCCGTGGTCGGCTTCGATCTTCTCGCGGAGGCTCCGAACCGCCTCCACGACGGTCGAACCCCAAGACGTGATGCCCGACGACCCGCCCGCGCCGGAGGCGTTCGGAAGAGTCGTGTCCCCGATCTTCATCTCGACATCCTCGAAGGGGACGCCGAGTTCATCGGCGGCGATTTGCCCGAGAACCGTCCACGTCCCCGTCCCGATGTCCGCCGCCCCTATCTCGACCTCGTATTTCCCGTCGGAGTTCGCCCGAACCGTGGCCGCGTTGCCGCCCATCGAATACACCGGATAAACCGAGGAAGCCACCCCCGATCCAACGAGCCACCGCCCGTCGCGCTCGGAGCGCGGCGTGGGATGCCGACCGTTCCACCCGAACCGCTCCGCTCCTTCGCGGAGGCACTCGACGAGGCCGCGGCTGGAAAACGGAAGCCCGCTCTCGGGGTCGTTCTCCGGCTCGTTCATAATCCGGAACTCGACGGGATCGAGGCCGCACTCGATGGCGAGCTCGTCCATCGCGCATTCGAGGGCGAAAATACCCGGAGCCTCGCCGGGAGCGCGAAGCCACGACGGAACCGAAACGTCGAGCGCGGCGAGGCGGTGCGTCGTCTTTATGTTCGGCGAGTCGTACATCATCCGCGCCGAGGTCGCGGTTTGCTCGGCGAACTCTTTTATCTTCGAGGTTTGCTCGACGACGTCGTTCGACACCGCCGAGAGCTTCCCGTTCTCGTCCGCCGCGAGGCGAACCCTTTGTATCGTCGGCGTGCGGTATCCGGCGACGGTGAACATCATGTGCCGCGTGAGGGCGAACTTCACCGGGCGTTCGGGGACGAGCATCGCCCCCATCGCCGCGAGGACGACGTTCGCGTGGGGAAGCCCCTTCGACCCGAACCCGCCCCCGACGTGCGGGGATATGACGTGAACCTTTCCCGCGTCGAGGCCGAAGAGCGGCGCGAGGGTTTTTTGCGTCCAGAAAACTCCCTGTGTGGATTCGTAGAGCGTGAGTTCGTCCTCGTCCCACACCGCGATGGTCGCGTGCGGCTCCATCGGATTATTGTGCTCGCGCGGCGTCGTGTACGTCGCGGCGAGTTTGTGCGCGGCGGAATCGAACGCGCCGTCCGCGTCGCCCACCGACGTGTCCGTCTCGAAGCCGGCGTTCAATTGCTCGGGCGTATAAAGATCGTCGCGGTCGGCGCGGAAATCCGCGTCCGGCTCGTTCTCGTCGTACTCGATCTCGACGAGGCTCGCGGCGTACCGGGCCGTCTCGAAGGTGTCGGCGATGACGGCTCCGATGAATTGCCCCCGGAACCCGATATCGCCGGATTGGAGGATGGCGAGTTCCTTGTCGTCGGTCGAGGCGAGCTTCGGCGCGTTCTCGTGCGTGAGAACCACGACGACGCCCGGCTCGGCCTCCGCGCGGCTCGCGTCTATTTTCGTGACGCGCCCGTTCGCGATGGTGGATTGGAGCGGGTAGAGGTACACGGGTTCGTGGAGGCGATGCTCGTATGCGTACGTCGCCGCGCCCCGGACTTTCAGACCGCCCTCGACGCGGCTGATCGGCGCGCCGACGGCTTTGCCGGGAGCTTGTGTGGCCGTCATCGTCCCTCCTCCGAAAGGTCGCTCAAAGTCCGAACTATGACGTTCCGGGCGAGCGGAATTTTGTATGCGTTGCCCGACAAAGGCTCCGCGTCCTCGAGTTCGATCTCGGCGGCGGCCCGGAAGTTCGCCTCGCTCACCGGCTCGCCTCGAAGGGCTTCTTCGGCTTTTGTCGCGCGCCACGGTTTGTGCGCGACCCCGCCGAGCGCGATGCGTACGTCACGAATCACTCCGTCCTCGACATCCATCGCCGCCGCGACGGAGACGAGGGCGAAGGCGTACGAGGCCCGTTCGCGCACCTTCCGGTACTTCGAGTTCGAGAAAAACGCCGTCGGCGGAAGCTCGACCGCGGTGATGAGTTCGCCGTGTTCGAGGATCGTGTCGCGTTCGGGTTCGGAGCCGGGGAGCCGATGAAGCTCCTCGATCGGTATTCGCCGCTCCCCGTCCGGCCCGTGCGTCACGACGAAAGCGTCGAGGGCCGTCATCGCCACCGCCATGTCCGAGGGATGTGTGGCGACGCAATGCTCCGACGCGCCGAGGATCGCGTGGTTTTTATTGTGGCCTTCGATGGCCGAGCATCCCGATCCGGGTTCGCGTTTATTGCACGGCGTCGTCGTGTCCTGGAAATACACGCACCGCGTCCTTTGCAAAAGGTTCCCGCCCGTCGTCGCCATGTTCCGAAGCTGCGCCGAGGCTCCCGAGAGAAGAGCCTCCGAGATCGCCGGATACCGGGAGCGGATCGTCCGTTCGGCGGCGAGGTCGCTGTTCGTGACGGCGGCCCCGATGCGGACGCCGCCATCCTCCGTCTCCTCGACGTCGTCGGGGGTGAGCCGGCGCACATCCACGAGCATGTCCGGCGACATCACGCCGAGCTTCATGAGATCCACGATGTTCGTGCCTCCGGCGAGGAAGGCTCCTTCCGGCTCTTCGGCAATGGTGGATATGGTGCCGGAGACATCCTCGGAGCGTTCGTATCGGTATGGCTTCATGCGTTCCCGCCCCTTTCGACCCCTTCGCCGTGTTCGGCGGCGTATTGGATCGCCGGGACGATGTTCGCGTAAGCCGCGCATCGGCAAAGGTTCCCGCTCATGCGCTCGCGTATCTCATCGTCGGAGAGTCCGGCGTTCCCCTCCGCCGAAACGTTCTCGGTCGCGTGGCTCGGCCATCCGTTCCCGACCTCTTCGAGCATCCCGACCGCCGAGACGATTTGCCCCGGCGTGCAATATCCGCACTGGTACCCGTCGTGCTCGATGAAAGAGCGGTGCATCGGATGGAGTTCGCCGTTCTCGGCAAGACCTTCGCTCGTCGTGACCTCGGCCCCGTCGTGGGCGACGGCGAAGGTGAGACAACTATTCACGCGCCGTCCGTCGAGGAGGACGGTGCATGCGCCGCATTGGCCGTGGTCGCACCCTTTCTTCGGGCTTGTGTTTCCGATGCGCTCGCGAAGCGCGTCGAGGATCGTGGTTCGCGTGTCGACGGTGAGGCGGTGTTCCTCGCCGTCGACCCGGAGTGTGATCTCCGCGTCCATAAAATCTTCTCCCTTCAAAAAATAGTGGCGCGGAGAAAACGAAAACCCGCCCCTCCGCAAAATCGCTTTCCATCGGACGTATGCTTATCCTGAAATTCGACGCCCGAAACCAAAACGGGCGGAGGAAATCATCCCCCGCCCGGTCGTTTCGTTATCCGCTGAGTTTGTCTCTGATCTTGTCCATGAGTCCTTTGTCTTTGTCCGGGTCGCCGTCGGCGAGGAGTTGCGAGAGGATGCCGAGTTCGTCGGAGCTTCCCCACCGCTCGACGAGCTTCCCGTCCTCGAAGCGCCCGATCTGGCACCCGCGAACCTTTATCTTCTTCCCGGTCGGCGATATTCCCTGAAATTCGCCCTCATGCGTCCCCGTCACGGTGTACGCGATGGCGACATCGTCGTCGGTGGCGGTCATGTGCTCGACCTCGACGGCGAAGTCCGGGAAAGCGGTCCGCATGGTCGAGAAGAAGCTCCGGAAACCGTCCGGGCCGCGTCCCTGTCCGGGGGCGGGGTCGTGATCCACGGCGTTCGGCGCGACGACCTCGTCGAACACGTCGAGGTTTCCGGTGTTCACGGCCTCCCCGAATCTTTCCTGCGCCGCAATGTTTCGTTCGCGTGTCATACGTTCTCCTTTTCGATCCGTCGTTATGAGTTTTCCGGCTTGTCCACTCCGGGTTCTTCCACTTCGTCCTCGCCGCCTTCGGCGGGTTCTTCGGAATGCTCCGGCGATTTCTCTTCGCCGTTCGAGTCCCGGTTTTCCGACTTTCCGGCTCCGGGCGATTCGACTTTCTCTTCGCCGCCTTCGGCGGGTTCCTCGGAGTGCGTTCGCCGCCGCTCTTCGCTCATATCGAACTCCTTCGGCGGTCATCTCGAAGAAGGTTCGCCTCTCCGGCGTGGCCGACCGCGTGGGCGAGCGCGTTCTTCATTGAGTGGCGCGTCGCGGCGTTCTCGGGATATGTTTGGCGATCTTCGATGACTCCCTCCTTTCGTGGATCGGACTTCGGCGAGACGGGATTCCGCCCCCGCCGACTCCTTCCACGGAGATACCCGCATCACCGCCCCGAAACGCCCACCGAAGCCGATGCGAATCGAATATGGCCCGAAATATGCAAACGCGAGTCGTCTTTTTTCGATTCGCGCACGGCTTTATCGAATCACGCGCTCTCTTCGGAGCCGTTCTCTTCTTCGTCGGGTTCGGAGGAGAGGCTCGTCGCCGCGACGACGAGGCCGGAGATGAAGGCGAGGGCGATGATCCTCTTCGGCACGCGGAGGTCGAGGGCGTGGTCGAGGGAGTACCGGCCCGGCCCGGCGAGCGCGATGGCCGCCGCGATGGCGGCGTTTGTGACGGGGAGTTCGCCGCCGCCTTCCTGCGCCCATATCGGTTTTATGCCGTGGACTTTCGCGGCGGCGATGGACATGGCTCCGAGGATGCCAAGCGGGCCGAGCGGGTTGAGAAGCCCGAGCGCGGTGAGCATCCCTCCCCCGAACTCCGAAGCCCCCGCGAGTGCGGCCCACGGCTTGCCGGGCTTCATCCCCATAGACTCCATAAACCCGGCGAACCCCTCCATCCCCGGCCCCCCGAAAGAACCGAAGAGCTTTTGCGCCCCGTGTCCGGCGAGAAGCCCTCCGGCGACGATCCTCAAAACAAGCAACGCGAAATCACGCATGAGCTTCCTTTCTGTCGAGTGCCACGCTGTATTCCCCGCCCGGCCCATCGTTACACGCGAGAAAGTCGTACGGAACCCGGATGGGTGATTCCATCGTGCGCGGGTTCGTGAAGCCGAGAGCCGCTCACTTCGTGAGGTCGGTATTTTTTCGACTCACGATCTCATGACTTCACGCACAAGAAAAGACTCGAAGTCATCGCACGGATTTCGTTTCACAGCCTCCCGCCACGGAATATCGAGAAGAGCACGATCGCCGCGAGAAGCAAAGAGAGCATGAAACCGATGAAGGGAACCACCGCGATCCCGATATATGGAATGGAAGGCCCGCCGAGATCGAACGCCCCGAGCATCGAAGACCCGACGAGAAGAGCCGAAGCGACGACCGCGAACACGAGGCGGTTGGCGAGCACATCCACCTCCCCGACGAGCTCGGTGAGGCCGCCATGTCGAAGCTGTACTTCGAGTTCGCCGTCCGAAAGCTCCCCGAGAACTTGCCGCATTTGCTCGGGATACTCCTCGATGTACCGGGCGTATTCGAAGGCTCGCTCCTCCGCCGCCGCCCGGAGCGCGCCCGGACTGTACCGCTCGGCGAGAAGCTGGCGGGCGTACGGGCGGGCGACCTCGTAAACGTTGATCGTCGGGTCTATGGAGCGGGCGAGTCCTTCGGCGGTCACGAGCGCCTTCGCGAGGAGCGGGAAGACGGGCGGGAGGCGGAGGCGGTACCTTCGGGCGATGGAGATGAGTTCGGAGAGGGCTTGCCCGAGCGTCACCTCCCCCACCGAAAGCCCGGAATATTTGTGCAAAAACTCCCCGATATTTTGAACGAGGTCGTCGCGCACGTCGGTGGAATATTGAACGCCGAGACCTTCGAGGCTCCGGAGCGCGGCCGCCGCATCACGATTTATGACCGATATGAAGAGCCGCGAAAGAGCTTCCACGTCGCCCCGAGAGAGGAACCCGACCATCCCGAAGTCGAGGAGGGCGAGGTTTCCTTCCGGGGTGAGGATGAGGTTTCCGGGGTGTGGGTCGCCGTGGAAGAAGCCGTGCTCGAAGGCCATACGGAAGATCGCCTCGGCCCCCATCTCGGCGACGCGGCGGCGTTCGGAAGGTTTCAAAGACAACGGACGGATGTCGTGGAAGCGTGTGCCTTCGATGTATTCCATCGTGAGGAGGCGCGAACTCGAAAGCTCGGTGTATATAGTGGGGATGACGACTTCGGGGGTTCCCTCGAAGTTTATGGCGAAGCGGCGGGCGGCTTGCGCCTCGGCTGAATAGTCGAGCTCGCGCCGGATGACCCCCTCGAACTCGGCGACGAGTCCGGGAACGTCCACGACGATGTTCGAGCCGAAGCGACGGTCGAGGAAGGAGGCGAAGTCGCGCATGATCTCGAGGTCGGACTCGACCCGGTTCCCGGCTTCGGGCCTTTGAACCTTCACCGCGACCGTCTCGCCGCTTTTGAGGACGGCCCGGTGGACTTGTCCGATGCTCGCCGCACCGAGCGGCTCCGGATCGAACTCGGCGAATATCTCGGCGACCGGGGAGCCGAGCTCCTCCTCGGCGATGCGGAGCGCCGAACCGGACGGCATCGGCGAGGCGGTGTCCTGCAATTTCTGAAGCTCGAAAAGGACGCTCTCGGGGATCACATCCGGCCGCGTCGAGAGGAGCTGCCCGAACTTCACGAACGTCGGGCCGAGGTCTTCGAGCGTCCGCCGGAGCCTCGCACCGAAGTTCGGGGCGAGCATTTCCTGCAAACCGCGCTTCTCACGCCTCCCGCGCCGGGTATCGAAGACGAAGCCGAAGCCGTGGCGGAAGAGGACGCGCCCGATCTGGGAGAACCTCCGGAGGTTTCCCGCCCCGACCGTCGGAGTCCCGGCGTCAGTCATTTTGCTCCCGGAAGTCGGGAGTCGAGAGTCGGAGAAATGCGAGGGACGATGGCTCGCATGAGGCTGTGCGGCGCGTGCTCCCGAACTCCACGCTCTCCGCTCTCATGCCGAGTCCAGCCAAACGGAATGGCGCCCGCCCGGAGGGCTTCCGCCCGCCTTCGCCCGTGGAGACGTGTCATGCCGCATCTCCACGAAGATTCGCCAATGCGCGAATGAACGCCTTTCCTCCCGAATCCGGTATCACGCGCAAACCACACCCCTCCACCACGAACCGTCCCACGAAACATCGGGAGCATCCGTACACTCGCAAAGAAGGCCACGCGAACCATAAAAAGCATCGCCGATAAAATCCGCACGCGCCGAACAACCCGTCCTTCCCGACTCCCGAAACGAGCGAAGCGAGTGCCTCCCGAAGCGAGCGAAGCGACGCGACCTCCCGACTCCCGGTTTTTAAAGTCCCGGCGGGGTTTCGGGGCGTTCTTCCGGCGGCTTCGGGCCGGGGCCGGGGCCGGACACGCCGCTCGGGCCTCCGGCGGGCGGGGGCGGGGCGGCGGGGCGGTCTTCGAGCATGCGGACTCGGTGTTCGAGTTGCTCGACGCGGAAGACCATGTCCTCGTAGTCCTCGCGGGTCGGGAGTCCGGCGGAGCGGAGGGCTTGCTGGGTCGAGGCGTCCACGAGCGAGCGAGCGCCCGAGGAGCGCTCGCGGGCGCGGTTCATCACCTCGTCCACGACGGTGCGGCCCTCTTCGCGCTGGACGCGGCCCTCCTCGATGAGCCCCTCGACGACGTTCTCGACCCGGTCGCGGGTCGCGGCGGCTGCGCCGATCTGCAAAAGAACCAGCCGTTCGAGCGTTTCGCCAATCGTTCCGCGCATTCGTCTACCTCCTGTAAGTTGCGACCCTGACATGATAACCCACGACCATTCTTCCGTTCTACGCGGGGCTTTTCCGCGAGGATACTAGCAATTCCGCAAAATCGGGTTAAGGTGAAAGTAGTCGTTCTCCGAAAGGGTCGCTCGCCGCGTCGCATTCGGGCGGCGTCGTGCGTAGACAGAGAGTGCGAGGAGACTCGAGAGATGGATATAAGAGAGAGTGATCTGCCGGGGATTGGGAGAAAGTTCCAAGCTGACGTGAGAGGCGGCGAGAGGGTCGTGATCGTCGTCCACGACGACGGTCGGAGGGAGCTTTTCCAGTTCGAGGAGGACAATCACGACGAGTGCGCGGCGTCGGTCAGCCTGGAGGACGCGGAGGCGAGGCAGCTCGCGGGGATTCTCGGCGGCATGGCGTATACGCCGAAGGCTTTGGAGAGCGTCGAGATGGCCTTCGACGATCTCGTGATCGAGTGGTACAAGGTCGAACCCGGATCCGAGGCGGAGGGGAAGACCATCGGAGATCTCGCCATCCGGCAGAACTTCGGAGCGACGGTGGTGGCGATCATCGAGGATGAACGCGCCAAATCCATAAGCCCCGGCCCGGAAGCCTCCATCAACCGGGGGGCGACGCTCGTCGTCGCGGGCGAGAGGCATCAGGTAAACAAGTTGAGGGACGCGCTCGCCGCGGATAGAGGGTAGCGTTGGAAGACCATCTGGTATTGGAAGTCGGGGCGGCGCTCCTGCTCGCGGCCGGGGCGGCGCTCCTCGCCGGAAAGCTGCGCTTCACCGTGATCCCGTTCCTCATCCTTATCGGGATGGCGGTGGGGCCGCACTTGCCGAGTATCGGGCCTGTGGACCTCGGCTTCGAGGAAAGCCGGGAAATTTTGGATTTCCTCGGGCGGGTGGGCGTGCTGTTTTTGCTCTTCTATCTCGGGCTGGAATTCTCCGTCGGCAGGCTCATCCGCTCCGGTCGCTCGATAGTCCTCGGCGGCTCGGTTTACATCGGGATAAACTTCACCCTCGGCCTCCTCTTCGGGTGGCTCGCGGGATTCCAATTCGCGGGGATACTGGCGGTGGCGGGGATCACCACGATCTCATCGAGCGCCATCGTGGCGAAGATGCTCGTGGACCTCAAACGCTCCGCCAACCCGGAGACCGAGATGATCCTCGGCATCATCATGTTCGAGGACGTGTTCCTCGCGGTATACCTCTCCGTCCTCTCGGGCCTCGTCCTCTCCGACAGCGGAACCGTGGCGGACACGGTCATCCAAATGCTCGTCGTCCTCGGATACATACTTTTATTCTTCGTCCTCGCCCGGAAGGGCGCGCCTTTGCTGAATCGGCTGCTCGATATCCGGTCGGGGGAGACTTTCGTGCTCGTCGTATTCGCCGCGCTGTTCTTCGTGGCCGGCTTCTCGGAGACGCTCCACGTCGCGGAGGCCATCGGGGCGCTCCTCCTCGGCCTCGTCTTCTCGGAGACGGAGCATCGCCAGCGCATAGAGCGGATGGTCATTCCGTTCCGGGACTTCTTCGGCGCGCTTTTCTTCTTCAGCTTCGGGTTGAGCATAGACCCGCTCGGCCTCGGTGAGGCGGTGTGGCTGGCCCTCGCGGCGGTCGCGCTCACCGTCTTCGGAAACTTCGTGGCGGGCATGATCGCCGGACGAAACGCCGGGCTGTCGAACCGGGCGTCGGCGACCGTGGGGTTCACCATCGTCTCGCGCGGTGAGTTCTCGATCATCGTCGCCAGCCTCGCTGCGGCGGGCGGCCTCTCGGGGATCATCCAGCCCTTCGCCGCGCTCTACGTGCTCATTCTCTCCATCCTCGGGCCGCTCCTCACGAAAGAATCCGGGAGGATATCCCGCATCGCAAGCGAAGCCTTCAGCCGCGAGAAACCCGCCGCTGATACGGAATCCGGATGAAGGGTTCCATGCGTGGCGGCTTCGGGAGTCGGGAGTCGCATTCGGTCTTTCCCCGACTCCCGAGCGGCAAAGGCCGCGAAATAACCACCCGGATTCCGTATGAAGTCTCCGGGTAGCGGGTTTCCGCAGAAGATCCTGTTAGCCACCGACGGCTCCGAAGACGCGGCCCTCGCCCTGCGGGCGGCGGTGGATCTCACAAACAAAGCCGATTCGGAGCTGCACGTGGCCCACGCCTGGCAGACCGCTCCGCCCTATTCCCACCCGGCCATTGCGATGGCAACGGACTCCGGCGCTTGTGAAGAGGAAGCCCAGAAAGTTCTCTTTGAGCAACTGGATGCGCTGGAGGCGGCGGGAGGAATGGCGGCGGGTGCCCACCTCCTCCGGGGAAGACCGTCCGGGGCGATCTCCGACCTGGCGGACGAACTTGGCGCGGGCCTGATAATCATGGGCAGCCGGGGTCTCGGAGCCGTCAAACGGCTCGTGATGGGGAGCGTCTCCGAGGGCGTCGTGAACCTCGCTTCCTGCCCGGTTTTGGTGGTGCGGGGTGGCGAGAGGGCGTGGCCGCCTTCCCGTGTGGTCGTCGGCGACGATTCGTCGGAGGGCGCGAAGAGGGCGGGGGAACTCGCGAGCGGCATCGCGAGCGTACTAAAAATACGGACTTTGCTCTTGCGGGCGCACCACGTGTTCGTGGACGCGTCGGAGGCGGAGAGATTCACGGAGACTACGGCCGTGCCGCTCGAAGTCTCGCTAAGTCGGCATGAGATGGCCCTCGATCAACGGGCGGCCGCGCTGGAGAAAAGGTTCGGACACCGCCCGCGCATCCGCGTCCGGGAAGGGGAGGCGGCCTCCGTCATCCTCGAAGCCTCCGAAGAAGAGGGCGGGGAGCCGGCTTTGATCGCCCTCGGCAGCCGAGGACTCGGGATGCTCGACCGTCTCAGGCTGGGAAGCGTCTCGATGAAGGTGCTTAGAGCCAATACGGTTTAGATAAGGAGAACAACCGCTTCGCGAAAGGGTTTGGTCGGTTGAGGCCAGGCGCGGTGACTTGGTTTTTTGACCCCGAAGTTGGACATCTTGCGTTTGACGACGCGAGGATTGGC
>JACCWD010000207.1 GCA_013697825.1 Rubrobacter sp.
CCGATGCGAGGCGAAGGTCGGCGGGCGTATCTTTGCGGACGGAGTCGGAAAACGGAAAACAGGAGCCGACATGACAGCTTCGCTCAACGTCGCGTTCGGGAAAGACACAGAGATCATGGGTCATCCATCGGTGGGTGGGGGCGGCGTGAGCCGGGTGCTTCTCGTCGAGGATCACGCCTCCTTCCGGCAGGCGATGTCGCTCGTCTTCGGAGACGCGCCGGACTTCGGCCCCGTCTCCGAGGCCGGGACGATAGCCGAGGCCCGCCGGGCGAAGGCTTCGGGCTTCGATCTCGCGGTCGTGGACCTCGGCCTCCCCGACGGGGACGCGACGGCCCTCATACAGTCTTTCAAAGAAATATCCCCTCCCCCGACCGTCCTCGTCCTCACGGCGAGCCTCGACCGCGAAAGGCACGCGCTCGCCATAGAAGCCGGGGCCGACGGCATCCTCCACAAGGCGGCGGAGATAGACGACATCCTCGCCTCCGCCCGGCGGCTCCTCGCCGGGGAAAACATACTCTCGGCGGAGGAGACCGTGGAGATGCTCCGCCTCGCCACGAGGAAGCGCTCGCGAGACGGAGAGGCCCGGCTCGCCGCCCGGAGCCTCACCCGCCGCGAGCGCGAAGTTTTGCAAGCCCTCGCCGAAGGGCTCAGTAAAAAGGAGATCGCGAAAAAACTGAACATCGCCGTCGAGACCGAGCATACCCACATGACGAACATCTTCGACAAGCTCGGCGTCCACTCGCGCCTCGAAGCGTTCCTCTTCGCCGTACGCCAAGGGCGTGGTGGAGATCAAAGGGCCGCGAGCCGGAAACGGGCCGAGGGAGGATTGACAGCGGACTACGGAAGGGTCGAGCCTTCCATAGTCCGGGCTTCCGAAAATACCTCCCCGGAAAGACCGCGCCCGCCGACCGGAGTCTCGCTGAGGGGTGGATCCACCTCATAAGCTCCGCTGCGAAATCTCTACGCGCCGGAGTTTTCACCGGACGCGGGGAACACGCGGAACAGCCGAGGGATGGCATTCGGTGGCCGCCCCGAGCGCGGCGACGGCCCTCGATATGGACGCGAACTCGTGTGTCCTCCCGCCTTCGAGGATCGCCCCGGTGAGAGACCCCGCCTCCAAAACCCTCAAACCCTTGACGCGAAGGCCCGCCCTCGCCGAAGCCCGCGTGAAGCACAGTACGGGTGAGACTCCCCGTCCCAGAATCTCCTTGAGCCGATACGAGCCACGCCTGCGCGGCGAAGTCCTTTTCGGGCGGCTTCCCGTTCAAAAGAAGCGCCCTCCCGCGAGCCGACACCCGGCCCCGGTGGCTCTTCGTCTCGATCGCGAAGAAGTCATGCGGCCCGAGCGCGACGTGGTCCACGTTGCCGATCCCGGCAAGCTCCACATCATGGAAAATATAGAAACCGTGTCCATGCAAGCCGTCGAGGGCGCCTCCGACCTCCCTCTTCGCCTCTCCGCCCGCGACCCATCTTCGCCGGGCCTCGCGAACCCCCTCCCGGCGCGGTGCTTCATGCCTTCGAGCTTGAACATAGCGGCGAAGAGCCCAGCCGCCTTCCAAAAAGAAACGCGCCTCGCGCCCTCCTTGAGGGCGTTCTCTCCGGCGGCGCGTTTCTTTCGATCCTCGGCTTCGCGCAAAGCCCGCTCCTTTCGGGGAGGTCTGTCACGGTGATTATCGGAACGGGGAGGGAGGGGCTTAAGAACGGCTTTGAAAGTCGAGGCTATACCGTGATGATAAGATGCCCTCGTTCGATAAACTCTATTCGATATGCTTCGAGGGGGCGCGATGGAGAACGGAATCCCTGCGGCTTATATAACCGGAGTCGGGGTCGTCAGCCCCATCGGCGTCGGGCGCGAGGATTTCTGGGCCGCGCTCCTCGCCGGAGAGAGCGGGGCCGGCCCGATCACCCTCTTCGACCCCGACGGCTTCGACGTCCGCATCGCCGCCGAGTGCGATTCCTTCGAGCCGAAGGACTTCATGGACCGAAAAATCGTCCCGAGAACCGACCGATTCTCCCAAATGGCCCTCGCCTCCTCGAAGCTCGCTTTAGAGGACGCCGGAGCATGGGGCTTCCTCAACGACACGCCCGAGCGGGTCGGACTCGTCATGGGGAGCGGCCTCGGCGGGGTGGCGAGCATGGAGGACACGCAAAGGACGATAGACACGAAAGGCCCCGGGCGGGTCAATCCGTTCGCGGTCACGAAGATCATGCCGAACTCGGCGGCGGCACACATAGGCATTCAACTCGGCGTTCAAGGGCCGTCGGTGGCGGGCGCATTGGCGTGCACGTGCGGAACCGACATGATCGGCCTCGGATACGATTTGATTCGAAGGGGCGACGCCGACATCGTAATTTGCGGAGCGTCGGAAGCCACGATCACCCCGGTCATCGTCGCGGGCTTCATCGCGATGCGAGCGATGAGCCGGAACAACGAGAATCCGGAAGAAGCGTGCCGACCGTACGACGAAAACCACGCCGGATTCCTCATCGGCGAGGGTTCGGGGGTCGTGATCCTCGAAAGCGAAGCGTCCGCCGCCCGCCGCGAAGCCGAGCCGTACGCCAAAATAACCGGAGTCGGGCGAACCACCGACGCCCACAACATGACCGACCCCGACCCCGAAGGCCGCGGAGTGCGCCGCGCCATGCGCCTCGCCGTCGAGAACGCGGGCCTCGAAGGGGAGAAGATCGGATACATGAACCCCCACGGCACCGGAACCGTCGCCGGGGACGGCCCCGAATCGCACTCGATGGCCTCCATAAACCCGGACGTGAAAGTCTCCGCGACGAAATCCACGCTCGGACACTCCCTCGGAGCCTCCGGAGCCATCGAAACCGTCATATGCGCCCTCGCCATAAAAGAGAAGACGATACCGCCGATGCGGAATTTGGAGAAGGTCGCCGAAGATTGCGCCGACCTCGACTACGTGGTGAACGAGCCTCGGAGCGTCCCCGACCTCGAAGCGGCGCTTTGCTCGAACCTCGGGGTGGGCGGACATAACGCGGCGGTCGTTTTAGAGCGAGTCTGAGACTCCATGCGCCGCGCCGCGTATGACGAGATCGCCGAATGGCACGACGAAGGTCTCGGCGAAAACTGGATCCTCCACGACCTCGCTCTCCCAAACCTCCTCGAACTCGCGGGAGACGTCGAAGGTCGACGGATATGCGACCTCGGGTGCGGGCAGGGAGTCGCGATCCGGGCGTTCGCAAAGCGCGGGGCGAAGGTCGTCGGAGTGGACATCTCGGAGAAGATGCTCGAATTTGCGAGGAGGCACGAAAGGGAGGAATCCCTCGGCGTCGAGGATATACTCGACGCCGCGAGGAAGTTGTCCGGTTTCGAGGACGCATCCTTCGATGGCGCGCTTTGCAACATGGCGCTTATGGACATTCCGGATCTCGACGAAACGCTGACAACGGTGGCGCGCGTTCTCCGGGACGAAGGGTGGTTCGTCTTCGCGATCACGCACCCGGTCACCCGGACACCGGGTTCGAAGCTCGGGATGGACGCCGCCAATGACTCCGCCTGGGAAATCACCGGCTACTTCGAGGAGGGTTTCTGGCGCTCCGACGACCCGAGAGGCATTCGCGGCAAAGTCGGTTCCCATCACCGGACCGTGAGCGGCTATTTGAACGCGCTCTCGAAGGCCGGCTTCCATGTGGAGCGAGCCGTCGAGCCGCGGGCGGATGGGCGTCTCGCCGAGCGGCTCCCGAAATACCGCGAAGTCCCCGCCGTTCTCGCCGCCCGGTGCGGTAAAGTGGTGGAATAGAAAGCGAAAAGAAGGCGAGTATGGAGAAAGTCGAGACGAAGATCAGCCGCGACCTCATGGAGGCCGTGAAGGCGCGGGCGAGCGAGGAAGGCCGCGACTCCGAGGATGTCGTCGAGGACGCGCTCGAAAGATACCTCATGGAGTCGTCCGGGAGCATCGTCGAGGTACTCGAACGAATGTCCCGAGGCCGAAAGGAACGCGGCGTCGAGGAGCTTTCCGAGGAGGAGGCGATGAGGCTCGCGGTCGAAGAACAGCACGCATGGCGGCGTGAGCGTCGCGAGCAAAGAGAGCGCGAAGAGAGCCGACGGTCAAAGCCGTAATAGACCCGAACGCATTCGTCTCGGCGGCGCTCTCCGAGAAGGGGCCGCCATGGGGCATCATCCGCCACTGGCACGAAAAGTCGTTCGAGATGGTCGCGTCGAACGAACGCCTCTTCGAACTCCAAACCGTGCTTATGCGCGAAAAGTTCCGCCGCTATCTCACGGGAGACGAAGCCCTCGAATACATACTTTGGCTCCGCGAAGGCGCGACACTCGCCGAAGACGAACGCACCCGAGCCACGAGCCGATACCCCGACGACGACTACCTCCTCGACCTCGCCGCGAACTCCCGTACCGACTATCTCGTCTCGGGCGACGGAGACCTCCTCGACCTCGAAGAAACGATGGTGAAAATCGTCTCTCCGCGAGATTTCCATGACATTCTCGAAGCCGCCAACGAAGAAAGGTGAGGCCATGCCGGAACCGGACGACATAAACACCCTCCCCGAAGACCTCCCCGCCCCGACCGACGACGGAGCCTCGAACCATCTTCCGGGTATGGAGGTTCCATCACTCTCCCTCCCATCCACGGCGGGAAGGATTGTGGACATCGCTTCGCTTCCGGGAAAAACCGTCCTTTATATTTATCCGATGACGGGGAGGCCGGACATGGAACTCCCGGAAAACTGGAACTCCATCCCCGGCGCACGCGGGTGCACGCCCGAGTCATGCGCCTTCCGCGACCTTCACGCCGAGTTCCGGTCTTTCGGGGCGAGGGTTTTCGGGATGAGCACGCAAAGCACGGAATATCAGAGGGAAGCGGTCGAACGGCTCGGGCTTCAATACGAGCTTCTCAGCGACGAAAATCTGGACTTCGCCGAAGCCATGAAACTCCCGACTTTCGGGGTCGAAGGGATGACGCTCACAAAGCGGCTCACGCTCGTGATTCGGGGATCGAAGGTCGAGAAGGTCTTTTATCCCGTCTTCCCGCCGGACAAGCACCCCGCCGAGGTTTTAGAATGGCTCTCACGGAACGCAAAGCCATAGAGAGGAAATACGTGGAACTCATATCCACAAAAGCTTCGGAGGAGCGGATGGAGGAATTGTCCGGCATCGTCGCGCCGCACGGGAGCGCGCTCGTCGCCTTCTCCGGCGGCGTCGACTCCTCGCTCGCCCTCGCGGTGGCCGCGAACGCCCTCCCAAAAGACAAAGTCCTCGCCGTCACCTCGAACAACGAGACGTATCTTCCGTCGGAACTCGACCTCGCGAAGGATGTCGCCCGCTCCCTCGGGGTCGAGCACATCGTCGTGAACACCCGCGAGCTCGACAACCCCGACTACGCGAAGAACCCGACGAACCGATGCTATTTTTGCAAAAGCACCCTTTATTCCGACCTCGCCGAAATGGCGAAGGAACGCGGCTACGGCTGCGTGATAGACGGAGCGAACGCTGACGACGAGGGCGACTACCGACCCGGAAGGAAGGCCGCGAAGGAGCTCGGGGTCGTCTCGCCGCTCTCGAGAGCGGGGGTGTCGAAGGAAGAAGTCCGTGATCTTGCCAAGCACCTCGGGCTTCCGAGCTGGGACAAGCCCGCCCTCGCGTGCCTGTCGAGCCGCTTCCCGTACGGGGAGGAGATAACGCCGGAGAAGCTCTCGCAAGTCACGAGGGCGGAGGAGTTTTTGAGGCGGGAAGGCTTCGGGGAGATTCGCGTCCGGCACCACGGGCAGATCGCCCGTCTCGAAGTCGGTGAGTCCGAGATGGAGCGGGCGTTCTCGATGCGGGAGGAAATATCCGCCGAACTCAAGGACGCGGGCTTTCTTTACGTCGCGATGGAGATGTCGCCGTACAAATCCGGGAGCCTCAACGCGGTTCTCGGCAAGCCGGGGAAGAAGCCGAAGAAGAGTCTTCCCGTGGTTTCGTAGTATGGAGATATTCGGGCAGCCGATACTTTGGATCTCACTCTCCGGCATGCTCGTCGGGCTTCTCGGGAGCGTGCTTCCGGGACTCCCCGGCGTGCCGCTCATCTTCCTCTCGTCCCTCCTTTATGCGTATTACACGAGCTTCGAGATAGTCGGGGGGTGGGTCGTCGCCCTCCTCGGAGTCTTCGCCGCGCTCGCGATGGTCGCGGACTTCATCGGCACCTCGTACGGGGCGAAACGCTTCGGCGCGAGCAACTGGGGCATGCTCGGAGGCGCGCTCGGAGGTCTCGCCGGAGCCGCCGTCGGCTTCCTCTTCCTCGGCATCGGCTCCCTCTTCGGCCTCATTTTAGGAACCATCGGAGGCGTCTTCGCCGGGGAATACTTAAGGCGGCAAAGACACGGCGCAACCGAGGAGAACGAGGAAACACCGTTCAGCCCTAACGACTGGCAAAGAGCGTCGAGGGCCGCCGGAGGGGTACTCATCGGGTACGCATTCTCGGCGGTCGCGCAAGGAATGCTCGGTATCGCCGCGATCATTATCTTCATCGTGGCGTTGTTTTATTGACAGCTTTCAGCCGTCAACTATCAGCAAAAACCCGCGTTTTGACACCCTGTCTCGAATACGAACGCCTCGGTTTTCCGCCCCTCCGGCATCTTCGCACTCGAAGCGGTGTTTCGTCAAAGTGCCAAAAAGCTGACGGCTGATTGCTGACGGCTAAAAACTACTCGTCGTCGCGTTGATCTCTCAGGAAGTCCTCAAGTTCCTGCGCGAGGTCGTCGCCGGAGGGGAGATCCCTCGCTCCTTCGGCTTGCGAGTCGTATCGCTCCTCGAGCATTTGGACGTACGAGGCGAGGTCGGAGTCGCGCGATACGGCGGCGGAGATTTGCTCCTGATAATCCCCCGCGTTCCGGTCGAGATCCGAAGTGTCCACGCTTATCCCGGTGAGATCCCGGAACCTTTCGAGAAGCGCGATCGCCGCCGGGGCCGATGGCACCGCCGGAAGGTAATGCGGCGTCGAGGCCCAGAAACTGACCGAGGGTATGCCCGAGTCGGCGCATATGCGGTGGAGCGCGCCCGTTAGCCCGGTCGGGCCTTCATAGCGCGAAGGGGTGAGGTCAAGCCCCTCGACGAGCTCGGGGTCTTGCGAGTTCGCCGCGACCGAGACGGGGCGCGAATGCGGAACATCCGCGAGCAACGCCCCGAGAGTCACGATGAGTTCGACGTTCATCTCCCTCGCGAGTTCCACGACCGCGTTCGAGAACGTCTTCCAGCGGAGGTTCGGCTCGGGGCCGGAGACGAGGACGACGCCGCGTCCGCCCGTGGCCTCCGGAGCGCTTTCTGTGGCGCGAAGGACGTTCTCGGGCCATTGAATGTCGCGCGTAACGCCCTCGACGAGCTGGATCTGCGGCCTCGTCACCTGGAAATCGAAGAACTCCTCGGAGTCGAAGGAGCCGAACGACTCGGCCTCCCAGGCTTCCCCCATCGTTTTCAGCGCGAGGCTCGACGCTTCGGCGGCATCGTTCCATCCCGTGAAGGCGATGACCATTATGGGGCGTTCGAGTTGCGGTTTGCGATCCAAGTTCATGTATCGGTTGTCCATGAAACTAGCTTACCACGCCGCATTCCACACGCCCCCTCACGCAAAACTCCGCCGAAGGGCCGAAGCCCGTTCGAGCCGCCGAAGAAATTCGTCTTCGGGAACCTCCACCGCCCCCATCCGCGCGAGATGCTCGTTCTGAATCTGGCAGTCGAGGAGGACGAAGCCCCTCTCCCTCAGCCGCTCGACGAGGCGCACGAGGCACACCTTCGAGGCGTCCGGCCTCCGCGAGAACATGGACTCCCCCATGAACGCCCCGCCGATGGACACGCCATAAAGCCCCCCGGCGAGTTCCCCGTCCACATACGCCTCGACGCTGTGCGCCTTTCCGGCCCGGTGGAAAGCGATGAACGCAGCGGTGATCTCCGCGTCGATCCACGTCTCCTCCCGGTCGGCGCACGCCCGTATGACCGACTCGAAATCATAATTTATCCGAACCTCGAACGCCCCTTTGCGAAGCACCCGCCGAAGAGACTTCGATACATGGAGCGAGTCGAGTTCCAAAATACTCCTCGGGTTCGAGCGGTAAAATTCGACCCCGCCCTCCCCGTCGGCCATCGGGAACGCCCCGGCGCGATAACATGTTTCGAGGACTTCCGGGGTGAGCATCATACGCACATGATAAAGGGAATAAAGGGGAACGAAGTTTATGAAAGACATTGAGAGAACCGGGCCGAAGTCCGCGCGGGCCGAGGTTTCATACGAAGTCCCCGCCGAAAAGCTCGCCTCCGCCATCGAGCGGGCGATCCACACATCGAAAAGATGGCGGCTCGGCTCCTCCTCCAACGGAACCATAAAGGCCGTGCGAACCACCCGCATCTTCAAATTCGAGGACGACATAACGATAAAAATCTCCGGCGACGATGAGAACGCTCATGCCGTCTTCGAGAGCGCGTCGAGGGTCGGGAACTCCGACCTCGGACAAAACCGGAGGAATTTGCGCGAACTCCTCCCGGCCATCGAACGTGAACTCGGGTGAGCGGATGGAGACGACGTTCGCCCGCCGCGCGGTTCTCGTAACCGAGTGGCGCATCGCCTCCGCGGGCGGGGAGGTGTTCGAGCTTCCATACGGCGTGGCGACCCGCGATTGCGAGTGGCCCGGTCAAAGCCTCTCCCACCTCGCGATCGTCGCCGACACCCGCGCCTTCGACCCCGAACATCCGATGCCGTGCCGCCACCGGTACGAGTTCGTCGTTCCCGCCCCCGACGGCTTCCACCTCGAAGTCCCCGGAGAAATCCGAAGGAGCATCGCCATGAATATGCCCCTCCCCGCCGAGCCGCCCGGAAGCGAAGAACTCGAACTCGATCGCGTCGAAGACGAAGCCGGATGGAGCCGCATGGCCCGGATGCGCGTCGAGGTCGAGAGCGCGTTCGGGGTCGAGCCGGAGCGGGCGAGACGCATGGTGGATCACATACGGCGCCGGAAACGCTTCCTCGACGGCGAATGGCATCTCGCCCTTTCGAACGACGGCATCGTCATCGGCGGCATCGGACTCGTCGTCTTCGAGACACCCTCCGGCCGCCTCGGTCGTTTACAAGACGTGGACATCCTCCCGAGATTTCAGGGACGGGGATTCGGAAACGAACTCATAGCCGCCGTCGTCCGTGAAGACCGCCGCTCGGGATACTCATCCATATGCCTCCGCGCCGACGCGGACGATTGGCCGAAGAAATGGTACGCGAGGCTCGGTTTCACCCCCGTCGAAGAGTGGCTCCGCTTCCACAAGCCGGAAGGATCATGACCGCCCCCTTCTCCGGCGAACGAGAGCCACGACGATGAACACCGAGCATATGCGTTCCCTCGCCGCCGCGAGGGGCCGCGCTCGCGGGGCTTCGCTCAACGGGGATTTCGGGCGAAGACGAGGCATGTCGTCCGGCCCGGTATCGGGACGGCCTCGGTCTCCTCGAATCCGGCCTCGGAAAGCCACGCGGCATATTCGTCCGCCGAGTATGTTCCGCCCGACGACGAGAGGACGAGCATGTTTATGGCGAAGAGCGCGGCATCGTCGCTCATGCCGCGCACGAACTCCCGGATCGCGACGACGCCCCCCGGCGCGAGCGACGCCCGCATCCGCTCGAAGAGCCTTTCATTCTCCTCCGGCCCGTAAAGATGCGACGTGTTCCCAAAATACACCGCGTCGAACGGCCCTTCCGGCAAACCCACGTTCATGTCGCCGGAGACCGTCGAGACCCCGGCCTCGGAGAGAAACCGCCCCGTCACCTCGATGACCTCGGCCCGGTCGAAGACGGTGACGTCCGCCCCGTGGCGGACGAAAGACTCCGCGTTCGCGCCGGGGCCGCCGCCGATGTCGAGGATGCGGGGGTTCTCGGGGAGGCGGGAGAGGAGCATCTCAGAGATTTGATCCGCGCTCTCCTTCGCGCCGCCGCGCATCGCCTGCGCCATCGTCGAGGTTCCGGCGAAGTTCGCCCGGGTGCGATCCTCGACGGGTTCCCCGGTGCGGAGTATCTTCGGGATTTCACTCCACTTCCCTATAAGCTCGAAGCGATGCACGACCCGACCTCCGGCATAACGCGCGTCGGAGTCGTCGAGGAGCGGCCCATAATGCTCGCCGCGAAGCCGGAACCCGTCCTCGCCTTCATCCAAAATCCCGAGTTCGGCGAGCGCGGAGAGGACGGCGTACGCGGCGCGGCGGTCGAGGTGGAGTTCGGCGGCGACCTCTTCGGCGGGTTTCGCTTCGTCGGCGACGGCTTCGAGGAGTCCGTCCCGGATCGCCGTCCCGAGGAGTATCGCCCACCGCCAGTCGAGTTCCGGGTAATTGATTTCGCCGCTCATAAGGAAGAATTGTACTCAATCATCGGACTCATGCGAAAAACACCGACCGGGTCGCCCCTTCGCTTCCTCCCGTGAGTTCGCGAGGTCGCACGTGCCTTCTCGGTCTCACGAACAAGAAATCGGCGCCATCTCCCCCACCTCTTCGCCGTGAAGGTCGCGGACGGGGAACGTTCCCTCCCCGAACTCGATTCCCCTTCGCGCGAGGGCGGCGACCGATGCGGGACGAACGGCCCGGCCCGCGCCGTCGGAGATTTTCACGGCGAGCCCCCACCCTTCCCCACTCCCGGCGGCCCACACTCCGTCCGCGCCGCCCTTTGCGACGAGGTCGGTTTTCTCCATCGCCTCCGTGTCGAAGCCGCCCGTGCCGGAGACCATGAACGGGTGGTTTCGCATCGCGTCCCGGAGACGGAGCGCCGCTTTCGACACATCATCGGGTAAGTTTTCTCCAGTGGCGAGGCGGGCGAACGCGGTCGCGAAGTCCTTCATCGGCATCGCGAAGGCGGGCGCGCCGCATCCGTCGCCGCCGGGGACGAGACGTTCCGGTTCCACGCCGCACGACTCCGCCAATAAAGAGCGGATCCAGATTTGAAGGGGATGCTCCGGCTCGCGGTACGTTCCGACATCCCATCCTTTATACGCGCAAACCGCGACCATCCCGGCGTGCTTCCCGGAGCAGTTTCCGTGGATGGCTCCGAAATGCTCCCCTCGCCGGAGGAGCTCATCCGCCGCAGCGGCGTGGCTCGGCGGGTGCGCCCCGTTGTCGAGGTCGCTTTCGGAAAGCCCAGCTTTATGGAGAAGGGATTTCACGGCGGCGACGTGCCGCTCCTCGCCCTTGTGGGAGGCGCACGCGATGGCGAGTTCCTCGTCCGAAAGCCCGAAAGCGTCCGCCGCGCCGGAGAGGGCGAGCGGCATCGCCTGAAAAGGCTTTATGGCGGAGCGCGGAAAGAAATACGCCTCGGGGTCTCCGGCGGCTTCGAGGATGCCCCCTTCCGGGTCGGAGAATACGAAACGTCCGCGATGGACGCTTTCGACGAGTCCGCCGCGTTTTAGCGCGACAAGGGGCGTGTCTTCGGGGAAGGGGTTCATGCGGGAAACGGGGCGATTCGCGACCGTTTTTGACTCTTCGTTCGTTCGGTTCCTCGTTCTTCGCTAAAAACCAAAAACCGGAGCGAAGCCGCCCGCGAAGCGACCACCATCACTCGCCGGAGATCTCGATGATGCGTATCGAGACGAGGTCGTAGGCGACGCGGAGACGAGCCATCATGGCGGGGAAGTCCTCCCTCGCGTGGTATTTCTTCGCCTCCTCGAAGAGGTCGCGGAGGCGGACGAGGAGGTCTTCGTCGTGGCCGCCCGGCCCCTCCCACCGGATGCTCGCCTCGAACATGCCGAGGATGGCGGCGGCCCGAGGGCTTTGGCCCCACAACGAGATCGTCGCCATGTTCAAGTTCGCCGAGATGCCGAGAAGGTGCGCCGTCCTCGCCGCCGACATCGAACGATCCCCGCTCACGGGAACCACCTCCGCATGTTCTCCGAGAGGATGGCGGGGATGTGTTCTTTTCCGACTCCCGCAGCTTCGGCGGCGACGAGCGTGGCGTATAAAGTCGAAGGGAGATCACCGTACGGGATGTCCGATCCGAAGCATATCCTCGACGGGTCGAAGGTGGCGAAGAGTTCGTAAAGCTCCGCCGCCCTCGCCACCGAGGTCTCGAAGACGATGTTCGGGTGGCTCTCGAAGACGCGGGCGGCTTGAAGGACTTCGACGAAGGCGGCGTGTCCGAGGATGAGGCGAAGCTCGGGGTTCCTCTCGATCGTCGGGAGGAGCGCGTCCACGATGCGGTTCATCCCGAACCCGGCGTGGATGATGACGGGGAGGTTCGCCTCGGCGGCCATCTCGAAGAGCCTCACGGCACGCTCGTCGTCGAGCTCGAACTTTTGCGAGACGGGGTGGAGTTTGAGTCCCGAAAACCCGCGCTCGACGCACCGCTCGAACTCGCGGTCATAGTCCTTGTGCGGATTCAGCCGGAAGAACGGGACGAAGAAGCCGGGATGCTCCTCGCGCGCCCGCCAAACCACGTCGTTCGGGCCGGAGAAGTCTTCGAGGGCGTTCGGGTCGTTGAGCGCGAAGACGATGCTCTTCTTCACGTGAGCGGCATTCATCCGTTCGCGCATCCCGTCGGCGGTCATCGCCCGCCCGTCGAGGTCGGCTCCGATGTGTGCGTGCGCGTCGAAGACTCCGGTGTCTTTGGGAATCCTCTCCTCGATCCATTGCCAAATGGGGGACATCGCGCCGTTTGTGAGGGTGGAGATGTCGTGTTGCTTTTCGGTCTCGGTCATGGTGCGTAATGTTAACAGGGAGGATGGCGCATGGCCGAAAACGCTCTGGCACGAAGGGGGCGCGGCGTTTATCATCTCCATTCATGTACTCACGGACGAGGCGGAGACGAACCGCGCAAAGAAGGATGTTTTTGGTCGCGCTCCTCGCGCTCGCCGTCGCGGCGATCCTTCTCGCCGCCTTCGCTTTGTCTTCGTCCTCGACGGACGAATCGTCCGCCGAATCGTCGCCCGAAGACACGGCGGTCGAAGGGGCCGAGACCCCGGAGACTGAAGACGGGGAAGCCCCCGCGCCGCCGAACGAGGAGGCCGCCGACGACGCGCCGGAGTCGGTGAAGGGAATTTATCTCACGGCGGCGAGCGCGAACAACCTCGAACCGTACCTCGACCTCATCGAGAGGACGGAACTCAACGCCGCCGTCGTGGACGTGAAGGACGTCACGGGGGAGGTCATGTATCCGTCGGAGGTTCCGCTCGCCGGGGCGAGCGGGGCGACGAGGGACATCCTCGACATCGAAAGCCTCGCCGCCGAACTCGAAGAGAGGGGTATATACGCCATCGCCCGCGTGGCGGTTTTCGAGGATGCGATCCTCCCGATACAACGGCCCGACCTCGCGGTGACGGACTCGGCGACGGGAGCGCAATGGCAAAACAACGTGGGAAGCACGTGGACCGACCCGCACAGCCGCGAAGTGTGGGAATACAACGTCGGAGTGGCGAGGGAGGCGGCGGAGGCGGGCTTCGACGAGATTCAGTTCGACTACGTGCGCTTCCCCTCCGACGGCCCGATGGAGACGCTCTCGTACCCGTCGGAGAACGATGACGATGACGACACCATCGCCTCGTTCCTCGAATACGCGAAAGGCGAACTCGAGCCTTCCGGAGCGCGCGTCGCGGCGGACGTCTTCGGACTCGCCTCGGGGGACGGCGGGGCCGGGGTCGGGCAAAACATACGGGAGATGGCCCCCCACCTCGACGTGATAAACCCGATGGTGTACCCGTCGCACTTCCCGGTCGGAAGCTATGGGCTCGACAACCCGAACGCGAACCCGTACGAGGTCATCGAGAACGCGATGGCCGATTTCGAGGCGGACGCCGAAGCCTCGAATCCCGATCTCGAAATACGACCGTGGCTTCAGGATTTCGACTATGGGGAGCCGCCATACGGCCCCGCCGAAGTCGAGGCTCAAATTCAGGCGACGTACGACTCCGGCGAGACGGGATGGCTTCTTTGGAACCCGTCGAACGTGTATACGGAGGAAGCCCTCGGAGGGGGCGATTCCGCTTCCGGCGGGCAATACGACGCCGAATAGTGGGGACGTTTTACCTCGTCCGGTGCTGTGAGGCCGAGGGCCGGAATTCGGATGCGCCATTTACCGATGAAGGATTCCGGCAATCCGAAAGACTCGCCGATTTTCTCTCGAATGATGAGATCTCGCGGATAACATCGAGTCCTTTCGTGCGGGCGCAACGTTCGATCATGCCTCTCTCGCAACGATTCGGAGTGCGGATCGAAGAAGATCCCCGGCTGGCCGAGCGCGTTTCATGCGCCGCTCCCATGCCCGACTGAACGGTGCGGCTACGAGAGACTTTCTCCGGCCCGGGCCTTCGCTTCGA
>JACCWD010000212.1 GCA_013697825.1 Rubrobacter sp.
AGTGGGCTGAAAAGCGCGGCGATGGCGAGGGTCGAGGCGACTATGGTTATTTGTGAGTCGTTCCCGGTGAGGGAGTGAAGGAGGTATTGCGAGGAGGCGACGCCCGCGAGATACACGGCGGCGAGCGAGATCGTGAGCGCGCCATAGACGAGCGTTTTGTTTATGACGAGGTCTATGTCGTAGAGTCGGTGGCGGAGGATGGCGACTCCGGCGGCGACGGGGATGCCGAGGAAGGCGAGGAACGCGACGGCGAAGACGGCATTGGAGAGCGGCCCTGACAGAAAGAGGGTGAGGGCGAAGCCGCCCGCCGCCATGGCCCCCGCGTATACGACCCACTTGAGTTGTTGGCGCTCGATGCCGACGGAGCGGCGGAAGCGCGCGATCATCGCCGCCACCGCGAGGAGGAGCGCGAGGAGCGTCAGTCCGGTGCCGACCTTCGTCGTTCCTTCGAGGAGACGCCCGACTCCCTCGACGCCCACGGGGTTGCGGTAGCCCGGATAGTTCCTCTCGTCGAGCGGCCCTGGCGCGAGGGAGAGACCGAGCACGAGAAGGGCGCCACCCGACATCGAGATCCGGCCCGCCCACCGCCAGCGTCGCGACGGAGGCTGCCCTTCGGGAAAGAGGAGGCAAAAGAAGGTCGCCGCGACGAGAGCGGGAACCGGAGTCCACAGGCTAAGCCAGACGGCGACGCTCCCTCCCGGCGCGTCGGAAACCAAAGCATAGTCAGCGTAAAACTGCCCGGCGAACGCGCTCCCGAGCGCGAGGCCAATCGCAAGGAAGCACCACCCCACGGCGTTCCCGGAACGGCGCGAGGCGATGACGGCGCCGACGGTGGAGAACGAAACCGGCATAAGCGCCATGAGCGGGACGAACCACGGCGGCGCCCGATCCGAAACCACGCCCCAGGCGGAGAGACCCATCACGTACAGAAAACCTATGAGCGCCGCGAGTACGACCGCGAGCGTCCACAGCGACCAGGCGAGCACCTTTCGAGAAAGTCGCGGGTTCATCTCAGAATCGGCATCCTCACTCCGAACGGTCGGTGAATCGCGAGCCGAAGAAGCGCGGCTCACGATCCCATCCTCACCCTTTCCATAATAACGCCATTCACGATCCAGCGGCTACCGCGCGAAGGTTCTCCGGTGGCTTCCGTCCCGCCGCCGGAGCCACGCGAAAAGCGCCGTTCCCGCCAGTCCCACGGCGAGGAACGCCACGGCCTTTCTCCGGTCGTTCGACGGACGATGTTCCGGGGAACGGGTTTCGTACCCGAGCATCCTCCCCACGCGCGAGAGCGCCGCGACGAGCGTCCGAAACGCATTCCACACCGGCAACGGAACCCCGATGAAATAGAATTCTCTGCCGGCCTCGTCGAGGAGTATCGCGATCCGCAAAACGTGTCCGGGAATGCCCGGCTTGTCCGTTTTCAGATCCCCCGCGATGGCGAAGCCGTCCACGAGCAGCTTCTCGAAGCCGAGCGCGGGTTGCAATTCGGACACTATGCGAAGCCCCTCGTCGTCGCTCGGGTTGCGCCATGCGTGGGGAACGTCCGCCGGGCCGATGACCCTCTCGCCCTCTCCGTAGTCCCGCTCCCTTCCTCCCACGCGGCCCCGAAGCGTGCCGGAGATGATCTCATGCCGCTCCACCTGCCGGGGGTGGACGTGTTCGGGGATCGAAAATCCGGGCGGGATATCCCAGTCGAAGCGCAAAAGATCGCCGTTCGCCTCGCTCGGGACTTCGAGGAAAGTGATCCGCTCACCGCTGAGTGGATTCTCTATGACTTCGCCCGCATGAGCAATGACATGCTTCCTTCGCTCTTCACGCCGATCGTCGGCGAGGTTCATTGTACTCCCCGATCTCGCGTACCGGGAGAACTCCGGGTCGTATCCCTTCCGACGGGCGATCCCCGCGAGCATCCCGAAAACGCCTCTTTGCAAGAAGAGGGGCATGCCCGTCATATAGCTTTCCGAGAGTTCGTAAAGGAGCGCGAGTTCCCATATGTTCTTCGGGACTCCGGCCTTGTTCGTCCTCCCGTCCCTCGCAAGCCCGAAGGCCGTCCGTATGGACTTCTCCCACTCGCGTGCGGGCGATATCTCACACTCGAAAACGACGGGTTCGTCGCTTCCGTTCGAGAACGTGTGAGGGACTTTCACCGGCACATGCGCCGACTCGCCGCTTTTCAGCGTGAGGCGGTTCTTCTTTCCTCCGACGAGGAGGAGGTCGAGGCTTCCTTCCACCGCCTCGAATGTTTCCGTGAAAGCGAGGTGATAATGCATGGGAGGCCCCGCCGCGCCCGCGGGGAGTTCGACCCGGATTCTCATTCGCTCCCGGTTCCGGTCGAGAAAGGTGATCCGTTCCCCGGTGAGGGGGTTCTCTATGATGTCGCCCGCGTTCGCCACGACTCGCCTCCCTTAACTCTCGCGCGCGAGGGTTGCCCGGTCGGTTCGCTCCTCCGCGAGAGGATCACAGCCCCGAGCGCGACCCAGAAAAATCCCTGAATCAAAGCCCCGTACGTATCGAAGAACAACGGCAACATCGGAGCGACGATGAACGCCGCCCCGCACCATCGTGGCAATATACCCGCCCGCAAAGTGGCCGCGCCATAGAAAATGGCGCCGACAATGACGGTCATGAAGCCGACCACCATGACCCACTCGAATGCGTCGCCCGCCACAATGAGGAGAGCCGAACCGAGCATTTCAGCCACCGCCCCGACGACGAACATATAAAAGCCTATGTACCCGATGAGTCCGTAGTCTCCTTTTTGCAAGGCGTGGAGACCCACAAGCCCCGACCACTATGAAAACTATCGCGACGTTGGTTGCGATCGCCACGAGATCGCTCTCGGGCGACATGAGATAAAAGGGTTCGACCGCCACGAACGTAACGCCACCCAAAATAGCCGCCACCCCGCACAAACGGATCCACTTCGACAACGACATTCGCAAACTCCTTTATTCGCTTCGCCTCTCCGACGACACGAGATTCCTCCTTCATCACCCGCCGGACACTCTCACGGAGCCTTCGTCGCCTCGGCTTTCAAAAGACGCTCCAGTTCCTCGTCGAGATCCGGCTCCTCCGGAAGCTCGTCCCACTCGATGACCTTCGCCGCGCCCGGCTCGGGTTCGCGGGCATACAGCCCGGCCATCCCGATGAGGAGCATCACGAGCGCCCAAAGGACGAGTCCCGAACTCACGACCTCGAAGCCGGGTGCGGGTTCCGGCGAGATGAACGGCATCTCGATGGGAAGCCCCGACATCGCCGAGAAAACGAGGAAGACGCCGAACCCGATGCCCGCCGGCCCCGCCCACCGCAAAATCGTCGAAAGTTTCATCTTCGCCTCCTTTTGTGTCGTGGAACCTTTCATGGCTCCACTATAAGGAGCGTTCGTCGCCGGGACGTTACGGGGAGCGTTACGGGGAGCGTTACGGGGAAATTTTCTCGAAGAATTTTTCCGTCGCCGCCCGACAACGCGGCCTTCGGATAAAATGGCTATTTGGATGGCTATGAAGGAGGCGTGTGATGGCGAGGCGGTATTCGATTGCGGAGGCGAGGCATGATCTGGCGAAGATCGTGCATAAATTGGAGGGCGAGGGTCGCATCGAACTCACACGCCGGGGGGAGGCTGTGGCGGTAATGCTCTCGGTGGGCGAGTATCGTCGTCTCGTGGAGGGAAAGAGAGATTTCTGGGAGGCGTATGAGGAGTTCCGTCGGCGCGCCGATCTTTCGCGGCTCGGGATCGTGCCGGAAGAAATATTCGAGG
>JACCWD010000030.1 GCA_013697825.1 Rubrobacter sp.
GGTTTCCCTGGAGCGCAGCCCGGCTTCGAGGCTCTCGCGCTCCTCTTCCGACAGTTCCCGGACAAATATTGGAGGTTTCATGGAAAGGACTATAGCCCATCACACACAACCCTCTCTGGGGATGCACTATGCCCGGCAACGACGAGCATCCGATGCTTGATCGTGAACGGCGACGGAGTTTACGGGGAAGGGAGATGGAGTGATGCGCGGAGGGTGGCGGAGATTTTTGTCGGCGGGAACTTTGACGCTCTTCGCGGCTGCGGGAGGAATCGCGTGCGGGTCGGGGTCGGCGAGCGAGGCGGAGTTTCCGTCCGAGCAGATCGAGATCGTGGTTCCCTTCTCACCGGGCGGGAGCGCGGATCAAAGCGCGAGGCAACTCGCCGTCGAGGCCGAGGAGACGTGCGGGACGGGGATCATCGTGAGCAACCAGACGGGGGGCGCGGGCGCGATCGGCTTCCAGGCGGTCGCCACCGCCGAGCCGGACGGATACACCATCGGGGTCGCCGCCATCGAGCTCGCCATAGTGGATCACCTCGGGGTGAGTCCTTTGCCGCCGGGGACGGTGCGCGGGATCATGCAATATAGTCTCCAGCCCGTCGCATACGGCGTCCCCGCCGACTCCGAATGGGAGACCATCGGCGACTTCGTGGCCGCCGCCGAGGAGGGAAGCGTGACGGTCGCCACGAGCGGAACGGGTTCGATATACCACATCGGTTTCGCCGGGATGGCCGAGGAGACCGGGGTTCTCGAAAACACGGTGAACATTCCGTTCGACGGGGCGTCGGCGGCGCTTCAGGCCGCGCTCGGCGGGCAAACCGACATGGTCACGGTCGGGGCGGCGGAGATCGCGCCGCAAGTCGAGACCGGCGACCTCCGAACCCTCGCCGTCGCGGGCGACGAACGGGCCGACATCCTCCCCGACACACCGACGCTCGAAGAAGAAGGCATCGAATGGGTGAGCGGCGCCATCCTCGGCCTCATCGCCCCGCCCGATACGCCGGACGAGAGGATCGAAGCCCTCAACGAATGCTTCGACGAGGCCCGCCGGAGCGAGAGCTTCCGAAACTGGATGGAAACCTCCGGGTTCACACAGGAATACAAAAACGGAGCCGAGTTCGACGAGTTCCTCGCCAGCGAATACGAAAACTACGGCGAAACCCTCGACACCATCGGCCTCATACCGGAGGAGGGATGATGGATAAAAGCCACCTCGGCGACCGGGTCGTCGCGGGCATCCTCCTCGCGCTCGCGGTCGGAATGTTCCTTTATACGCTCACCTTTCCGGGGACGCTCCAGCCCACCGACCCCGGCACGGCGGCATTCCCGCGCATCCTCGCCGTCGCCCTCGCGGCCCTCGCGGTCGTCCTCCTCCTCCGCCCGAGCGAGGTCGCGCTCCTCCCCGAACGCTCCGGCGCGTTCCCGGTGGTCGGGATCGTCGTTCTCACCGCGATATACGCCGCCGTCCTCCCGATACTCGGGTTCCTCATCTTGACCATCGTGTACCTCGCGGGGGCTTTGCTTCTCATGAAGGTGAGGAAGGTCGTGTATCTCGTTCTCGTTCCGGTCGTTTTGAGTTTCGCGCTCTTCGGGCTTTTCGGGCTTCTCCTCGAAGTTCCGTTGCCGTACGGCCTCCCGGAAAGGATTCTCACATGAGCAATTGGATGGCCGGACTCGAAGCGGTTCTCACCATCGAGGTGTTTCTTTTCATCGTCCTCGGGCTTCTCGTCGGGATCGTCGTCGGAGCGCTTCCGGGCATTTCCGCGACGGTCGGCGTCGCCGTTCTTCTTCCGTTCACGTTCACTCTCGAGCCGCTCACCGGGATGATGCTCCTTCTCGGGATATACGGCGGGGCGGTGTATGCCGGATCGATACCGGCGATCCTCATCCGCGCCCCCGGAACGCCCGCTTCGGCGGCGTCGGTGATGGACGGACATGAGATGACGAAGAACGGGGAGGCGAGTCAGGCTCTCACGATATCGGTCATCGCCTCGTGCGTGGGCGGGCTTCTCGGGGTGATCGCGCTCGGACTCTTCGCCCCGGCCCTCGCGGGGTTCGCGCTCTCGTTTGGCCCGGCGGAGTATTTCATGCTCGCCGTCCTCGCCCTCACCGTCGTCGCCTCGGTCGCCGAAAACAATCTCATAAAGGGGCTTCTTTCCGGTGTGCTCGGGTTCTCCATCGCCATGATCGGGTTCGACACCATACAGGCGTATCCGCGCTTCACGTTCGGCACGACGGATCTCGCCGCCGGGATACAATTCATCCCGGTCATGATCGGGCTTTTCGCCGTCTCCGAAGCCTTCCTTCAATTTGAGAACCGCCAAAACATCTCCCTCACCGGGCGGGTGATGGAACGCTTCCGCCCGACGTTCGCGTGGATGAAGAAGCTCGCGCCATCGTCGCTCCTCTCCTCCGTCATCGGCTTCGTCGTCGGTGTCATACCGGGGACGGGCGGCGACATCGCGTCGTTCGTCGCATACAACGAGTCGAAGCGCTTCGCTCGCGGCGAGAAGCACTTCGGGGAAGGAGATCCGAGGGGAGTATCCTCGGCGGAGGCCGCGAAGAACGCCGGGACGGCGGGCGCGCTCGTCCCGATGCTCACCCTCGGGATACCGGGGGACGTGACTTCGGCCATCCTCATCGGGGCGATCACGGTGCATGGGCTTCGCCCCGGCCCCGCGCTGTTCACCGGAAGCCCCGATCTCGTATACGGCATCTTCATCGGGTTCTTCATCGCATACCTCCTTTTGCTCATCATCGGCCTCGCGGGAATAAAGGTGTGGGTCAAAACCATACAAGCTGTTCCGACGCAATATTTGTGGCCGACGGTGATGGTTCTCAGCGTCATCGGGGCGTACGCGCTCCGGGCGAATCCGTTCGACGTTTTCGTGATGCTCTTCTTCGGCGTGGTCGGGTACTTCATGATAAAGGGCGGATTCCCGGTCGCGCCGCTCATCATCGGCATCATCCTCGGCCCCATCGCCGAGAGCGGATACCGCCGGACGATGCTCATAAACGACGGGAGCTTCGCGTGGCTCCTCCAGCCGATACCCCTCGTCCTCCTCATCCTCACCATCCTCTCCTTCGGCTTCTCGCTTTCGAGGACGTTCCGGAGATCACGGCGATGAGAAGTCGGGAGCCTTTTGCTCGCTTCGCTTCGGGAGTCGGGAGTCGGGAAAGACATGGGGGCGAAGCACACCCCCGCCACCGTCGCGTCCGAGTCCGGCGAGAGCGCGGCACTTCGGGAGTCGCGAGTCGCCGACCGCTCGGCATCGAAGCCCACACCCGCCACCACCGAATTCGAGTTAGGCGAGAGTGTGTCGGGCGGGAAAGCGGGAGTGTTCGGGAAGATCGCGTCGAGAACACCCCGACTCCCGAATCGAGTGTTTGTAGGGGGGGGTTTGAAACCCGCCCGCCTCAAACCCGCCCCTACGCGACTCCCCACTCCCGGCGAGCGAAGCGAGCACGACCGAAGGGAGCGACCCGATGAAGGCTTTCGTGAAAACCGGAAACCGCCCCGGAGAGGCCGGGATCGAAGACGTGCCTCGCCCCGCGCCCGGCCCCGATGAAGTTCTCCTTCGCGTCGCCTCGTGCGGGATATGCGGGAGCGACATCCACGCCTTTAATTCCGACCCCGGCTTCGAGTGGGTAAGGCCGCCCATCACCCTCGGCCACGAGTTCTCCGGCGCCGTCGAGGAGGTCGGCCCGGACGTGTCGGATGTGAGTGTCGGAGACCGCGTGGTCGCCGTCGCAATTCAAGGGTGCGGCGAGTGCGAGGCGTGCGAGTCCGGCTCCACGTAGCTTTGCGCGAACCGCGTCGCCGTCGGCCTCTCCCGCAACGGGGGAATGGCCGAATACGCCGTCGTCTCGGCACGGCATCTCGTCGGTGTCCCCGAAGGACTCGACCTCGCGGTGGCGGCGCTCGCCGAACCCCTCGCCGTCGCCGCCCACGCCGTGAACGTCCGAGCGGACATACGCCCCGGAGACAAAGTCGTCGTCTCCGGCCCCGGCCCCATTGGGGTTCTTTGCGCGATGCTCGCAAAGCTCGACGGAGCCGACGTGCTTCTCACCGGGGTCGGCAACGACGCGGAATTCCGACTCCCGGCGGCGGAGCGAGCCGGACTCCGAACCGCCAATTTGAGCGACACCCCGCTCGAAGAACATCTCCGGCGCGAGTTCGGCGGCGCTCCCGACGTGTGGGTCGAAAGCTCCGGCTCGGTGCGGGCGCTCGACTCGGCCATAAAGTCCGTGCGTCCGGGCGGCTCGGTCGTCGTCGTCGGGCTTTACGCGGAGGATATGGAGTTCTCCCCGACCCTCTCGGTTCGGCGGGAAATATCCATCCTCTTCAGTTATTCGTGCAATCACGCGGACTATGAAACCGCCCTCCGACTCCTCGCCGTCGCCGACATAAACCCCGCGCCGCTCCTCTCGAAATACCCGCTCGAAAACGCCTCCGAAGCCTTTGAGAAAGTCGGGACGGGCGAGGCGGTGAAGGCGATGCTCGAGCCGTGAGGCCGCTCCCTTCGTCCGCTCCGGGGAGTCGGGGGGCGCTTCGCTCCGTATCTGGCTTCGCCGCCTTCGGCTCCGCTTCGGGAGTCGGGAAATGCGAAGAGGCGAATCCCGCGTCCGCCGTCGTTCCGGTCGAGTCCGATGAAAGTCCATCGGACGGGGAGGCGAGTGCGTCGGAGTGGCGAGAAACCCCCGATTCCCGGAGATCGGGAAAGTGGCTCCGCTTTCCTCTTCATCGTGAAGATGTGCCGATGGCGCGTCTCCGTGGAAGAGTGAGTCCCCGGTGAAGGAAAACGGCCATCCCGACCCGGTGTCATGTGAACGAGAAAGCGAGGAGAGAAAATGAGTATGAAAATGGAACTCGCAGTGGATCATCTCACCATGCTCGACGTATCACCCCCGGATATGGTGGAAGCGGCGAGCGAAGCGGGCTTCGACTCGGTCGGGCTTCGCGTCTCCGCCGCGACGCCGGAGGAGGAACCGTGGCCGATGTCTCCCGGTTCTTCTATGCTCGATGAAACTCTCCGCCTCATGGAAGATACCGGAATCCGGGTACTCGACGTGGAGGTCGTCCGCCTTCGGCCCGACACGAAGCGCGAGGATTATAAAGGCGTTTTGGAAGCGGGGGCGAGGCTCGGGGCGAGGTACGTCACCGTGAACGGCGACGACCCGGACATCGAACGCGCCTCCGAAACCTTCGCCGCGCTCGTCGAGGACGCGAAGCCGTACGGGCTTCGCCCGCTCATCGAGGCGATACCGTACACCGAAGTATCGAGTTTCGAGGACTCGGTTCGCATCGCCGAAAGGTCGGATGGGGGCGGAATACTCTTCGACGCGCTCCATTTTCGGCGTTTCGGCGGTGACATCGAGCGTCTTCGCGGCCTCGATCCCTCACTCATTGGATACGCGCAACTTTGCGACGGCCCGCTCGCCGCGCCCGAAAGTTTGCCGCGTCCATCGGCGCTTCCGCGGGGACTTTCCACGGAAGGCACCGACCTCCAGTTCGAGAGTCGGGCGATGCGCCTTCTTCCGGGCGACGGCGAACTCCCGCTCGCGGAGTTCATGGCCGCGCTCCCGTCGAACCTCCCCATAAGCATCGAAGCTCCGGTGCTTTCTTTGCGCGCGAGCCTAACCCCGGTCGAGTTTTTGCGGCGGGCGCGGCGTTCGGTCGAGGGGGTATTCTCCTCGGAGGTCGGTTGGCGTCTCGATTAAAATGGCCGTTCGACGGCAGATGCGACTGGGAGGAATATTTTGATTACCGGAAAGACGAAGCTCCTCGGGCTTATGGGCCGTCCCGTCGAACACAGTTTGAGTCCCGTGATGCACAATGCCGCCTTCGCCAAAGAGGGGCTCGACTATGTATACGTCGCGATGGACGTCGACCCGAACGAACTCCCCGCCGCCGTGCGTGGCGCGGTCGCGCTCGGCTTTCGCGGTTTCAACCTCACGATGCCCCATAAAGAAAAGATCATCGCCCTCCTCGACGAGGTGGACGGGGCTGCGAAGGTATCGGGAGCGGTGAATACCGTCGTCATCGAAGGCTCCAAACTTCGCGGCCACAATACCGATGGGAGCGGAATGGCGGAGGCGTGCCGCGAGTCCGGGACGGATGTCCTCGGAAAAACCGTCGCCCTCCTCGGAGCGGGGGGCGCGGCTTCGGCCATCTCCTTCGCGCTTCAATCCGAAGGCACGAAGGAGATACGCATTTTTAACCGGAGCGTGGATCGGGCCGAAGCACTCGCCGCGAAACTGGAAGAGTTCGGGGGAGGCGCGAACATCCACGCCCATCCCCTCGATTCCCTCGGAAGCTCCGACACCATCCCGGATATCCTCATAAACACGACCTCGCTCGGGATGAAGGACGAAGACCCGCTCCCCGTCCCGGAGGAATATTTGAAGAGCCTCCCCGACCACGCCACCGTCGCCGACGCGGTGTACCGCCCCGGAGGCCGAACCCGCCTCCTCCACGCCGCCGACGGACTCGGGCTGCGAACCATAGACGGGCAAAGGATGCTTCTCTATCAAGGAGTCCACGCTCAAAAACTATGGATCGGACTGGAGCCGAACGTGAAGGCAATGGACGGGCAATTGCCCCAAAGTCGGTGAGGTTGCTCCGTACCCGGCTTCGCCGCCCTCGGCTCCACTTCGGGGAGTCGGGAGGCGTGTCGCTGTGCGTTCCGCTTCGCAACGCTTCGTGAGTCGAGAAAGGCATGGAAGCGAAGGCCGCGTCGCCGAAGCCTCCGGTCGAGTCCGGCGAAGGTTCGTCGGGCGGGAAGAACACTCCGACTCCCGAAGCGGGCGTCGTCGAGCAGCCCTCGGGGCGCTTTCCCGGAAACCCGCGCCGCCGAGACTCGAATGGGCTTCGTCGGCGGACGCTCCGCGCCTCCCGCGCGGCTCAGTTTATCCTTCTTCGGAGGGTCTTTCGTCGGAGCTCGCGTTCACGAGAAGGAGGATTTGCTCGCGAAGGCCCGCCCCGAGAGCTTTCGTCACGCTTTGCGTGGAGCCGCATATGACGATGCCCGCCGGGATGGCGACGACCATCATCGGAGCCTCGACGCTTTCGTAGTGGAAATATCCGGATTTCCCGCGCCCGCTCGCGGTAATGATGTGTCCGAGGGACTCCATCTCGAGCGCCGCCCACTCGAAGGGGATGACACGGGCGAAAGTCAAATATTCGGCGAAGCCGAAATGCGGCACGGGGGTCGTGCTCGACTGCTCGATCTCCGCCCGGAACCCCTCGTCGAACTTCCGCATGAACTCCTCGACGCTTCCGCTCACGAGACACGCCGCCAAACTCCTCGCCACCCCGCCGAGCGGTATGTCCGCCACCGCCCGAAGCCCGAGGAAATCGAGTGGGCGCACCTCCCCCCGAAACAAATACGACTCCCCGCCGAGCGACCGCGAAGGGATCACGACGAAGTGAGCCGAAAGCCCGGACTCCGCGTCCGCCACCGTCGTCTCGTAAACCTGCGAAATACTCAGTCTCGTAAACCTGCGAAATACTCAGTTTCGGGCCGAACCCGTGCCAATGCTCCATACAAGCGAGTATGGCACACGCCCCGAGCCTCTTCCATGACCGGTATACCGACACCATATAGCGAGCACCATAAAGAAGTATTGGACATATATCACGGTGGGAAACAAAATACGGGGCAAGGGAAAACATCGGGAAACGAGGGACGAAAAATGCACTCGGGAAAACACGGAGACGGGAGTGGGAAACTCCGACACGGAGGAATCGGCCCTCGCTGTTTCGGCGAGGTGGGTTCGAGAATCGGAAAGGGTACACGTATGAACCATGAGGGCGAGGGGTTCGCGTGGCTGAGATAGTGGGACTGAGAGAAGCGGTGGCGGAGATCGTTGCGGACGGGGACTCCGTCGCCTTCGAGGGGTTCACGCACCTCATACCATTCGCCGCGGCGCACGAGGTGATTCGCCAGAAAAAGAAAGACCTCACGCTCATTCGCATGACGCCCGACCTCGTTTACGATCAGATGATCGGGGCGGGGTGCGCGAGGAAACTCGTCTTTTCGTGGGGCGGGAATCCGGGTGTCGGCTCGCTCCACCGCTTCCGGGACGCGGTGGAGAAAGGGTGGCCGAAGCCCCTCGAAATCGAGGAGCATAGTCATGCCGGGATGGCGAACCGGTACGTCGCCGGAGCATCGAATTTGCCGTTCGCGGTGCTTCGCGGATACGTCGGCACCGATTTGCCGAAGGTCACGGAGACCATCGCGCCCATCACATGTCCGTTCACGGGAGAGGAGCTTATGGCGGTTCCGGCCCTCACGCCGGATGTCGCGGTCGTCCACGCGCAGCAAGCGGATCGGAAGGGGAACGTGGCGATGTGGGGCATCACGGGCATCCAGAAAGAGGCCGTCTTCTCGGCGAAGCGTTCCATTGTGACCGTCGAGGAGGTCGTGGACGAGTTCGAGCCGCGCCCGTTCCAAACCATTCTTCCGTCCGTCGCGCTCGACGCGGTGTCGGTCGTCCCGAATGGGGCGTACCCTTCGTACGCCCACGATTATTATCCACGCGACAACGCTTTCTACGAGGCGTGGGATCCGGTGGGCCGCGACCGGGACGGATTCGAGTCGTGGATCGAGAGGCACGTCCTCGGTGTGGAGGATTTCGCCGAGCATTTGGAGAGTATCCGAGCCGAAGGGATGGTGAAGCAATGAGCGGGAATGGATACACCGCCGACGAGATGATGTCGGTCGCGGCGTCGCGCGAGCTTCGGGACGGCGTCGTGTGCTTCGTCGGCATCGGGCTTCCGAGCGAGGCCGCGAATTTGGCGCGGGCCACCCACGCGCCGGAATGCTCGCTCATATACGAGTCGGGAACCATCGGTGCGAAGCCCGAAGTTTTGCCGCTCTCCATAGGCGACGGAGAGCTCGCCGAAAACGCCGACTCCGTGGTATCCGTGCCGGAGATCTTCAATTACTGGCTCCAGGCCGGGCGCGTGGACGTCGGCTTTCTCGGAGCCGCCCAAATAGACAAATTCGCAAACATAAACACCACCGTCATCGGCGAATACGACGAGCCGAAAGTCCGCCTCCCCGGAGCGGGCGGAGCGCCGGAAATAGCCGCCTCCGCTAAAGAGGTCATCGTCATGCTCCGCCAGTCGCCGCGAGCGTTCGTCGAAAAACTCTCCTTCATAACCTCCGTCGGATACGCTGATGGCGGCGACGCTCGGGGAAAGCTCGGCTACCCCGGCTCCGGCCCATCCGTCGTCATAACCGACTTCGGCGTCCTCCGCCCCGACCCCGAAACAAAAGAACTCACCCTCGTCGGCCTCCACCCCGGAGCCACCATCGAGGCGGCGAAAGAAGCGACGGGATGGAATTTGAAAGTGTCGGACGCCCTCGAAACGACGGCGGAACCGGAGGAAAGAGAGCTTCGCGTTTTGCGAGAATTGAAAGAGAGGACGGAGGCGGCGAGGAAGGCAGGATGATCGTTTTTAGTTCTCAGTTCTTGGTTCTTCGTTTTTAGCCAAGAACCAAAAACCAATAACCGGAGCGACTGAAAGGAGCATCATGGCGTACGGAGGATCGAACGAAGCGTACATCGTCGAGGCGGTGAGGACTCCGGTCGGACGGCACGGCGGGGCTTTGGCTCCCGTCCGGCCCGATGATCTCGGAGCCGTCGTCCTCGAAAAACTCATGGAGCGGAGCGGGGTTCCGGCATCCGAAGTCGAGGACGTGTATTTCGGATGCACGAACGGGGTCGGGGAGGACTCACGGAATGTGGCTCGGATGTCGTCTCTTATCGCGGGTTTTCCGGTCGAGGTGGCGGGGGCGACGGTGAACCGTCTTTGCGGCTCCGGCCTCGAAGCCGTGGCGGAGGCTTCGCGCGCGCTCATGCTCGGGGAGGCCGACGTGTACGTCGCGGGGGGCGTCGAGTCCATGAGCCGCGCTCCGTGGGCGATGCCGAAGTCCGAGAGGGCGTATCCCGTCGGGGCGGTGAAGATGGAGGACACCGCCCTCGGGTGGCGCTTCGTGAACCCGAAGATGGACGAGATGGGACACACCGACTCGCTCGGGACGACCGCCGAGAACCTCGCGCAGGAAAGATACGGCGTGACCCCGGATGAGAACGAGCCGGAGGAACTCGCCGAGGAATACGACATCTCCCGTGAGCGGCAAGATGAGTTCGCGCTCGCGAGCCACCAAAAAGCCGTCGCCGCGCAAGATGGAAAGCGTTTCCGGGATGAGATCGTCCCCGTCACCGTGAAGACCCGGAAGTCCGAGACCGTTGTCGAGGCCGACGAGGGGCCGAGGAGGGACACGTCGCTCGAGTCGCTCGCCAAACTCCGCCCTGCCTTCCGAAAGGACGGCTCGGTGACGGCGGGGAATTCGAGTCCGCTCAACGACGGAGCCGCCGCGCTCCTCATCGTCTCGAAGGAATACGCCGAGGCGCACGGCCTCACGCCGTTGGCGAAGATAAAGAGCATCGCCTCCGCCGGGGTTCCGCCCCGGGTCATGGGCATCGGGCCGGTCCCCGCCACGAAGAAAGCTCTCGACCGGGCCGGAATCTCCTTCGCCGACCTCGGCCTCGTCGAATTGAACGAGGCGTTCGCGGCGCAGTCGCTCGCCGTGATCCACGAGTGGGGCATGGGTATGGACGACGAGCGGCTCAATCCGAACGGCGGGGCCATCGCCATCGGGCATCCGCTCGGATGCTCCGGCGCCCGCATCCTCACCACGCTCGTGCATGAGATGAAGCGTCGCGGCGATGTCCGGTATGGTCTCGCCACGATGTGCATCGGGGTCGGGCAAGGGGTCGCGATGGTCGTGGAGGCGGCATGACGCACGAAACCACACTCGCCGGATACCGCCGCGCCGACGGCGACCCGGAGCATCTTTATCCCGAATACAAATCCACGCGGCTCCGCGCGCTGGACAAGCCTCTCGCAATTCAGCCGCACACTTTGTCGGAGATCACCGGCCCCGCATACGGCCACGGAAAAGTCCGCGAACTCGACCACGACTTAACTCGCCAACACGAAGGCGAGCCGCTCGGAGAACGCATCATAGTCACCGGGCGCGTCCTCGACGGCGACGGTCGTCCCGTAAGAAACAGCCTTGTTGAGGTGTGGCAGGCGAACGCCTCCGGAAGGTACGTCCACTCCGGCGACCGCCACCCGGCTCCGCTCGACCCGAACTTCACCGGGGCCGGAAGATGCCTCACGGACGGCGATGGACGATACAAGTTCGTCACCGTGAAGCCGGGGGCGTATCCATGGGGGAACCACGAAAATGCGTGGCGTCCGGCGCACATACATTTCTCGCTCTTCGGAGAGGCGTTCGCGACGAGGCTCATCACGCAAATGTACTTTCCCGGAGATCCGCTCTTCGAGCACGACCCCATTTTTCAATCGGTGCGCGATCCGAAGGCGAGGCACCGCCTCGTCTCGACCTTCGACCTCGAAACGACCGAGCCGGAATGGGCGCTCGGATACACCTTCGACATCATCCTCCGCGGGAGGGAGTCCACACCGTTCGAGAGGCCACACGAATGAGCATGGAGCCGACACCCTCGCAAACCATCGGCCCGTTCTTCCACTACGCGCTTTTTACGGAAGACCTCTCCGAACTCGTCGCCCCCGGACACCCCGATGCCATTCGCGTCGAAGGAAAAATCTTCGACGGGGCCGGGGATATCGTACCGGACGCGATGGTCGAGATATGGCAGGCGAACGCCGCCGGACGATACAATCACCCCGAAGACGACCGCGAAGACGTGCCTCTCGACGAGAACTTTCTCGGCTTCGGGCGCGCTCCGACGGACGAAAACGGGAGTTTCTCCTTTCTCACCGTCAAGCCGGGGGCGGTTCCGGGGCCGGACGGAAGTTTGCAAGGCCCGCACATCCTCGTCTCCGTGTTCGCCCGAGGCGTTCTCAAACGGCTCGCGACCCGCATATATTTCCCCGACGAGGAGGAAGCGAATGAGCATGACCCGGTTCTCGCTTCGGTGGGCGATCCGGATCTCCGCTCCACGCTCGTCGCCCGCTCCGAGGGCGGAGCCTTCCGCTTCGACATACATTTGCGAGGCGAAAAACAGACGGTGTTCTTCGATGTGTGAGATGGGCAGCGGGCGGATGGCTACGATTCCCGATCGCGGATACGTTCCGCCGACCCGTCTCTCGGAGAGAGCGTGTTTCTCGATGCGCCATATGGCTCCTCGAGCCGCCTCCGTGAGAAGGGGCGTTCTCCGGCGAGACGAAAGAGCGGTTCATCGCGCTTCGCACACGCCCGGCCATCGAAAGGTCGCCGGGGCATCGTCCGGGTTCCGTGCCGCACTATCCGGAATCCGTGGCGGAACCCATGTCTGAAGAACTCTTCGCCCCGATCTTCATCCCCGATGAACTCCGAGAGGCGACGGGCGGACCGGCGTGGCTCCAAGCGATGCTCGACGTGGAAGCCGCTCTCGCGAGGGCCGAGGCGAAGGCGGGGATTTTGTCGGAAGAAGACGCGGAAGCCATCGCCGCCCATTGCGACGCGGAACGCTTCGACATCGAGGAGATCGGGGCGGCGGCGAGGAATCCCGGAAGCCCCGTCCCACCGATGGTGAAATCGCTGACGGAGAAGGTTCGGGAAACCTCCGAAGAAGCGGCCCGCCACGTCCACAAAGGCGCGACGAGCCAAGACATCCTCGACACGGCGGCGATGCTCGTCTTCCGCCGGACGACGGACATACTTCTCGCCGACGTCGACGCGCTCGCCGCAGCGTGCGCCCGGCTCGCCGATGGACACCGCTCGACGGTGGTGGCGGGACGGACGCTCATGCAGCAAGCCCTCCCGACGACCTTCGGACTCAAAGCCGCCGGATGGCTCGTGGCGGTCGTCGAGGGGCGGCATCGGATCGTGTATGTGGGATCCGGGCTGAGCGCGCAACTCGGCGGGGCCGCCGGAACCCTCGCCTCGCTCGTCGACGACGGCCTCGATGTCCTCCGCGAATTCGCGAACGAACTCGGGCTCGCGGAGCCGGTCGTCCCGTGGCACACGTCTCGCGCCCGCGTCGCCGACCTCGGGGACGTGCTTTCGACGGTATCGGGGGTCGCCGGGAAAATCGCCACCGACATCGTCCTCATGTCCCAGACTGAGGTGGGCGAGGTTTCGGAGCCTTCGGGTGGAGGCCGTGGTGGCTCCTCGACTTTGCCTCATAAAAGGAACCCGGTTCTTTCCGTGGCGGCCATCGCGAACGCCCGGCGCGTCCACGCGCTTGTCGGGACGCTCCACTCTACGATGCTTCACGAGCACGAGCGAGCCGCCGGGGCGTGGCACTCGGAATGGGAGCCTCTCTCCGACGCGCTCGCGCTCTCGGGCGGCGCGGCATCCATGATGCGCGAGGCCGTCGAAGGACTCGAAGTCCATGTCGAAAAGATGAGGGAAAACCTCGAAATAACCGGAGGGCTTCTTCTCGCCGAGAATATAACGACGATGGCCGCCGAAAGCCTCGGGCGGATGAAAGCGCACGAGCTTGTGAAAGCGGCGGCGCATCGGGCGTTGGATAATGGAAGCGAATTTCGGGGAGAGCTTCTCGCGGACGATGGTTTGCGTGAAGCGCTTTCGGAAGACGAGATAAATTTCGCTCTCGAACCCGGAAACTATCTCGGGTCGAGCGACGGTTTCATAGACCGGGCTTTGGAATTGTGCGAAACGGAGGGGATCGAATGGAAGCTGTGAATCTCAACTACGAGATCGAAGGGCCGGAGGACGCTCCGATCGTCGTTCTTTCGTCGTCCATCGGGTCGTCGCTTTCGATGTGGGACGAGCAAATGGACGCGCTCGGCGAACGCTTCCGCGTCCTTCGCTACGATCACCGGGGCCACGGGAAATCCCCCGTCCCGGACGGGCCGTACTCGATGGAGGAACTCGGGCGGGACGTGCTTTCGCTCGTGGACTCGCTCGGCGTCGAGCGTTTCTCGTTTTGCGGGCTTTCGCTCGGCGGGATGGTCGGGATGCAAATTGCCAGCGACGCTCCCGAGAGGGTCGAGAAGCTCGTCCTTTGCTGCACGGCGGCCGAACTCGGCCCGCCTTCGATGTGGGACGAGCGCATCGAAGCCGTGAAGTCCGGCGGTATGGAATCCCTCGTGGACGCGGTGATGGAACGATGGTTCACGGAGGGTTTCGCGGGGAACGAGAAAGTCGAAAGGATGAGGCGCGACTTCCTCGATACTCCGGCGGAGGGATACGCGGCGTGTTCGGCGGCGATTCGGGACATGGATCTCCGCGACCGGCTCCCTTCCATAAAGGCCGACACGCTCGTCGTCTCCGCCTCGGAAGATCCCGCCACCCCGCCCGAGCGCGGCGAGGAGATAAAGAACGCCATTCCGAACGCCCGAATGGCCGTCATCCCCGACGCCTCGCACATCGCGAACGTCGAGCAGCCGGAGCGGTTCACGAAAGAAGTTTTGGGGCATCTCGATGGATGACGAGAAGAGGCGCGAGAAGGGGATGGAGGTTCGGCGGGAGGTTCTCGGCGACGCGCATGTGGATCGGGCGGTTTCCCGAACCGACGACTTCACGGCGGATTTTCAGGATTTCATCACGCGGTATGCGTGGGGCGAGGTGTGGACGCGCCCCGGCCTCGACCGGAGGATGCGGAGCGCCGTCACGCTCACGGCGATGATCTCGCTCGGGAAGATCGAGGAGTTCGAGATGCACGTCCGGGCCGCCCGGAGGAACGGCCTCGCCGTGGACGAGATAAAGGAGGTCATCCTCCACAGCGCCATATATTGCGGGGTTCCGGCGGCGAATGCGGCGTTCGCCTCCGCGCAAAGAGTTTTGAGAGAATACGAAGAAGGCGACTAAAGCCGCGGGGAACGGCGCACCCGTAAAAGGGAAGGACGGTCATGATCGAGGATAAGCAAAGAAATTATCCGACTGACCCGGACTTCGACCCGTTCGACGAGGAACACCCATCGAGCGGGAAGGCGGGGGCATCGGGGGGGAGTTGGTCGAAAGCGGTTCGACTCCCGTCGAAAAGAAGCGAGTCATTTAATAAAAGGGAGAAAAGATGTCTTCGGTCGGAGGAGTGGCGAGCGGGTCGGCCCGGTGGGTCGTGGTTTTATGCTGGGTGGCGGTCGCCCTCGACGGGTTCGACCTCGTCGTTCTCGGGGCCGTAACCCCGGCTTTGCTCGACTATGAGCCGTGGGGGTTGACGGCGTCCGGGGTCGGCCTCATCGCCTCGTACGGACTCGTGGGGATGATGATCGGGGCGCTCACCATCGGCGCGGTGAGCGATGTCATCGGCCGCCGGAAGGCCGTGATTCTCAGCGTCGTGAGCTTTTCGGTGTTCACGGCGCTTCTCGCCGCCGCGCCTTCGCCGGAGGTTTTCGGCCTCTTTCGTTTCCTCGCGGGGCTCGGGCTCGGCGGACTCATCCCGACGGCGGCCGCGCTCGTCTCGGAGTACGCTGGGATGCGCCGGGGCGGCTCCTCGATCACGTTCATGATGACGGGGTACCACGTCGGCGGCGTGATGACGGCCCTCCTCGCGATCCCACTCCTCCCGTCCCTCGGATGGCGGGCGATGTTCATTATCGGCGCGCTCCCCGCCCTTGTCCTCGTCCCGCTCATGCTCAAAAACCTCCCCGAATCCCCGAGCTTCCTCATCGCCCGAGGCCGCCGCGCCGAAGCCGAGGAACTCGCCGCCCGCCACGGAATCACACTCCCGCCGGAGGAGGTTCGGGAGGAAGCGGAAACCGTGGAGCGAACCACTCCCGGCGGTCGCTTCGGGGCGGTGAAGACTTTGTTTTCGGGCGGGTTCCTCATCGGGACGCTCGCGTTCTCGGTGGCATCTTTCATGGGGCTCCTCCTCGTGTACGGACTCAATCAATGGCTGCCGACTATCATGCGCGACGCGGGGTACGCGATGGGCACGGCTCTCGCGTTTTTGCTCGTCCTCAATGTGGGAGCCGTCATCGGACTCCTCGTCGCCGGCCCCGTCGCCGACCGATACGGCTCGAAGGTCGCATGCGCCGGGTGGTTCGCTCTTGCGGCGGTGTTCCTCTTTCTTCTCAGCGTGCCGATGCCGCTCGTCCTCACGTATGTCGCCGTCGGGTTGACGGGGGTGTGGGTTTTCAGCGCGCAAGTTCTTCTCTATGCGTACGTGAGCAAACACTACCCGACCACGGGACGAGGGACGGCTCTCGGGTGGGCGGCGGGGATCGGTCGCATCGGGGCGATATGCGGCCCCCTCTTTGGCGGCCTCCTCGTCGGAGCGGGCCTCGCCGTGCCGTGGGGCTTTTACGCCTTCGCCGTCGTCGGCCTCGCCGGAGCGGTCTTCATCGCCGCCGTGCCGAAATCCCCGCTCACAGCCGCCAGAGAAGAAACCTCCCGCCCGGCGACCGCGAATTGAGAGGCTTTTTCGAACGGAGAATGGAGGATGGATGATTCGGGAATCGGGTTATTGGTTCGTGGTTATTGGTTATTGGCAAAAACTAAAAACCAATAACCAACGACCAAAAACCAAGAACGGCGGCGGAGCCGCCCGCGAAGCGACCCCATGAAAACACAAGTCGCCATCGTCGGGGGCGGCCCGGCGGGACTCATGCTCTCGCACCTTCTCCATTTGCGGGGCGTCGAGTCCGTCGTCCTCGAAGCCCGCAGCCGGGAGGAACTCGAATCGGAGATCCGGGCCGGCGTCCTCGAACAAAACACCGCCGACCTCCTCACCGAAACGGGCGTCGGGGAGCGGATGAAGAAGGAAGGCTCCGTCCACCACGGTGTCGAGCTTCGCTTCGGGGGGCGCGGCCACCGCATTGATTTCGACGACCTCGTCGGGCGGGCCATCACCGTGTACGGACAGCACGAGGTCGTGAAGGATCTCATAAAGGCGAGGCTCGACGCGGGGGGTGAGATCCTTTTCGAGGCCGAAGGCGTGGAAGTGAGGGACATCGACTCGGAGAATCCGTCCGTCACGTTCCGAAAGGACGGCGAGAACCACGAGCTTTCATGCGACTTCATCGCCGGATGCGACGGTTTCCATGGAGTGTGCCGAAAGTCCATCCCGGACGGAGCCATAACGAATTACGAGCGAGCGTACCCTTTCGGATGGTTCGGCATCCTCGTGGAGGGGCCGCCCTCAACGAGGGAACTCATATACAATCTCCACGAGCGCGGCTTCGCCCTCGTGAGCACCCGCTCGCCCGAGATACAACGGCTATATTTTCAATGCGACCCGAACGACGACACCGAAAACTGGCCCGACGAGCGGATATGGGCCGAGATGCACACCCGCCTCGATATAGCCGACGAGTGGACGCTCGAAGAGGGGAGGATCATTCAAAAAAGCATCGTTCGTATGCGTTCCTTCGTGTGCGAGCCGATGCAATTCGGACGCCTCTTCCTCGCCGGGGACGCCGCCCACATCGTACCCCCGACCGGGGCGAAGGGGATGAATTTGGCGATATCCGACATCCGTTGCCTCACGGAAGCACTCGCCGAGTTTTATGAATCGGGGAAGAAAGACCTTCTCGAAAGTTATTCCGAGGTTCGCCTGAAACGGGTGTGGGCCGTCTCCCGATTTTCGTGGTGGATGACTTCGATGCTCCACCGTTTCGAGGGGGACGACGCCTTCCGGCACCGGATGCAAATCGCCGAGCTCGGGTACGTAGTCGAGTCACGGGCCGCCTCGACGACTTTGGCGGAAAATTACACGGGGTTGAAAGAGGGGGAGTCGGGATAAAAACCGGGAGTCGGGAGGCACGAAGGCGAGACCGGTTCCCGCCTTCGCATCGTCCGAATCCGGCGCGAGCCTCTCGGGCGAGGAAGCGGTCATGTGCGGAAGGGGAGAGTCGAGAATCCCACTACTCACTATTCGCTACTCGCTACTCGCTGGGAGCGAAGCGACCCGACTCCCGTTCATTTCGAGATTCGCTTTCATCACCATCTCCTCGGTGTCGCGGCGAAGCGTGAAGCCGAGGTTTTTGCTTATGGTTTGCATGGGGCGGTTGTCAAAGAGGATGTCGGCGGTGATGCGATGGAGTCCTTCGGCCTCTCCGACTTCGAGAAGGCGTCCGAGTAGGAGGGTTCCGAGTCCTTTTCTTTGGAACGGGTCGGAGACGAGGACGGAGAACTCCGCCTCGCCCGGCGCGTATCCGTGGCGGCTCAGGCGGCCGACGCCCATTATTTGGTTCTCGCCCGTGTCGAGGTTTTTTCTTTCGGCCACGAGGGCCATTTCGCGGTCGTAGTCTATGAAGCATATGCGCGTGAGACGGTCGTGGGCCGTCCTCGCGTCGAGGTTCATCGCGTGGAAATAGCGCATGTATACGCTCGCATCCGAGAGCGTGCCGTGGAAGGCGACCATGAGCGGCTCGTCCTCGGGACGGATCGGGCGTATGGTTACGGACTCGTCGTTTTTGTCTTTCTCGCGGCTTATGTATTGTGTCGGATATGGGCGTATGGCCGTTCCCGGAAGCTCCGTCTCCTCCGGGTCGTGGAGGACGACGCGGGCGTCGAGGGCGAGGAGACGCTCGGGGGAGGCGAGGAGCGGGTTTATGTCGATCTCCTTTATCCTCGGCTGCTCGGCCACGAGCTGCGAGAAACGAACCATGAGCTTCTCGAGCGCGTCGGTGTCCACCGGGTCTTTGCCCCGCACGCCTTTGAACGCCTCCGATATCTTCGTGCGCTCCATCATTCTTCTCGCGAGCGTGGTGTTCAATGGCGGGAGGGCGAGGGCGCGGTCGCGGTACACCTCGACGAGCGAGCCTCCGGAACCGAAGAGGAGGACGGGGCCGAATTGCGGGTCGAGGGCGCTCCCGACAATGACCTCGTAACCGTCGAGATCCACCATCGGCTGAACCGTCGCTCCCGTGAAATCCTCCGCCGAGAAATGCTCCCGTATGGACACTTCCATCGCCGAGTACGCATCCCGGACTTCCTCTTCGTCGGCGAGATTCAGCCGCACCCCGCCGACGTCCATTTTGTGTGTGATCGTCTCGGAGTGGAGCTTTACCACCACCGGATACCCGATGTCTTCGGCGTGCTTCGCCGCCTCGTCCGCGCTCTTCGCCACCCGCGTCTCGACGGTCGGAATTCCGTACGCGCCGAGGAGTTCCTTCGACTCGTACTCGGTGAGGAGTGTTCGCCCCGAGCCGTGCGCCTCGGAGACGAGTCCTTCGGCCCGGTCGCGGTCTATTTCGTCGTCGCCCGCGGCGAGTTGCGGGGTTTGGTAAATGCCCCGGAGGTTGTCGGTGTACCGCCACATGTTCGTGAAGGCGCCGGCGGCGGTGTCCGGATAGTCGAAGGTCGGGATGCCCGCGCCGTTTAGTATGGAGGTTCCGGCGGCGATCCCGGAGCCGCCCATCCAACTCGCGAGCACCGGCTTCCCGGTCGAGCGGGCGTACGGGGCGAGGGCGTCGGCGGTCGCCGTCGGGTCGGTCATATCCTGCGGCGTGAGAACCACGAGGAGGCCGTCGCTCTCCGGGTCTTTCGCCGCCGTTTCGAGCGTCTTCGCGTATCGTTCCGGCCCGGCGTCGCCGAGGATGTCTATGGGGTTGTTGTGGCTCCACGGCGCGGGGAGGAAGTCGTTGAGCTTCCCCATCGTCTCCGGGGATATCTCCGAGAGTTCGCCGCCGTTCGAGATGAGGGTGTCTGTGGCGATGACTCCGGGGCCGCCCGCGTTCGTCACCACCGTGAGGCGCGGCCCCTTCGGGCGCGGCTGCTTCGAGAGAACCTCCGCCATGTTGAAAAGCTCGGAGATGGTGTTCACTCGGAGGACCCCGCTTCGCCGGAACGCCGCGTCGAGGACTTCGTCGGAGCCTGTGAGGGAGCCGGTATGGGAGGCGGCGGCTTGGCTTGCGGCCTCGGTTCGGCCCGGTTTTATTACGATGATCGGCTTCGTGAGGGCGACTTCCCTCGCGGCGGAAAGAAAACTCCTCGCGTCGCCGATGGACTCCATGTACACGACGATGGAGTGGGTTTTCGGGTCGTCGCCGAGGTAATAAATGAGGTCGCCCCACCCGACGTCCATCATCGATCCGACGGAGACGAACGCGGAGAAGCCGATGTTTTCGCGGAAGGATCGGTCGAGGATGGCGGTGAGGAGCGCGCCGCTCTGGCTGAGGAAGCCGACGCTTCCGGGCTTCGCCATCGCCCCGGCGAAGGTCGCGTTCAGCCCGGTGTTCGGGGCCATCACGCCGAGGCAGTTCGGGCCGACGATCCTCATTCGCCCGCGTCGCGCCTCCGCGAGAACCTCCTCTTCGAGCCTCGCGCCTTCGGCTCCGATCTCTTTGAATCCGGCGGAGATTATGATCGCTCCGGGGACTCCGGCGTCGGCGCATTCGCGGATGATGGCCGGAATCGTCGGGGCGGGGGAGACGATGACGGCGAGGTCTATGTCGGCGGGGATCTCACCGATGCTCGGGTATGTTTTTATGCCGAGGACGTTCGGGCGCTTTGGGTTTACGGGGAACACCGTGCCGCCGAAGGGGTTCGAGATGAGGTTCCACATAATGGTTCGACCGACGCTCCCGACGCGCTCGGAGGCTCCGATGACCGCGACGTTCTCGGGGCGGAATATGGAGTCGAGTTGCTGGCGCTCGTAGCCGAGGATGTCGTGCGCGGGGTCGGTGTTCTTTGGCTTCTTCATGGCCTTCTCCTTTGGAACGAACTCCGTGCGCTTCGCGTTTTGCGCTTCGCGTTTTGCTTCGCACACCCTAATTCTTAACACGGTGCCGTCCTCCCACTCGTGATATTTGCCACCATATGCCCGGACGGGGTAGCGGAGGAGAGACTCATACATGTACAATTCATCCAACGCAAATTTCGTGAAAGAGGACGGATGTGAAAAGCGATTTCCCGGCGGTTTCGAGCGGTTTGAAGTTCGTTTTGCTTTTCGTGGCATGCGCGGCTTTTCTCATGTTTTTCTGGATGTCGCCCGACCGCGCCTCGGCGCAAGAAGATGGCGAAGAGGGCGCGGCGCAAGATCAGTACGCGGCGCAAGATCAGTATTCCAACAGCGAAAGCTCGGACGAGGCTTGCCCGAACCCGAGCGTGGTGTTCGCCATCGAGTCCGAGACGGAGAATCGCAGGGAAGCGTTTCAGACGACGGGCCGGACGTTCCGGGTGTCGTATTCGGTGGATTTCGAGGATGAGGAGAACGAGGAGTTCGCCAATTCCTTCGAGATAGACATAGTGGATGATTTAGGATTCGTGGAGAGTTCCGACTTCATCGAGGAGGATCGCGAAAACGGCAGCTTCATCGTTACGGAAGGGGCGGGTTCTTATGATCTCGTCACCGACGTATCTCCCGAAGGCGGGGCGACGTACTCGGTCACCGTCGAAGACTGTGTCGGCGGGACGACCGAGAACAATCCCCAAAATAACATCGTTCCCGGCACGACCCCGACAAGCCGCTCGCGAACACGGGCGGGGAGATGGCGTCCTCGGGGGTGCCGATCATGGTGGCGTTGCTCGGCGCGGCGGCGCTTTTCGGAGTGTTCGGCGCAGCGATGTTGCGGGCTGGAGGGCGGCGGGGATAGGCGGGGGCGCGGCCCCGAGCATTTCTCAAAGGCGGAAGTGCCGCAGATTGTGATCTCCATCGGAATGCCGCTGCGGAAGGGGGGGTGAAACTCGGTATGGAACGGTGGTGCCGTGTGGTTTATGATGCGGGAGTGAGTCAGCCAGCGTGAGGAGATGCAATGGAGTACGGGGTGAATAAGCTGAGGGTCGTCCTAGCGGTAGTTTGTTGTTAGCGGGCATAGAGGTAGAGTCCCTTGCCCGAGAACACCCACTCAAGCAGCGCTCTTGGCTCCGCAGGAGGGGGCAGATCCGAGAACGCCCTCCAGTAGCGCATGAGCATCACGTACGGCTCCAGCCACGCCCTCACTCTCCGCAGCGCCGCAGGCCACGAGAGGCATGGAGGCTTCACTTGAGCGCCGCTCTTCCCCCCCCCTTCCGCTGTATGAGTCCTAGCGGATGGAGTGGAGACCTGCCTTTCAAGGATTACCCCCGGCGACGCCTCGTCTTC
>JACCWD010000034.1 GCA_013697825.1 Rubrobacter sp.
CACGTATCCGTCGCTGTCGGCCTGGATGTTCACCTGCGCTTCCGCCTCGTCCGCCAGAGCCGCCGCGGCCGCGAGGGCCATGACCGCCCCGACCACGAACCCGACGACCCGCCTCACGCCACCGGAGAGAATGCTCCGTCCATCTATCGTCAAACCCACCCGACCCCTCCTTTGTACCGATCATCACGACTCGTCTGGCATTATAGATAGTCGAGGCGTGAGACTGTGCGTGTTTTGCCGCCGCGAGCGATAAACAGTCCGAAAAGCGAACCAAAGTGCGCTCCGGTGTTAAGCCGGGGAATTAGCCGGGGGCGAAGACTTTCAAACGGCTGTCCGTTGGTAAAGTAAAATGAGCGCATATGAACAAAGAATCCCTTGATTTTTACGAACTCGTCGAAAGAGCATTGGAGGATCTCCCGCCGGAGATCGAGGAGCTTCTCGACAACGTCGCGATCCTCGTGGAAGACTGGCCCGACCCCGAGACGCACCTCGTCGCCGAGAACCCGAACGATAATTTGTACGGGCTTTACGAGGGTGTGCCGCTCACGGAGAGGGGGCCGGGATATTACGGGATCATGCCCGACCGGATCACGATCTTCCGAGGCCCTTTGGAACGCGACTTCCCGTGGCACGAACTCGAGGAGCAAGTCCAGATAACCGTCGTCCACGAAATAGCCCACCACTTCGGCTTCGAGGAGGAAAGGCTCGAGGAGCTCGGCTGGGGGTGAGGGGTAAATGAGCGAGATCTCAGTCGAAATATTCAAGCAGATATCCGCCCCGTCGGAGAAGGTCGCCGCCTTCATCGAAGACTTCCGGAACGCGAAAGACTGGATGGTCGGCGTCGAAGACATTGAGCAAACCGGAGACGATAAATACAAGCTCACCATCGAAAGCCCGGTCGGGAAGCTCGAGCCCGAAGCCCGCATCTCCGAGCATCGCCCCGGATACATAAGCTGGCTATACACCTCGACCGTCGAGGGCGACGGAACGGTCGAGGTCGTCGGCGACAAAAACGGCGAAGCCGTCGTGAAATACACGGGCAAGTTCACTTTGAAGGGCGCGATCCTCTCCCGCGCAGCGAAGGCCGTCGGCATGGAAGGCTTCGCCCGCAGACAAGGCGAGAGATCGCTCGACCGCCTCAAGCACCTCATGGAAGCAAGGAGACACTGATGGGTTTCGGCCCCCTCGAACTGATGATAGTCCTCTTCCTCGTTTTCCTCCTCCTCGGCCCGAAGCGCATAGCCGGACTCCTCAAAGCCTCCGGACGCGGCCTCTACGACTTCACCGAATCCCTCGGCCGCGGCAAGAAAGACATGAAGGAAAAGGAAATCCCGGAAGAAGACGCCGAAGAAAAGAAGCGCATAGAGCGGAAATAATCTCCGTAATTCACGCCTCCCCTTCGAGGGCGAGTATGTATCTCGCACGACCCTTTATGGAGGCGACGAACCGCTCAAAGGTCATATCCGAAGCGGGCTGGGAGACTTCGGAGCCGGCTCCTTCGATGACACCGTGAAACAAGAAGCGTCGTAAAGCTCCTCGAGATAAAGCCTCCGGCAGAAAACCTCGGCCCTCTTTTGATATGAGGCCGCCTCGAAGACGGTGTCCACCGGAAGCTCCATGCGAGCTTTCTGCTTTGTGGGGCGGCGGGACTTCTCGTCGTCGGAGATCATGAAGAAATACCCGAGCCACGGTTTCGTCGGGCCGAGCAATTGCTCGCGGTATGCGGTGCGGATGTCCTCCGCGCTTCCGACGGCCTCCTCGATGCGGTTGTTCATGTTATTGCCGAAGGAGCTTGCGATCGATTTGAGTTCGACCGCCGCGACGAGGATCTCGTGGTGCATGACGAGGAGATCCCACTCCTTCGTCGGACGGTAATATCCCGGAAGGTCGAGTCCCCTCCGAATCTTCACCGACTCCTCCGGGAAGCCTTCGTCAACGAAAACTTGAGCCACAAGCTGCGTGAGAGATTCCATTTGACGGCCTCCGGTCGTCTCGGCCCGGCTGCCCACGTCAACGACGCCTCTCTCTTCCTGGCTGCGCCTTTGCCCGGCCCGCACTCGCCAGTAGTCCCTCACCGATTCCTCGAACTCTCGCGTGTACGTTTTCAATCCGGTATCGCTTCGATGCCGTAAAGTTCACAAGCGATCTCCGTCGCGCCGTCCACATCGCGCCTCTCGAAGGCCCTTTTCAAACCTTCCGCCTTATCGGGGCCGATGCTTTCGGGGTTCGGCACCCGGATGCGCCGGAGATATTGCGCTTGGAAACGGAGATAGTCATTGTGCATCCTCACGGCGTAGCATTCTATGAAAAACTGGCTCACCCGCGAGAGGAGGATACCGCCTAGAATTTTGAGATCCCAGCCGTCGGATGTTACGTGATAAAGATTGTGGTGCGGGTGGAAACCACCCTCGTCGAGAACCGGATGGGCGTAGCCTTTTATGTCCGGGATCAAGAGCTTCGGCTTGACCGTGATCTCATGGTCAACCTTGTCTATAGTTTTGTGCCAGCGATAAGGATTCTTCTTTGCCACATGCCTCTCCGACAAAGCTTTCTCGTTCTTCTCGAAATAGCGGCGAAGAAGCGGATAACGTTCGAGATCCACGAGAGAGCCATCCCGCTCCCACGGATTCACGAGATACGTCCCCCCCACTCGAGGGAGCCGATCATAGTGTCCTTCGCCATCGCCATCGGGAGGAGACGCTCTTTCTCGACGAGGCTCGCGTCTTTCGTGAGGAACACCTTGTCCGAGCCGGTGGCGACTCCGATGCCAACCTTCGTTCCGGTCGCTTTGTCCTCGAGGGTCGGGAACTCGGCCTCGAGTTTCTTGAGGAGTTTCAGCCTCTCCGGGGATGCGCTCGGCCACGGGTCGGAGCCGGAGAACCATTCATCCACGACGACGTGTTTGCCGCCCGAGAGTGTCCCATCGTCGCCCGGCGACTCTCCGAGGCGAATGCTCCGCGCCGCGCCTCTCAATTCCGACAAGATTCCTTGCGAGGCGAGATCCACCTTCGCCACGAGCACGCGGCCTTGTTTCTCCGCTCTTCGGATGGACGTGATGGCGGGGTACGCGAGAACCTCGGAGTGGAAGGGGTCGGCTCGGTGCATTTCGACGACCGCCTCGACCGAGTATCCGCCGGAGGTTATGAGCTTCCGAAGACGGGAGCCGTACTGGTTGAGCATCCACCGATCAGCGCATATGAAAGCGCACACCCCGCCCGGCGAAAGCATCGAAAGCGCCCTTTCGTAAAAACCCACGTACAAGTCGGCCCGCCCGGCCATCGTCTCATAACGCTTCCGATACATCTCCATGACCGGATGGTCGGCGAACTCGAGGCGCACGTACGGCGGGTTCCCGACGACGAAATCCACCCCGCCCCCGAGCGAGGCCATGTCGAGCTCCGGGTCGAGCAGAAAATCCGCCCGCCGCACCCATCTTTGCGCCATATGCCGGGACTCTTCCTCACCCCATCCACACGCCGCAAGCACGGCCTCGACCCGCCCGCGACTCTTCTCGACCGCCTCGGAACTCAAGTCGAAGGCGAGAAGCGATGATTCGCAATCCCGAAGGGGACGCCCTTGCCTTTCGCACGAAGCGGACAACCGCCGAACCATCGCCTCCAAAAACTCGCCGTCGCCGCATGACGGCTCCACCGCCACCGAGTCAACGAGGTTCGAGTCCGGCGAATATCCGGCGAGATCGAGGACAAGCTCGACGGCCCACAACCTCGTATAAACGACCCCCGGCTCCGCGAGTTCGAGAAGACCGCCCTCGGTCGCTTCGTAATTCGCGCCCCGCCCCGCTTCCCCCATTCGCTAGACGCTCCCCATTTACAACCCGAACAATACTTTCCCGCCCGGCCCGACGCGGGCGTTCGGCGGCTCCTCGTCCACGCCGGAGAGATCCTCGCCCGCCCCCGAAAGGTACACGCGAGGCTCTTCGACGGCGAGTCCGGGGTTCGATGAGTAGCTTTGCCACGTCATCCCCCGCCACGTGAACGTGAGGACGGCGGGTGGCTCCTCCCCTTCTTCGAGGCGCACATGCACGTTCGGCTGTCCGAGGGTACGCGAGAGGGAGTTCACGGTTCCGCGGTGGGATGACTCGTTGAAGAGGTCTATGCCGGATCGAAGGCGGTTCGCCGGCTCGGCGAGGCGCTCCCTCGCTCCGCGCTCCTCTTCGAGTTTGGCGCGAAGCTCCTCGACGGTCGCCTCGAGGTCGGAGAGCCTCTCCTCCCGCTCTTCGAGGTCGCGCTCGAGTCCGGCGACCCGGCGCATCGCGTCGTCGAGGGCGCCTTCTTTGCGGGCTACGAGGGTGTCGGTCTCGAAGGCGAGGGTCTCCATCTCATCGTCGCGGCGCGAGAGGAGATAGTCGCGGCGTGAGATCTCCGCGTCCCGCTGCTCGACTTCGCGCTCGAGCCTCTCGATGCGCCGCTCATGCCCCTCCCGGCCCCGCCGCCACGAGCGAAGCTCCTCTTCGAGGGTCGCGACTTTTTCTTTCAGCGCGCCGCGCTCGCGCCGGAGGGCTTCGACCCTCCCCTCCCCCGCCTCCCTCGAAGCACGGGCTTCGTCCGCCTCGAGTTGCTTCTCGGTCAGCCTCTCGTAAAGCTCCCGGATGTGGTTGTCCTTGATCCCAACCCGAGCCGTAAGCTCTTCAACGCCCGCATCCCCATTCGTATTCCCCGCCCCCGACTCGTCCATGCCCCCTTACGCCCCCTCTTTCTTCTCTCCCCGAGACTCGTCGCCGGAAGCCTCCCCATCCCCCTCATCGGAGGAGCCTTCACCCTCTCCGCCGCCGGATTCCTTCCCGGACTTCGCTTCGACGGACTCCCCGCCCGACGAACCACTTTCCGCCCCGGCTTTCGCCTCTCCCTCCGCGCCGGAGAGCTTATCGTCCTTCGACTCCGTCCGGCCCGCCTCGGCTCCTTTGTCAGACTTCCCGGACTCCCCGCCCGACACTTCGCCTTTCGCTTCGGACGTCTTCGCCTTCGCGTCGCCGGACTCACGGTCGGGCTTCCGCGCCTCCGGCGAAGGTTTCTCGCTCTTCGGCTCTTCCGCGCCTTCGGAGGCTTCGGCGGAAGCCTTCGAATCCCTCGCTCCGTCCTCCTCCCCCGACTCTCCCTCCTTCGCGGCCTTTCGCTCGGCGCGCCGCTTCTCTCTTTCCTCGGGCGAGGGCTTCTCGCGCTTCGGCTTCTCGGCGGCTTCGGCGGAAGCGTCCGAACTCCCCGACTCGCCGGATTCGTCCTTCTTCGCCGCTTTCCCCTTCTTCGGCTTCTCTTCGCCTTCGTCCTCTTCCGGCTCCTTCGGGAGGCCGGTGATGCCGCTCACCTTCGCGAGAAGCTCGTCCGGGTTCGGTCGTTCGTCCATCCACGCCTCGACGACTTTGTTGTCGGTGTCTATGAGGAAGGTCGCCGGACGCGCATGGTCGCCGTTCTTTTTGTCCCTTTCGAGAAGCCCCCACGCCGGGGTCGCGACCTTCGAATAATCATAAAGAACGTACGACTTCATCCCCGTCGCCTTCACGAACTCACGCGCCGCCGCCGACTCGACCACCCCGATGCCGACGACATCACCGAGGGCGAGGTTTATCTCGTCCTCCTTCCCGGCGAGCTTTTTGAAGTACGAGACGTCCTCCTCGTTATCCGCGCCCCGGAAGAAGGCCACGATCACCGGCCCCGTCGCCGTCCGCATCCCGAGCCGGAGGCTCCCTCCCTGCGCGCTCGGCAAATTGAACTCGAAAACCTCCGAGCCGACCTCCGGCACCTTCGCATTCTTCGTTCGAGCCACGATCGCCCTCCTCGCGAATAAAAAGATTTGTCTTCCGCAAATACTACAATCTATCCCACCTCTTCACCCACTCCGCTTGCTATCCTTCCCGCCATGCGACTCCTCATCACCCACGGATATATGCTCACAGGCTCCGGAAGCAACGTATACGTCCAAAATCTGTCCCGCGCCCTCGCAGAGGAAGGCCACGAAATACACCTCCTTTGCCAGGAAACAAACCCCCTCGACCACGACTTCGTGGACGTGTGGACGACGGTTTCCAAATCCGGCATCGAGCGAAAAGGCGAGCAAAGAACACCGTATCCGGGACGGTGCGTACTCCACAAACCGCTCGTCGGCGACCTCCTTCCGGTGTACGTGTACGACGAATACCCCGGCTGGCGCGTGAAGACCTTCCTCGACCTCTCCGAAGACGAGTTCGAGTTTTACGCCGAACGAAACGTCGAAGCCATCCGAACGGTCATGGCGGATTCGGACATCGAGGCGGTCGTGACGAACCATTCGGTTCCGGGGCCGCTCATCGCCCGCCGCGCCCTCGAAGGGACGGGAACACCGCTTTTGTCCATCGTCCACGGAAGCTGCCTCCAATACGTCGTCCGAAAAAGTACGCGGTACATGAGCGTCGCCCGCGAAGGGCTCGAAGGCGCGAGGAAAATAATCTCCCCCTCTCCGCACGGAGCCGGAACCATCACCGAGGACTTCCCGGAGATGGAGGAGAAAACCCTCGCCCTCTCCGGCGGCGTGGACACCGACCTCTTCACGCCGAAAGCCCTCGACAAAAAATCCCTCGCCGAGCTTCGCGGCGGAGGCGGCCGCGGCCCGAAGCAAACGGAGATGCTCGAAAACGCGCTCTCCGAAGCATCGGATACGGATGAACTCCTCGCGTCTCTCGAAGAGATATCCGCCTCGTACGAGCCACGCGCCCACGACACGGGCGCCGGAGCGAGGATCGAAAGTCTCCTCGAAGGCGACGCACCGCTCGTCGTGTACGTCGGGAAGCTCATCCATTCGAAGGGCGTGCATTCGCTTCTCTCCGCCTTCGCCCGCGTGCGAAAGGAAACGGACGCGAGGCTCCTCGTCATCGGCTTCGGGACGTTCCGGGAAGGACTCGAAGCACTCGCGGCCGCGCTCGGAAACGGGGATGAACGGAGCCTCGAACTCCTCATGGGACTCGGGAAGCGGATGGAGGGCGGCCCGGACGAGCCGCTCGAACACTTCGAGTTTTCGGGGGGGCTTTCGCGAGAGGCACGCGGCATGAGAGGTTCCATCGAGTTCGTCGGGCCGCTCGGGCATCGGGAGCTTGCGAAGGTTCTTCCGGCGGCGGATGCGGCGGTGGTTCCGTCCATCTTCCCGGAGATCTTCGGCCTCGTGGCGGCGGAGTTCGCGGCGAGCGGGGTCGTGCCGTTCGTCGCGGGCCACTCCGGGCTTTCGGAGGCGGGGGCCATCGTCGGAAAGAACCTCCCCTTCGACGTCCGCGTCGGCATGGACGGCTTCGAGGAGAACATCGCCGACGCGCTCCTCCGGCATCTCTCGCTGCCGGAGGAGGAGAGGGAGCGGTACGCCGGGATCGTCCGCCGGAACGCGGTCGAAAAATTAAGCTGGGACTCGCTTGCCCGCGACCTCGCCGCGCTCGCCCGATGAAGCCCCTCGCCGAGGCGGCGGAAACCCACTGTCGATACCCCGCCCCCCGGCCTTTTCGCGACGGAAACTCCATGAAAATCCGGGTGAGGTTTCCCCCATCGTGAAACATTTCGCGGGAACCGCGTGAAGGCGGCGCGGTGGAGTTTAAAATGATCGCGTGCCGGGGCAATTACCCGTCAATTGATTCGTAATCGGCTGCGACGCTCCGTGCGCGACGGCACGGCGAAACGTCGCGGCGAATGTTTTAGATAGGGTTCTTTTTTGAAGCGGTTTGAGTTTTCCGATCCGGGCGCGACGTGCAGTCTTTGAAGCCGAGCATGCTCCCGCAATATTTCACGCGCCGAGCGGCGCTCCACGCCCTCGTCTTCTCCGGCTTGTGGCTGCTTTTGACCGGAGGGGACTTCGGCACGTGGTACCTCGGCGCGGTGGCGGTGGCGGCCGCGACGGTCGTGAGCATACGCCTTTTCCCGGAGGGGCCGGGGTGGAGGTGGACGGTCGGCGGGACTGTGAGGTTCGCGCCGTTCTTCGTCCGGCAGTCCATAAGCGGAGGGTTCGACGTGGCGCTTCGGGCGATCCGCCCGAGCATGCCCCTCGACCCGGAACTCGTCGAGTACGAAACCTCCCTCGAAAACCCGACCGCCCTCGCGTTCATGGCGAACGTCGTGAGTTTGCTTCCGGGAACCCTCGGCACGGAGGTGAAGGGACGAAGGATCGTCATCCACTCCCTCGTCGGAGCGCGGCGAGCGACGGACGGCGCGAGAGACCTCGAAACACGGGTCGCCGACCTCTTCGGCCTCTCGCGGGAGGGGAGCGCGTGAACACCTTCTTCACCATCGTCGCGGGCTTCCTCCTCGTGAACATCGCCGCCGGTCTCGTCCGGGTATACCGAGGCCCCTCCCCCGCTGACCGTATGCTCTCCGCGCAGCTTTTCGGCACGACGGGCGTCGCCATCCTCCTCCTTCTCTCGCAATCCCTCTCGACCCCGGCCCTCGTGGATGCCGCCCTCGTCCTCGGCCTCCTCGCCGCCGTAGCCGTCGTAGCCTTCGTCACGCGCATCCCGCAAAACGAAAGGGACGAATGATCTCCTCTCTCGTGAACATCGCGTCCATACTCTTCGTCGTGGCCGGAGCCTTCTTTTTCCTCGCCGGGACGGTGGGGCTTCTCCGGTTCCCGGACGTGTATACGCGGCTCCACTCGCTCACGAAGGCCGACAATACGGGACTCGGCCTCGTGGTGGTGGGGCTTGCGATCCAATCCGGCTCCGTCCTCGCCGCCCTCAAAATGATCCTCGCGTGGCTCTTCGTCCTCGTGTCGGGGGCGACGGCGGCCCACCTCATCTCGACGACCGCGCTGAAAGGCGGCATCCGAGTATGGAGGAAAGAATGAGCTTCGCCGGACTCGCCCTCGACGGGCTCCTCGCGCTCTCACTCCCCATCCTCGCATGGCGGACGCTCGCGGCCCGAGATCTTTACCGGGCGGCGATCCTCTTCATCACGTTCGGCGTGATCCTCGCCCTCGCGTGGGCACGCCTCGGAGCGCCGGACATCGCCCTCGCCGAAGCCGCCATCGGCGCGGGCATCACCGGCGCGCTCCTTTTGAACACCGTCGGCGGCCTCTCCCGAAGGAACGGCGGAGACGACGACGAACGACCGGACGAGCCGACCGACCGCGTCGGACGCCCGTGGACGACGAGGCTCGCCGTCGCCATCCCCGTCACCATACTCGCGGTCGGCCTCGGATGGGCCGTGCTTTCGCTTCCGGCTCCGACGGTGGATATGCCGTCGCTCGTCGGGGAGGCCATCGCCGAGGGGGAGGTTTCGCACCCCATCACGGCGGTGCTCCTCGATTACCGGAGTTATGACACGTTTTTGGAAATTGGCGTTCTTCTCCTCGCCGCTCTTTGCGTGTGGTCGCTCGGACTTTCCGCCGTGCGGGGCGAGGCTCCGGAGGCGGTGGCGAAGTCCCCGGTCCTCGCCGGGTTCGTGCGGCTCCTCGCCCCGGCGATGGTCGTGAGCGGGGTGTACCTTTTGTGGGCCGGGACGAGCCAACCCGGAGGGGCTTTCCAAGCCGGAGCCGTCCTCGGCGCGCTCGGGGTCGTCATGGTCCTCACCGGCCTCCTCGCGCCCTCCCTCGGACGCGGAAGCATCATCCGCGCCGGACTCGCCCTCGGGTTTTCGGTATTCCTCCTCGTCGGGGTGGCGGCGATGCTCGCGACGGGGGGGTTCCTCGAATATCCGGCGGGCTTCGAGTATGGACTCATACTCGCCATCGAGTTCTTCCTCACGTTCTCAATCGCGCTCACCCTCACCGCCCTCTTCACGACGGTCCCGCCCCGAGAGAAGAAGGAGGGCGCGTGATCGGTAGTTTGCCGATTTCGGAGAAAGCGCTTCGCCATGGCTCGGAGCACCGCGATTTTCGGTCGAGTCGAGGAGCGTTCGTGGGATCCGGGCCGGAATATTTCGGGCGATCCCGACACTTCGCCCCGCTCCGACAAACCACCGTGATGCGGAATACGGGCGACCGCTTCCCATCCACCGGAGAATCGCCCGCGTCCGAGCCGACCCACCGCTCGTTCCGGGAGGGAGCACCCGCATCCTTCGGCGAGGAGACGATACGGCGAGCCGTCCCCTCGCCGAGCCGGGGAGACGAACTCGACCGCGTATACGCACCGACACGCCGAGCCGCCGCTCGCTTCGGAAGGCGCTCGTTTCGGGAGGGGGCGCCCGTGTCCTTCGCGGAGACGAACCGCCGGGACATCCGCCGCGGCGGAGACGCGATGTTCCGTCTCGGAGACGGCGCGGGCGGGACTCTTTCGGCGGATTCCGCATGAGTTCGGTGGATATGTATCTTCTTTCGGGGGTGGCGGTGTTCGCGGTGTGCGCGTACGCGCTCGTCGTCCACGCGCACCTCGTTCGGAAGGTGATCGCGATTAACATGATGGGGAGCGGCGTGTTCGTCCTCCTCACCGCCATCGCCCGCCGGGGCGAGTCCATCGACCCCGTCCCGCACGCGATGGTTCTCACCGGCATCGTCGTCGCCGTGAGCGCGACCGCCTTCGCCCTCGCCGTCGTCCGCAAACTCCACGAAACGACGGGAAGCGCGTACCTCCCCGAAGAGGGCGAAGACGCGCCCCCGAATAGTGGCGGCGAACGATGACGGGCGCCTTCTCGAGCATAAACTGGATGCTCGCCCCCGTACTAGTCCCGCTCGCCGCCGCGACCGCCACCTTCCTCCTCATGGGCCTCCGGGGAAGAACGCGGAGGATGGCCCAAAACGCCATCGGCCTCGCGGCGGCGGTGGGCATCGCCGTCTCCGCGCTCGCTTTATGGGCGATGGTTTCGGGCGGGGGGCCGGTGCGGTACGAACTCGGGGGGTGGGAGGCTCCGCTCGGCATAAATTTGTACGCCGACGGTTTGAGCGTGTTCATGCTCCTCACGACCGCCGTCGTCGGCGCGGCGGGGAGCGTGTACACCCTCGGATACTTCTCCGGACGCGAGGGCGAGGACGTTCGTCGGAGGGAGTATTTCCAGGACGAGACGGGGTCTTTTTGGCCTTTGTGGATGTTTTTGTGGGCTTCAATGAACGGCATGTTCCTCGCCGCCGACGCTTTCAATCTTTACGTCACGCTCGAAATACTCGGCCTCTCGGCGGCGGCCCTCATCGCACTCGGCGGAACCCGGATGGCGTTCTCCGCGGGGATGCGGTACCTTATGGTCTCGCTCCTCGGCTCCCTCGCGCACCTCCTCGGGGTCGCGCTCCTTTACGGCTCCTTCGGCGCCCTCGACCTCGCCACCCTCGGCGAGTCGGCTTCCCCCATTCCCCCGGTGTGGGCGGCGCTCGCCCTCATCTCGCTCGGGATGGCTTTGAAAACGGGGCTCTTCCCGCTCCATTTTTGGATGCCGTCGGCGTACACGGGCGCCCCCTCGGCGGCGAGCGCGATGCTCGCGGGGCTCGTCGGGAAGGCTTCGTTTTATTTGCTTCTCCGGGTGTGGTTCGACGTTTTCGAGGGTTCCGTGCCGCCGGGGGCCGGGCAGATTTTCGGCGTGCTCGGGGCGGTCGCCATCGTGTGGGGGGCGGTGATGGCGATGAAGCAAACGCGGCTGAAGACGCTCCTCGCGTATTCGTCGGTTTCGCAAATGGGGTATCTCTTCCTCGTCTTCGCGCTCGTGGCGGGGGCTTCGCCAGAGCGGGGATTCGAGGCGTGGGCCGGGGGGATATACCTCGTGCTTTCGCATGCGTGCGCGAAGGCGGCGATGTTCATGGCGGCGGGGGTCGTCATATATTCCGTCGGGCATGACGAAATACCGCGCCTTCATGGGATCGCGCAAAAACTCCCGCTCGCGGTCGCGAGCTTCGCGGTCGCGGGCATGACGATGATGGGGCTTCCGACGAGCGGGGGCTTCACCGCGAAGTGGCTCCTTTTCAGCGCGTCGCTCGGAACCGGGCAATGGTGGTTCGGCGTGGTCATTCTCCTCGGAGGGGTCCTCGCCGCCGTGTACCTCCTCCGCTTTTTGAACCCCGCCCTCATACAAGTTCGGACGGCGAAGGTGTACCGCGACGCCCCGAGGAGCATGACCGTCGCCGCCTTCGGGCTTTCGCTCTTTTCGCTTTTCCTCGGCCTCGCGTCCGCGCCCATGCTCGACCTCCTCGCCGTCGGCGGGCCGTTCGGGGGAGGATCGTAAATGGGGTGGTCGGCGATGCTTCCGCTTCTCGTCATACTCAGTTCGGCGATCGCGAGCTTCGTCATCTTCTTTCTCGACGACGACAGGCTGAAGCTCCGGCAGACGATATATCTCGGCGGGCAGGTCGTGAAGCTCGTCCTCGTCCTCGTCATGCTCCGGGGTATATATTTCGAGGAGGATTACGAGCTTCGAGTGCCGATCCTCCCCGGCATAGACTTCCTCCTCCGGGTGAACGAGCTTTCGATGCTCTTCCTCGTTCTTTCCGCCGGACTGTGGCTTGTGACGACGGTTTATTCCATCGGGTATTTGCGGGGGAAGCCGCACCGGAGCCGCTTCTTCGGGTTCTTCGGGTTCTCGGTGAGCGCGACGGCGGGCATCGCGCTCTCGGGAAACCTTTTCACGTTCTTCATTTTCTACGAGCTTCTCACGCTTGCGACGTATCCGCTTATCGTCCACCGCGACACACCGGAGGCTATGAGGATCGGGCGCATGTACCTCGTGTATACGCTCAGCGGCGGGGTCGTCCTCCTCGCCGGGGTGGTCGCCCTCCAACTCACCGCCGGAGCCGTCGAGTTCACGCCGGGCGGAGCCCTCACCGGCAACGAGGCGATCGGGGCGGTTCTCGCGGCGATCTTCTTCGTCCTCGTCGCGGGGTTCGGGGTGAAGAACGCCTTCGTGCCTTTCCACTCGTGGCTCCCGGCGGCGATGGTCGCCCCGACACCGGTATCCGCGCTCCTCCACGGCGTCGCCGTCGTGAAGGCGGGAGCCTTCGGCATCGTCCGCGTCGTCCACGAGATATACGGCCTCGATCTCGCGCAAACGCTCGGCGTACTCCTTCCGCTCACCATCATCGCCTCGGTGACGATCGTGTACGGGTCGTTCATGGCTATGTTCCAAGATGAACTCAAAAAGCGGCTCGCGTATTCGACGGTGAGTCAAGTTTCGTACATCGCGCTCGGGATCTCGTTATTCAGCCTCACGGGGTCGGTGGGGGGTATCGTGCATCTCGTGCATCAAGGAATCATGAAAGTCACGCTCTTTCTTTGCGCGGGGGCGATCGCCGAGACGCTCGGGATAAAGCACATAAGCAAGATGGGCGGCGTCGGGAGGCGGATGCCGTGGACGATGGGGGCGTTCGCGCTCGCGGCGCTCGGCATGATCGGGCTTCCGCCGATGGCCGGGTTCATAAGCAAATGGTATCTCGGCCTCGGCGCGATCGAAGCCGGACAACCGTGGGTCATCGCCGTCCTCGTCACGAGCACCGTCTTGAACGCCATATATTTCCTCCCGATCCTTTACTCCGCTTTCTTCGGGAAACCGTCGGAGGAAGTCGCCGAAGCCCCGGAGCCGGAGGGGCGCTTCGAGACGGACCCTCTCATGCTCTTCCCCATCCTCACGACGGCGGCGATCACACTCCTCGCCGGGGTGTTCGCGGGGGTGGAGATAAGCCCGCTCGGATGGTCGGAGATCATCGCCGGACGCGGGACGGACTATGAGCCGAGGAATTGAGATGAGAATCATATTCCCCATGACCGATGGTTCGCCGTTTGCGGAGAACACCGGGGGGCGTTCGTGATGGAGATTCTTCTTCATGCGGCGTGGCTCTTCGCGCTTCTTTTCCCGCTCCTTCTCGCGGTGGGCATCGTTCCGGGGGCTTCGCGTCCGGTCGCGCTCTTTCTCGCGCCATTCGCGCCGCTTCCGGCGCTCGGGATCGCGGTCTTCGATCCGGCGCGGGTCGAATTTTCCGGCCTTCTCCTCGGGATGGAGTTCGGCCTCACCGAAACGACCCGCGTCTTCCTCGTCTTCACCGCGCTCGTGTGGCTCGTCGCGGCGGTGTACGCCCGCTCATATACGAAGGACGACGAGAACCGGCGGCGTTTCTTCGCCTTTTTCCTCGTGACGATGGCCGGAAACCTCGGACTCATCATGATCCGGGACATCGCGGGTTTTTATCTCTTTTTCACCCTCATGAGCTTCGCCGCGTACGGCCTCATCACATACGATGCCACCGCGCGAGCGCGAAGGGCCGCGCGGGTGTACCTCATCATGGTCGTCCTTGGGGAAGCGTTCCTCCTTCCGGCGGTGATCCTCTCGGCCTCCGTGGCGACGAACCTCGACGACCTCGCCCCCGCCCTCGCCGACTCGCCGCTCCGGAACGCCGTCGTCATCCTCGCCCTCGTCGGCTTCGGGGTGAAGGCGGGCGCGTTGCCCGTGCATCTTTGGCTCCCCCTCGCGCACCCGGCGGCCCCGACCCCGGCGAGCGCGGTTCTCAGCGGAACCATGATAAAGGCGGGCCTCCTCGGGTGGGTTCTCTTCATCCCCGCCGGAGAGGTCGAGATGCCGACCTTCGGAACCGTGTGCCTCGTCCTCGGCATCGTCGCGGCTTTTTACGGGGTTTTCGCGGGGGTTTCGCAGAGCGAGCCGAAGACCATCCTCGCGTATTCGAGCATAAGCCAAATGGGGCTAATGACCATCGCCCTCGGAGCGGGGATGGTCGCGCCCGAAGCGTGGCCCGCCGCGCTCCTCGCGATCACCGTATACGCCACACACCACGCCCTCGCCAAAGGCGCGCTCTTCCTCGGGGTCGGAGTCGCCGACCATGCCGAGGGGGCGGACTCACGGACGCGCTTCGTCGTCCTCTGCGGGCTCGTGCTCGCGGCTCTCGTACTCGCGGGGGTTCCGCTCACGAGCGGGGCTTTGGCGAAGGAGTTTTTGAAGGAGGCCGGGTATGAGTCCGCCATGCCGTGGGACACGCTCCTCACCCCGATCATCGAGGTCGGAGCCGTCGGGACGACGCTCCTCATGCTCCGCTTCCTCCAAAAAGCGTGGCCGGAGTCCGGCGACGAAGCCCGGCGCATGCCCGGTCTTTTCATACCGTGGAGCATACTCCTCGTCGGGATGTTCGTCGTCATCGCGGCGTTTCCAGAGCCTCCGGGCGGGATGCTCGGGGCGATCCTCTCGTTCTCCGCGTTGTGGCCCGCGCTCCTCGGAGCGGCCATCTTCGCCGCCGCGATGTGGGCGGGCCGGAAGACCGACCGCACGCTTTATCCGAAGATCCCCGAAGGCGACCTCCTCGTCCCCATCACGGCGTTCCTCTCCCGCTCGCGAGAAGGGATCGGCGGGGCCTTCGCCACCGGGCGGGATCGGTACGGGAAATTCGCAGCGAGGCGGGAGAAGAACTTCCGGGGTGTCTCCGAGCGGCTCGACGACGCTTCGGTGCTCACGGAGCTTTGGCTGCGGAGGTGGACGGTGGCGGGCGGCTTCGTCTTCACGCTAGTCGTCGCCATGTTCGCGCTCGCGGCTCTCCGATGAAGCGGAAGGATGGTGCGAAACCCGCCGACAGAGTTCCGCTGTCGGCGAGTTCGCTTTCCCGGCCCACGACTTCGCGTTCCCGCGAACGGTAAAAAACGCTAGTCGAAGAATCGCGACAAATTCCCTCGCCCGAATTCCGCGCGATATCTCCCGGTGGTCGTCGCGCGTAAAACGCGGTTTTCAGAATGGCCGCGCCCTCCCGAAAGCCGCGCTATCAGTCGCGGGATTCTTCGGTCTTCTCCGGGAGGCGGCTCTCGGATTCGTCGATGGCTCCGGGGGTTTTCATGGGTTCGCCTCTTTGGTACGCGGCTTGGGCGATGGTGTGGGCGGCGACGGGGGTTGTGAGGAGGAGGAATATTGTGATGAGGATGGCGCGGAGGATCACGTCGGCGCCTCCGGCGAGCATGGTGGCGAAAAGAATCGAGACGACCCCGAGGAAGACGGCTTTGCTCGCGGCGTGGACGCGGGTGTATATGTCGGGGAAACGGATCACGCCATACACCCCGATGGTCATGATGGCGAGGCCAAGGATGACGAGGGCATCTTGAATTATCGCGATCGCGGCTTCCACTTAAAAGATCCTCCCCCGCCCGAAGTACCTCGCCGCCGCGATGATGGCGACGAAGGAGAGGAGCGAGACGATGAGCGCGACATCGAGGTAATACGAGGATTCCTGCGCGTCGGCGAAGAGGACGAGGAGCGCGACGAGTATGAGACTCAAAACGTCGAGGGCTTGAATGCGGTCGACCGCCGAGTCGCGGCGTATGACGAGGACGACACCCGCGCTGAAAAGGAGCGTCATCCACCCGACCGCGATGAAGAATACAATGTCGGTCATCCCGAAACTCCTTTCTTTGGATGGAGGAGCGGAGGAACTGTGAAGCGGGGCGAAGCGCCCATCATGGAAACACCCGTTTCTGGTAGCGTTCATAAAATTCGTGCCGCTCCCGCCTCACTCCCTCCGCGTCGGAGGCGTCGAGGGCGTGGATGAGCCACACGCCCCGCTCCCGATCCACATCCACGAGGTACGTCCCGGGCGAGAGGGTCGTCTCGGTCGCCGAGACGGCGAGGCCGGTCGGGGTGCGGCCTTCGATCGGCACGTATATGATGCCGGGCCGCTCCAAAGGACGGAAATGGAGCACGACGAGCGTCACCTCCACGGTTCCCTTCACGATGTCCCACACTGAGGCCGCGAGGAAGAGCGGGAGCGCGGCGAGCTTTCGGAGGAAGGGCGCGGCTTTCGTCCCCGGCTCCCCGCCGAAGAGGAAGCCCCGGAAAACGTACAAAAACGTCCCCGAGAACGCGGCCCCCATCACGATGTCCCACGGGTGGAGACTCGCGAGGACGAAAGTGTACGTGAGCGTGAGGAAGACGAGCGAGAGGAGAATGCGGATCACGGCGAACCCCACTCCCCACCGGGACACTCGCCCCACGCGAACCGCGAATCGAAGGAGCCGCTTCGCTCCCACGAACCACGGATCGAAGGCGCCGCTTCGCCTCCGCGAGTCGCGAAGAAGCCGCGAACCGACATTCGAAGGAGTCGCTTCGATCCCACGAATCGAGGAGCCGCAAATCGTGATTCGAAGGAGTCGCCTCGCCTCCGCGCATCGCGGATCGAGGGCGTCGCTTCGCCTCCGCGAGTCGCGGATCGAGGGTGTCTCTTCGCTCCCGCAGGTCGCGGGTCGAGGGCGGCGGATGGCGTTTTTTCGATTCGCGATCCGCAATTCGGCGATTCACGATCCGACGCGACACGCGACGCCGCGATTCGCGGAAGGTGTTTTTTCGATTCACGGCTCCGCGATTCACGGAACAAAGCGGTTCGCATCATCCGCCCCCCGAAAGGACGCTCGCGGCTTGGCGGGAGAGGCCGAGGAGGAACTCCGGCCACAAGCCGATGAAGAGGATCATGGCGGCGAGGACGAGGGCGACGCTCCGGAGGGCGAGGGGGCTCGCCTTCCCCTCCTTCTCGCCCGCCCAGAAATCCCGCTGGTAAATCTGGAACATGTAAACGAACGAGAGCGCCCCACCGATGAACACGAGCACGACGACCGCGATGGCTCCCGCCGGACTCCCGAGCGACACCCCCGCCTCGAAGAGCGCGGCTTTCCCGAGGAAGCCCCCCGCCGGAGGCACGCCCGCCACGCTGAAAGCGGCGATGACGAAGGCGGCTCCGACGAGCCAGCCCCGGAGTCCGCAGCAAAGGAAGAGGAGCGTTTTGTTGAGCGCGTTTATGACCGCGTACACCACGGCGGCGGCGAACCCGACCGGGCCGCCGATGCCGATGGCGATGAGGATGTACCCGACTTGCCCGATGGACGAATACGCGATCACCTCCGAAGAGCGGCGGCGGGAGATCGCCTGCAAAGCCCCGTAAATGATGCTCGCCGTCCCGAGGACGAGGAGCGCGGTCGCCCCGATCTCGCGCTCGCGGACGAGGATCTCCCCCCCGAACCGGAGCAGCCCATAACTTCCAATGTTCGCCAAAGCCCCGGAAAGGACGGCGGCGACAGCCGGGCGAGTCCCCGTATACACGACGGGAAGCCAGAAATGGAACGGGAAGAGTCCGAGCTTCACGCCGAAGGCGACGAAGATGACGACCGCCGTGAGGAGCACCGGGACGGTGGCGACACCCTGCGTGCGGACGGCGATCTCCGCCATCTCCAACGTCCCGGTGAGATGATAAAGCGCGGCGACCCCGATCAAGAAGAGTACCGACCCGAGAAGGTTCACGGTGGCGAAGATGAAGGCGGCGCGAATTTGCCTCGCCCCCTCGCCGTACGCGACGAGCGCGTACGAGGCGATCATGGCGATCTCGAAAAACACGTAAAAGTTGAATGCGTCCCCGGTGAGGAAAAGCCCGTTGAGTCCCGTCGCGAGAAAGAGCATGAGCGAAGGGAACATGCGCGAGCTAACGCCGTCGAGAACCTCGTATATGAGGGCGGCTAGGATGACCGCCGTGGAGAGTGAGGCGAAGATGACGCCGAGCGCGTCGGCGCGGAGGACGATGCCGACGCCGGGCGCCCAGTCTCCGCCGACCATTTGCAAAGTCCCGTCGCGCAGCACGAGGACGGAGAGCCAGATAACTCCGGCGAAGGCGGCGGTGAGTCCGGCGACGGAGAGCCACCCGACCCATCGGCGCCGACCGTCGAGGACGCCGAGTATGACGGCGAAGAACCACGAGAGGCCGATGAGGAAGACGAGCGACATTTAGAACGGCCTCCACTCTTTTTCCTGCTCGCTCTCCTCGCGCTCCTCGGCCTCTTCGAGTTCGTCGAGCTCCACCGAGTCGAGGTCGAGATATGCGCGGTACGCGATCGCGAGGAGAAGCGCGGTGATGGAAAAGCCGATCACGATCGCCGTGAGCGTCATAGCCTGTACGAGAGGATCGCTCACGAGAGCGCCCTCCGGAAGCGGATAAAGCGGAGCGAAGCCCCGACTCAGTCCCGATGCCATGATAAAGAGGTTCGCCGCGTTCGAGATGAGGACCATCCCGACGACGATGCGTATGAGGTCGCTCTTCATGAGCAAAGTCGCCCCGGCCCCGAAGAGCATGGCGATGGCGAGCGAGAGGAGGAGGGTCATGTCCCGGCCTCCCTTTCTTCGGCGGAGCCTCCGGCGTGGTTTCGGCTCGTGGCGCGGGCGACGATGTCTATGGCCCCGAGCGCGAACCCGAAGACCATGAGGAACACCCCGACGTCGAAGGCGACGGCGGTTATAAGCTCGAAGGTTCCGATATGGATGACCTCCGCTCCGGGGGCCGGGGAATGGGTGAAGATCGGCTTCCCGAGAAGAAGCGGCACGAACGCCGTGAGGAGCGCGAGGAGAAGCCCCCCGCAAAACCCGATGGCGGGCAAATACTTCGTCCGCAATTTCTCCCGAGCCTCCTCATACCCGAAAGCGACATATTGAAGAAGGAACGCGAGGCCGGCGATCACACCCGCGTTAAACCCGTCCCCCACGTCGGCGTACCCCTTTATAAGCACGGCGATGCCGGTCATGAGGGCGGGGAGGAAGAGTATGCGGGCGATGGTTTGGGTCATGACGGTCATGGTCGCCCCGCCTTTGGCTCCGCTCCCGGTTTTTGGTTCGGTCATGGTCGCCCCGCCTTTGGCTCCGCTCCCGGTTTTTGGTTTTTGGTTTTTGGCTTTTGGCTTTGTATTTGCCAATAGCCAATGACCAATGACCTATGACCGGAGCGAGCGGCAGCGAGCATCACCATAGCCTCCCGCGGGAGAGGAGCGCGGCTATGCCGAGGAGGGCGATGCCGACGACCGTGATCTCCCCGAGCGTGTCGAGGCCGCGGAAGTCGGCGAGGATGACGGTGACGATGTCGTTGGCGTGGGCGTCGGGGGCGAGTTCGATGTGTTGCGCGGCGACGCTCTCCTCGGGGGTCGGGCGTGAGAGGGCTCCCCATACGCCGAGGAATGCGACTACGGCGGAGGCTCCTCCGACGATGTATGCGCGGCGCTTCGTTCCCGGTGTGCTTCCGTGGGTTTCGGAGCGCTTGAGGACAGCGCTCGGCATGAGGGCGAGGACGGCGAGGAGGAGGATCGTGAGTATCGTCTCGACGAGGACGGCGACGAGCGCCACGTCCGGGCCGCCGAAGAAGGCGTATACGGCGGTGAGGCTGAATCCCGAAGCCGAAAGCACGAGGACGAGCGTGAGGTGGTTTCTCGGAACCGTCGCGGCGACGGCGGCGACCGCCGTGAGGACGAGGGCGACGATGAGCGGGATATCCGCCGACTCGACCGTGCCGACGGAATATATGCCCGCCTCCGCCGGGGCCGCGACGAGAAGCCCCGCACCCACGAGGATACCGAGCGGGATGAGGATCGCGACTATCCGGCTCCGGAGCGTGTCCACCTCGAGCCAATGTATCCGATCCGAGAATTTATTGAGGCCCGTGAGCGAAAAGTCGTACCACCTTTGCGGCCCGAGAACCTCACCGATGCGCGAGAACACCCCCGCCGCCCCCGCCCACAACGGACGCGAGATGATGACGAGCGCGCCGAGTCCGAACGTCGCAAGCGCGAGCAAATTCACCGGGCGAAGGTCGAGGTGGTATGCGGGGGATATGGGGGTCTCGGCGTTGAAAGACACCATCCCGGCGGCTTCGGTGAGGGAGGCGAATGGGGCGACGAATATGCCGCCGACGATGGTGAGGACGCCGAGGATGGTGATCGGGGCGAGCATGGCGGCGGGGAGGGGTCGGCTCTCCCCCCGCTCCTCGCCGAGGAAGATGCCCGTCCAAAAACGCCACATGTACGTGAGGGTGAGGATCGCCCCGAAGAGCGCGAGGAGCGGGAAAGGCATCCCGCGCTCGAGCGCCGCCTCGAAAAAGAGCTCGTCCTTGAAGAAGCCGATGGTGAGCGGGAGCGCGGCGAGTCCGGCGGCGGCGGCTCCGCTCGACGCGGCGAGGAGCGGTTGCTGGCGGAGCATCCCCCCGAGGTGCGAGAGCCTCGTCTCACCGCCCGACGACTCCGTCGCCGCCCCCGCCGTGAGGAAAAGCGCGCTCTTGGCGAGGGCGTGGGCGATGACGTAAAAAGACGCGGCGGCCGCGCCGTACGGACCGCCAAGGCCGAACATAAAGACAACGTATCCGTATTGCGAGATCGTCGAATACGCGAGAAGTTGTTTCAAAACGTCGCGTGAGAGGGCGAGAATTCCACCGACGACCATCGAGGCGAAGCCGATGACGAGGAGGGCGTCGAGGAGGAATTGGCTGGTTTGGACGAGCGGATACACTCGCCCGATCAGGAACACTCCGGCTGCGACCATCGCGGCGGAGTGGAGGTACGCCGACACCGGGGTCGGGGCGGCCATCGCCCTCGGGAGCCAGAAATGGAACGGGACTTGCGCGCTCTTTGCGAGTCCGGCTATCGCCATGAACGCCGCCGCGGCCGTCAAATATATGCCCGGCTCGGCGGTTTCGATGAGGTCGGGGAGGAGGAAGGTTCCGTACTCGACGTAAAGCATCATCGCCCCGATGAGGAGGAGGACGGCGGTGATGCCGGTGACGAGCATCGCCATGAGGGCGGAGTACCGGGACTCTTCCTCATGCACGTCGTAGGCGATGAGGAAGTATGAGGCGATGGCGGTGAGATCCCAGAAAATGAAGATGAGGAGGAGATCCTGCGCCATGACAAGCCCGACCATCGAGCCCATGAACATGAGGATGAAAGCGTGGAAGCGCGGTATGTCCGTATCCGGGCGGTTTTGATGTTCGAGGTGGAGCGGGAGATATTTCGAGGCGTATGCGACGACGGCGAGGCCGATGCCGGTGGCGAGCATCGCGTAAAGGGCGGCGAGGCCATCGAGTTCGAAGGCGAGGCGGAGGTTCCACGTCGGCGCCCACGGGAAGTCCACGCTCCCGCCGCCGGCGAAGGCCCATCCCCAAAGCACGGCGGCGAAGGCGAGGGCGGCGGTCGCGACGCCGACGGGGGCGGTCCACGCGGTGCGGATCGTCCCGGCGAGGGCCGTCAAAGGCGCGGCGACGAGCGCGAGCGCGAGGGGCAAAATAACGGCGAGCGTCGTCAGCGGACTATCCTCGGGTGGGTGGGTTTGAGAACGGGAGAAGCGGAGTTCGAGATGCTTCCGGTTTTGCTTTGATCCATGCTCTCCCTCTAGCCGACGAATCGTCGGTGTGTTCCGAACCGTCGGGACATTGTACATAAAGAGCCGGGTCGTTGGGACGGAGCTTCGCGCGGCTCCCGAAACATAGATACAGGTTAGAATGAGGCCGAAAGGAAATTCATAAAAGCTATTCTCAGAGGCGGACATGACCCAGCTCACACAGCTTACGGACACTTATGACCGCAAGATGGACTATCTGCGGATCTCGGTCACCGACCGATGCAATTTCCGCTGCCAGTATTGCATGCCCGAGGACATCGTCTTCCAGGATAAAAGCGAGATCCTCACTTTGGAGGAGATGCTCACCTTCGCGGAAGCGTGCCTCGAGCTCGGGGTGACGAAGGTCCGCATCACGGGCGGCGAACCCCTCGTGAGGCGCGGCGTCGTGAAGTTCATCGGATGGCTCAAAGACCTCGGCTTCGAGGACGTGGCGATGACATCGAACGGCTTCCTCCTCAAAGAAAACCTCGACGGCCTCATAGAGGCGGGCCTCGACCGGATAAACATCTCCCTCGACACGCTCCAGCCGGAGAAATTCGCCTTCATCACGCGCCGAAACCACTTCGAGAAGGTGTGGGACGCGCTAATGGCCGCCCTCGAAACGCCATTGTCCCCGGTGAAGATAAACGCGGTGGCAATGAGGGGCGTGAACGACGACGAAATAGCGGACATGGCGAAATTGACGATGGACTATCCGCTCCACATGCGCTTCATCGAGCTCATGCCGCTAAACGGCGACACCGACGGCTCGCGCTTCCGCTCTCTCTTCATAAGCGGCAAGGAGATCCTCGAACGGGCGCAGTCGGAACTCGGCGACCTCAAGCCCGTCGAGAAGGACGACCCGGCGGCCCCGGCGGACGAGTTCAAATTCGACGGGGCGCCCGGAACCTTCGGGGTTATAACGCCCATTTCCGAGCCGTTTTGCGCGAGGTGTTCGCGACTCCGGCTCACGGCGGACGGGAAAATACATCCGTGCCTCCTCACCGACCTCGACGTTCCGGTGAAGGACGCGATTCGCTCCGCTGACTCGATACCCGAGATCCACCGCGTCTTGTGGGAGACGGCGCGGGTGAAGCCCGCCGCCGGACTCACGCTTCCGGAGGAGTCGCGCAATCGGACGATGAGTCAGATTGGCGGGTAGCTCGCTGGTTTCAGGCTTCAGGAAACGTGTCTCGGATGGCCGAATGCCCGCACGTTTCGCGTGACTTTCCCGGAAGTTCTTTCGTCGAGACGTTTCGGCGGGTTATCTTTCTAATGACGGCGAAGACATTAGGATCAAGCCATCATCCCGGCGCGGCTTCGACCCGCGAGGTGTTTGCTGAAACCTGATGCCTGAAGCCTGAAACCAGCGAGCGAAGCGGGCTATCCGCTCATCCGATCCGCTTCGCGCATGACTCGGACGAATGTGCTCGCTATGTCGGGGTCGAACTGGGTTCCGGCGTTGTTTTCTATTTCTTCGAGGGCGACTTCGTGGGAGAGGCCGCTCCGGTACGGGCGGTCGCGGACCATCGAGTCGTATGCGTCGGCGACAAAGACTATGCGGGCGAGGTATGGGATGCCGTCTCCTCGGAGGCCGTCGGGGTAGCCGCGTCCGTCGAAGCGTTCATGGTGGTGACGGACTATGGGGACGATGTCGGAGAGGTCGGGGATCTGGGCGATGACGCTCGCGCCCATGATGGTGTGGCGTTTGGTCGTGTCGAACTCGGCTTCGGTGAGGGAGCCGGGTTTTTTGAGGATAGTGTCGGTAACCCCGATCTTCCCCACGTCGTGGAGGAGCGCGCCGAGGCCGAGGGTTCGGACCTCTTCTTTCCCGAGTCCCATCTTCGTGGCTATGAGGCGCGAGAGGCGGCGGACGGAGCGGAGGTGGGCGTTTAGCTCGAAGTCCTTTATGGTCGCGGCTTCGAGGAGGGCGGCGACGACTCCGTTCTCGGTTTCGGGGATTCCTCCCGACATCGAGGCGGGTTTGCTCCGCTTCTTCGATCCGAGGGACGCTTTTCTCGCTTCGGCTATGAGATAGTCGGGGGTGGAGTGGTCGGAGTGCGCGGCGGCGTGTCCGATGGAGGCTTTCGGGGAGAGCGAGGAAGAGCCGGAAATCTCGCGCACTACGTCGTGGATCCACGCCGTGGCCCGCTCGGCCCGCTTTTCGTTCCCGCCCCTCATAAGCACGAGAAGCTCGTCCATTCCGTGCCGGAATACGCGCTGCCTTTCGCCGACCCGCTCGGCTATGCGCCGGAACAAAGCCTCCCCGACGGCGAGCCCCCGACTTCGGCTGTATTCCCACAAACCCTCGATGCGGACGGATATGACGGTGAGGGACCCATCGTATTTCATCTCTTTCCTGAGAACTTTGTGGAGCGACGCTTTATTCGGAAGCCCGGTCGCCGGGTCGCGTCCTCCGGGGGCATCCCCGGCCCCTCGGAGAGCGAAGGCGGCCTGTCCGGCTAGGAGCTCGAGCATCCGCTCCTCCCGCTCGCCGAACTCCCCCCCGCCGATGATGAGGATTCCGTTATGCTCGCTGCCAGCGACCTCGAGCGGCATGGCGAGGAAACCTTTTATGCCGTGGGTCTCTTTGTATTTCTCGTGGAGCGGCTCTTTGTTTCGGGAGCCGTGCAAAACGAGTTCCTGAACGGCGGGATGCCACCACGTCGGACACGCCTCGGCGGAGGAGTCGGGGCGGAGGCTCGTGCGATGTTCGTTTCCGTCGAGGAGGACGGCGTGAGCGTACGACGCCCCGGTGAGGTCCCGCGCCGTCTCGACCGTCCATCCGAGGATGCGCCGGAGATCGAGGACGGCGAGCACCGACCCGAAGTTCGTGGCGAGGGCGGAGACGCCCTCCGAATACCCGCGCTCCGTGGCGAGCGACTCGGAGAGTTCGCGCCCCCTCTCCCGCTCGGACTCGACCTCGCCGGACATCACCCACGCGACCCCCGAGAAAACGGCGAGGAGAGCGAACCGGAGAAAGCCGCCCGCCTCCATGAGCGTCTCGATGCCCGACACCGAGACGGCGGCGAGGTATCCGGCCATCACGCCCGCCGCTCCGACTCCGGAGCGAAAAGAAGAGCCGCCCCACGCGATTCCGAGGGCGGCTATGAAAAAGAGGAAGGCGAACGGGGACTCGGCGCCGCCCGCCCCGGCGACGACGAGGGTGACGCAAAAAACATCCACGAGGAGGCGGGCGAGGCCATCTTCGAGGAGCTCGGCGGGGCGGCCCGAGATCATGGCCGCCCCGAAGGCGAGGGAGAGGAATATGCCGAGGTATGAGAAAGCTGCCGCCTCGAAGAACTCGAAGAGGACGATCCCGACCACGCCCGCAAGCGCGATCCTGAATAACCCGTTCTTGATCAAAGCGTCCCCACCCACGACTTCACGCCCGCTCATGCGCCCGCCAAACCTCTCTCAGGAAGTTTCTTCCGCATCTTTCCCGCTTATTATGCGTGTTTCCTGTATCCATCGCAACTTATTGGAGGCCGCCCACCGCATTTGGGGGGGAAGGCTCCTCCGACCACAAGCGGTTTCACCGACGGGCTTCGCCGACGACTCCATTTTCACACTTCATCGAGGGTTTCGCTTCCGGAGTCCGGTCGGGCGGGGCGTGGTGTGTCCCTTTTTATCGTGGCGGGGAAGATGAAGCGGTGGTCGTCGGCCATTCGGTAGCCTTCGGAGGCGGTGTCGAGAATGCGGAGGAAGGCGCGGACGACGACTTCGTCGAATTGTGTTCCCGCGCCGGAGTTGAGTTCCTCTCGGGCGGTTGAGAAATCCATGCCGGCGCGGCGCGGCTGGTCGAGGACCATCGCGGCGTATGCTTGGGCGGCGGCGAGGATTTTGGCTTCGATGGGGATCCACGGCCCCCGGAGGCGATCCGGGTATCCCCTCCCGTCGGGCCTTTCATGGTGCCATCTCACCCACGTCGCCATGTCCTCGAACTCCGGGACGGAGTCGAGCGCGGCCTCGCCCTCGGCGGGATGCTCGGAGAGTTTGCCTTTGGCTATGGAGTTCAGTTTCCCCGAGACCGTCAAAAGATCCTCGGGAAGTTCGAACATCCCGATATTGTGAAGAAGCCCCGCCATCCGAAGGCGCTCGGCGGAGCGGGAGTCCATCTTGAGTTCGACGGCGATGTCCGCCGCGTAGACCGAGGTGGCCGCCGCGTGGAGGTGGGTGTATCCATCGCGGCGGCCGAGATCCTCGACCATCATCGCCCCGAACGTCATGTTCGAGATCCGGAGCGACTCCTCCAGCGAGGAGATCCTCGCCTTAAGCTCCAAATTCTCCGCCACCCGATCGCGCGAACGGTAAACGATGCCCTGGCTCGCGACGGAACCCACCACCACCACGATGGCCGCGACCGGGCCGTAAACCAGCAAAGCGAGGACACCGAGTCCGGCGGTGGCGACGTTGATCGCGTCGGAGAGGAGGTATGGTTCTATAAGCTCTTCCCATGTCTTTCTGAGCGTTTGCTGGTATTTGATTTTTAGCAAGCAAGCATTCGAAGCACTATTGACAAGCACGAGCGTCGCTCCGACTCCCAACGTCGCGAAAACCACTGATGCCCCGACTTCAGGTGCTTCAAGCAACAAAGGCTGTGCGGTTGTTGCGAAGATCATTCCGGCAACGTGAAAAAACACCGCACTCTGAGATACTTCGTAAATTGTACGAAGTGGATCTTTCCTCCCCACAAGGATCGCATAAGGAACGGAAGCTATCGTGGCCCACACTGGGCCGAGAAATATGAGAGAAGCGACCAGCATAATGTCTGTCGCGTCAACTTCATCGCGTGTACCCACCCTTATTGGGAACCTGCTGATTACGCAAACCAACAAACCAAAAATCAGGGTGGTAATGATAAAGCGAAACTCCGTCGGGACACCGTACCAGTACGCCCAAGACGCAGCCAGGGCGACAGCAAGAACCGCCAAGCTGCTTACGTATGTTTTTACGCCGACATCACCCATCGTTAGTCACGTTATCGAGCACGACCATCAAACCCTTTAACGTCAGCCTTGCACGCAAAGTTTCTCAGCTCTTGATCTCAAAGGGGCAGCATCCTACCAGGTTCTCCATCTATCCAGCATGTTCCCTCCCTTCATTCTTCCATACATTCCTCGGTCACTTGAATCCAATGCTTACCACGTACGCCACCGATCAGTCATTTTTCTCACCTCCTTCTCTTGTTAGCCGACCTTATGCCCGATACTACTTTACCCACTTTCCCCATGTAAGTGAACGCGGCCTTTTTGGCGCGAATTTCTAATGAATTTTTCTTATTTGGCTGTTTTTTCGGGGGTTTCGGCTTCGATGCGGCTCTCGGGGCCGCGTTCGCGCTCCTTCTTCGGGGCGGTCGCTATGAGGAAGAGGATGAAGAATCCGACGGCGGCGAGGGCGGCCGCGGCGAGGAGGTATGTATCCTGCGGGCCGATCGCGTCCACTATGAGGCCGCCGATGGCGAGCGCGATCACCTCCCCCCCGCTCCGCCCGAGGAAAAGCACCGAATACACTCGACCGAGAAATTTTCTGGGAACCCTTTTCTGGAGGAGGGCATCGGTGGCGACGTTGTCCACCCCGTTGCAAACCCCGGCTATGGTGAGCGCGGCGAGGGCGAAGATGAAGAGCGGGGCGAACCCCGTCCCGAGGTGCGCGGCGGCGGCGAGGAAGATGCTTATGAAATAAAAGAGGATGAGGTTCGCCCGGTCGCCGAGCCACGCCATCACGCCGGAGCCGAAGATCATGCCCATCCCCCAGCACGCGACGAGGATCCCATACCCCGTGTCCCCCACTCCGAAAGTCTCCCGCGCAAGAAATATCTCCGCCGGAACGGTCGAGTTCTCGGCGAGGATGAGGAGGAATCCCCCGATCACGAGCGCGAGCGGAAGCCGGGCATGCCGAAGATACGAAAGCCCCTCCCGGAACTCCCGCATGAACCCCTCGTCCTCCTCGTCCTCCCCCCGGCTGCTCGGCATCGGCACGAAAGCGAGGAAGGCGGCGGAGACGAGGAAGGTCATCGCGTCAATGAAGAACGCCATATCCACCCCGACGAACGCGATGAGGAGTCCCGCCGCCGCCGGCCCCGCCGCCACCGAGAAGCTGAAAGTCCCGCTTATGAGGGCGTTCGCGCGAGTCAAATCCCCGTCTCCGACGACGCCGGGGAAGGCGGATCGGATCGTCGGGTTGAAGAGGGTTTGGCAGCATCCAAGGAGGAAGACGAGGAAATAGAGGAGAGGCACGCTCTCGGTGAAGATCACGCAGAAAATGATCCCCGCCCGCGCGATGTCCACCCCGACGAGGAGCCGCCTCCGGTCGCGGAGGCGGTCCGCGAGAACCCCCGCGAGCGGGCTGAAAAGCGTCGGGATGAGTCGGGCGACGAGGACGCCCCCGACGCTCGCGGCGCTCCCGGTGAGGTCCACGACGAGGACGATGAGGGCGACGAGCGATATAGCGTCCCCGACGAAAGAGATGCCTTGCCCGGCCCAAAGCCGCATGAACCGCGCATTCCCAAAAAGAGAATTATTCCCCGGCCCTTCCATACCTTCCCCCGTCGAAAACGTTCCCTACGAGGTTACATACTACACGACCTCGCGGCGGCTTCGCCGTAGTTCTTGGTTCTTCATTTTCAGCCAGGAACCAAGAACTAAAAACCAAGAACGGTCGCGGAGCGACCAGCAAAGCGACCGTCAGTCCGGTTCGATGGTGGAGATGAGACCTTCGTTGTTGAGGCTTTCCTGGTACATCTCGGCGAGTTCCTTGTGGCATTTTATGACGACGGCGTGGCCGTTTTTGTGGGCCTCCATCATGATGTCCACGGCTTGCCGCGCCGACATCCTCGGTATGACCTTCCGAAGAACCTCGACGACGTGCTCCATCGGGGTGAAGTCGTCGTTGTGGAGGATGACTTTGTATGGAGGCTCCTGAGTGACGCGGCTTCGGGTCGTCTCCTTCGGGGCCGCCGGGGTCTTTGGGGAAGCTGATTCGGGACCGACCATGCCAGCTCCAAACTCTCTCGAAGAATTACGGTCATCAAACACGGTCAATGAGGTTACCATACGCATCGGGGGGTTTGGAGGCTTCAGGTTCCAGGTTTCGGGCTTCAGGCAGTTGGCTGGAAAAGCGACGGGGCGCGACTGGAGCCGGGCGGCAAGCGCTTTACCCCGCTTTGTTTCGTTCACGGCGAAGTTCGTGGAGATCGCCCTCTCCGCCAGCGAGGTTCCAGCCGACGGTCGCCGCCTATCCGGGACGGTATTTCCTGAAGCCTGAAACCCGATGCCTGAAGCCGCAGTCCGCGGAACGCGAGCCGCTCACAGTATCAACGGCAGCGTCTTCTCGAGCGCGGCTTCGGCGGCGCGGCGATTCGTCTCCGTTATCTCCTTCATCCTCGCCACCGCCGGAAAGTCCGCCGCGACATCGAGCATCGTCTCCGGGAGGGGCGTCGGACTCTCCATGCCCCGCTCGAGGAGCCATCCGGCGGGGAGGTCTTTCGGCAGAATTTGGTGGCTCACGACGCTCCACAACGTCGTCCACGCCCTCGGGACGACGCGCCATATGTCGTATCCGCCGCCCCCGGTCGCCACCCACTTCCCGCCGCAAAGCTCGTGGGCGAGATCGTGGACTCGCCGGGGGATGTATTCGTAAAGGCGCATCGTCGCCGCGAGGTGCGTCAAAGGGTCGAAGACGTGTCCGTCGCATCCATTTTGGGAGATTATGATGTCCGGCCCGAAAGCCCGGAGGACTTCGGGGACGACGAGGTCGAAGCATTCGATCCACGACTCGTCCTGCGTGAACGGCGCGAGCGGCACGTTCACCGAATACCCGGCACCGCCGTTCCTCCCCACCTCGTCCACGCCCCCCGTCCCCGGAAAAAGATACCGCCCCGTCTCGTGCATCGAAACGGTGAGGACGTCGGGGTCGTCGTAGAACATCCATTGCACGCCGTCCCCGTGGTGCGCGTCGGTGTCTATGTACGCGACCTTTATTCCGGGGTGCTCTTCCTTGAGCCTCGCGATGGCGACCCCCGCGTCGTTGTAAACGCAAAACCCGCTCGCCTTCGAGCGGAGCGCATGGTGGAGTCCGCCCGATATGCACATCGCGTGTTCCGCCTCGCCGTCCATCACCATCCGCGAGGCTTTGAGAACCGCCCCGACGACATGGGCGCACGCCTCGTGCATCGCCGGAAAAATGGGGTTATCCGAGGTTCCGACGCCATACGACGCGAGGTCGAGCGGGTCGAGCTCGCCGCGGGCGGCTTCTTGAACCATCCTCACATACGTCAAGCTGTGGACGGTCGCGAGGTCTTCGTCGGTAGCGAGTCCGGCCCCGAGCATCTCGTACCCGCCGAGGAGACCGAGCGCGTCGCACACCTCGAAGGTGAGCCGGATGCGGAGCGGGTTGAAAGGATGATCCCCGCCGAAGCCATACGCCTCCATCGCCCGGTCGTGGACGAGCGCCGCCTTTCCGCTCACGTCGCTCCGCTCACGTCGCTCCGCTCCGCTCCAAAATACCGGGAGTGGGGAGTCGGGAGTCGGGAGTCGGGATGTTCTCGACTCGCTTCGTCCGTTCGCCTCCGCCTTCCCGCTCGACGAACCCTCGCGGATTTCGGGCGAAGGCTGCGGAGTTTCGGGCTTTTCGTGTCCATGCTTCCCGACTTCCGGCCACCGCGTCGAAGATGCCACCGCCTCCCCGTCCGACAAACTCCCGCCGAACTCGAAGGGATGCCCCGGCAGCGGAGAATTCACCGCCATACCCTTCCCGACGCCCGGCCACCGCGTCGAGGGTGTCCTCGACTCCCCGCCCGGCGAACCC
>JACCWD010000040.1 GCA_013697825.1 Rubrobacter sp.
CTTTAGATGATCGGCCATGTTGGTCAAGGTGTAGTTGATCTGGCTGCTCAGCAAATACTGACAATAGTCCAACTTCGTAAAGCTCATGTTTTCAGGGTAGCAGATCCGGTCTTTGCGTAAGTCCTAGAGAGGTTCGCGAATGGCTCTTCGACATCGAGCGACCATCGTTTTTCGCACTCAGCGATGAGGCGCGGGAGGGTGGAGATCCACGCTTCGCCCTTCGCGCCGCGCGTTTCGACGGCGGTTCGGGCGAGGTCTTCGGGGATGTGCGGCGGGGTGGTCATTCGACGGGAATTATAGTTTTTCGGAGGGCGCTTCACGATGCTCCCTTCGGTCGCTACTTCGGAGCGGAAAGCCCAGCCTTCGAGCCGTACGGGCGGATGGAGCCGATCGGATGGAGCCGATGCTGGATGATCGCTTCGGCGTTCCCTCCGGGGAGCGGCATCCCGCGAATGCACGAATCTTTATCCGGCCTTCGAGTCTTATGATCTCCGGGTCGGGCTCGTCGAGTTTATAGCTCGGCGGGAGCGGGGATCCCGCTTCGGTTTCTTCTTCGGCGCGGGGCGACCGGAGTTCGCGCTCGGATCAGGATGGGAGGGCGGGCTCCCTTTCGCGGATGAGGCGGTGGATGAACCTTTCGCGGCTCAAGGTGACGAGGGAGATCGTCGTGCCGAATATGAGATCCACCATCTCCGGCAACGGGTCGAGGGCCACGAACGCGACCTCCGGGAGGTCTTCCACGAGCGCCGAGAATAGTTCCGCGGATGTGCTTTCCCTTATGCGCCATCCGTTCCTCTCGAACCCTCCGAACCTTACGAACAATCCGGCTTCGTCCGGGAAGCTGAAGATCGGCAACGCCTTCCGCCCCTTGCCGAGGCCGACGGTGAGCGTCTCCTTGCGCCACGCATCGTTTCTTGCGATCAGCCAGTACGATGTCGTTGTGGTGGGATCCTCCGGATGCGTCGAGCTTTCACTGAGCATTTCTCCTCGTTTCCCTGAAAGTAGCCAACGCGCTTTTGTGGACGCGCGGAATTCTTTATAACCGCCCGCCGCCGCCGGGGGAAGCCCGCAATGCAGTTGAAGGACGCAAATGTGTCGAAGTGTGTAGACGCGCATGGCCGGACGCGGCGCGTTTCTTGTGGGCTAAAATACGTACGTGGCTCGAGAGGAGCTTATAATTCTCTTTTGTCGTTGGCGGCGATTCACGGGCGGTCATTCGGAGCGTATGGGGAAAGAGCGGGAGATCAAGGTGCTTCTCGCCGACGACCACACCATGTTCCGCGAGGGGCTCGCGGGGCTTTTGACCTCGTATGGCGGCCTCGAAGTGGTCGGGGAGACGACCAACGACGAAGGCGCCGTGGAGCTTGCCCGCCGGACGAAGCCCGACGTGGTGGTCATGCAGGTTCAGATGCCGTTCGAGAAGGCGAAGGAGACCCTCGATCGGATACGCGCCATCGAGCCTTCGCCGAAGGTGGTGATAGTAACGATGTTCGAGGATCCGGGCATGATGCGCGAGACTTTGAGGCTGGGGGCGAGCGGCTATGTCCTCAAAAGCTCCTCGGCCACGCACCTCGTCGGCGCGGTCCGGGCGGCGGTTTTAGACCCCGAAGACGGAAGCGTGGTCGTGGGGATGCCGCGGGCGATGATCGAGGAGTCGGACGGAGGGTCGGAGGGCGTCCTCTCCGCCCGCGAGCTCGAGATTTTGCTCCTCGCCTCCCGCGGCCTCTCGAACCGGCAGATAGCTTCGAGGGTCTACCTCGCGGAAGGCACCATAAAGCGCCACCTCGCCAACACATACAACAAAATGAAAGTCTCCTCCCGCGCCGAAGCCTTCAGAAAGGCTTTGCAGGAGGACTGGATCACCATAAGCGAAATCACCGAAGACGACGAGGAGAAGGAGGCGTAGCGCGGGGCGGGCTACTCCGTCGCTTCCACCGGGACCATAGCCCGCGTCCGATCCACGATCTCGAGCAGGTCTTTCGTGCTTATGTTCTTGATGCACCGAACCTCTCCGCCCATGCTGACCCTGGCGTCCATGCCGTCGCTGTAAAGTATCTCGATCCAGCACAGCGCGCCCGTCCGCAACGCCATGTCCACCCCGTCGGTGTCGTTTCGGATGAGCAAATGCGGCCGGAGGCTCTCAGCCTGCCCGTCGAGGGACTCCATGTCGCCGAGTATCACCTCGAAGTCCGGGCGGTGCTGATGCAGCGCGAGCGCGAGAGACTCGCGGTACATGCGCGGCGAAATAGTGATGAGTATCCTCACGGTTGGCTCTTCCTCCTCAGTGGAACACCCGACACGAACACGTCGCGCATGAAAGCCGCCCACAGATAACTTCTTCGAGGAGTATACGCTCGCCGTAAACGAATAATGGCCATCCGAGTAGATATTGTATCGAATTGTGCATTGTCTTTGCCCGGAGCCACAAGCCGCCATGCATCTTTTCACACACACGCTTTGCATACTTCGGCACATTTTCCCGAGGATCGGTGGGCGAACGCCTCCGAATCGGCCCCGAAAAGGCCCCGAAAAGGATATATCTTACCGTAAGTTCGGTGTCCTTCCCCCCTCCTTTCTCATTATTTGGGCGCCGGACTTCCCGTCCCCCCCGCCCCTCCCGCGGACTACCTCGACGTGTAAACTGCGTCGCTATGAGAAACGAGCGAAACAAACCACTCTGGGGCGGACGTTTCGGCGCGAACCCGGCGGAGGCTTTCGAGCGTATAAACGCCTCCATCCCATTCGACATACGCCTCGCCCCACACGACATCCGAGGCTCCATCGCCCATGCCCGCATGCTCGGTGAACAAGGCATCGTCTCCGAGGGGGAGTCGAAAGACCTCGTCCACGGCCTCGAAGCCGTCCTCTCCGAGGTCGAGGCGGGGGAGTTCTCATGGACGCTCTCCGACGAGGACGTGCATACCGCCGTCGAGAGGCGGCTCCGCGAACTCGTCGGCGATGTCGCGTCGAAGCTCCACACGGGGAGGTCGCGCAACGATCAAGTCGCCCTCGACCTCCACCTCTTTGTTCGCGAAGCCGCCGAGGAGATGATGTCAGCCATCGCCGAGGCGATGCACGCCCTCGTCGAGGTCGCGGAGGCGAACGAAGGAACGATACTTCCCGGATACACTCATCTCCAAAGGGCGCAGCCGATACTCCTCGCCCACCACCTCCTCGCCCACTTCGAGGCTCTCCGGCGCGACCTCGCCCGCTTCGAGGCGGCGCGGGAGGCGGCGAGCGTCTCGCCGCTCGGCGCGGCGGCATTGGGAGGGACGCCCCATCGCATAGACCCGGGCATGACGGCGAGGGATCTCGGCATGGAGCCGTTCCGGAACTCGCTCGACGCGGTCTCCGACCGGGACTTCGCCCTCGACCTCCTTTATGCGTGTTCGGTTCTCGGGGCGCATCTCTCGCGGATGGGGGAGGAGTGGGTTTTATGGACGAGCGGCGAGTTCGCCTTCGCCACCCTCGACGACGAATATTCGTCCGGCTCCTCCATCATGCCGCAAAAAAAGAACCCCGACGCATACGAGCTCATGCGAGGGAAATCCGGGCGGCTCATCGGAAACATGAACGCCCTCCTCATCACACTCAAAGGACTCCCGCCCGGATACTCGAAGGATCTTCAAGAAGACAAAGAGCCTCTCTTCGACTCCGTGGACAACGTCCTCTCCATGCTCGCCGTCCTCCCCGAAATGCTTCGAACCGCGAAGTTCGACGGCGAAAGAACGAGAAGCGCGGCGGGCGGCTTCGCCCTCGCCACCGAACTCGCGGATTTCATGGCGATGCGCGGAGTCCCCTTCCGGGAGGCCCACCACACCGTCGGAAGCCTCGTGAAGCGGTGCGAAGAACTCGGCGCCTCCCTCGAAGAAATCCCGGACGAAGAACTCCGTTCGGCCCACCCCGCCCTCGCCGACTTTCCGAAGAACCTCCTCACGCCGGAGGGGAGCGTGCGGAACAAAAAGTCGATGGGCTCCACCTCGCCCGAGTCCGTCGAGCGGCAATTCGAAGAAGCGAGGCGTTATCTCGAAAAGAGAGCCGCCAGCCAAAAAGCTGACGGCTAAAAGCTAACGGCGAGATAGCCGGAGTCTATCTCACTCGTGAGTCCCTTTGGGTGGGGTCGCGGCGTTCGCGGAAATACTGGTTCGTCTCGCGCAGTATGACGCCCGAGAGGAGGAGGAGTCCGACGAGGTTCGGGAGGGCCATTATGCCGTTCGCGAGGTCGGAGAAGGTGAAGGCGGCCTCCAAAGGCAATTGGAAGGCTCCGATGAAGATGACGGCTATGAACACGAGGCGGTACGGGAAGACGGCTCCGCGCCCGAAGAGGTATTCCATGTTCCTTTCGCCGTAGTACGCCCACCCGAGGAGCGTCGAGAACGCGAAGAGCGCGAGTCCCACGGCGACGACCGCCGGGCCGACGCTCCCGAGAGCGGTCGCGAACGCCGCCTGCGTGTAGTTCGCGCCGTCGCCGCCCTCCTGCCACACGCCCGTCGTCACGATCGCGAGGCCGGTGAACGAGCATATGACGAGCGTGTCAATGAAAGTTTGCGTCATCGAGACCATCGCCTGGCGGACGGGTTCGCGGGTTTGCGCGGCGGCGGCGGCGATGCCGCCGGTGCCGAGTCCCGACTCGTTCGAGAAGATGCCGCGGGCGACGCCGAATTGGATGGCGGCGGCGATGCCGACCCCGACGAAGCCCCCGGTCGCCGCCGTTCCGGTGAAAGCCGAGGAGAAGATCGTCACGAGCGCGCCCGGTATGGCGGTGATGTTGAAAAGGAGGACGATCGTCGCGCCGAGGACATAGAAAAGAGCCATGACCGGAACGAGAACCGCCGTCACGCGCCCGATCGAGCGGATGCCGCCGAGGATGACGATGGCCGCGAGCACGGTGAGGACCGCCGCCGTGACGACGACCGGGACACCGAAGGCGAACTCGATGTTCGAGGCGGTCGCGTTCGACTGGACCATGTTGCCGATCCCGAACGCCGCGATGGCGGCGGCGATCGCGAAGAACACCCCGAGGAACTTCCCGTACGCCCCCCCGATGCCGTTCGTGAGATAAAACGCCGGGCCGCCGCTCTTCTCGCCCGCGGCGTCGGTGTGGCGGTACTTCACCCCGAGGAGGGCTTCAGAGTACTTCGTCGCCATACCGACGAGGCCCGTAATCCACATCCAGAAAAGCGCGCCCGGCCCGCCGAGCGCGATCGCCGTCGCCACTCCGACGATGTTCCCCGTCCCGACGGTCGCGGCGAGGGCGGTGGTGAGGGCCTGGAAATGCGAGACGTCGCCGTCCCCCTCGGGGTCTCTTCGGACGATGAGGGCGAGGTGGAGCGAGGGCCCGAGTTGGCGGAACTGGAGGCCCTTAAGAATGATCGTCAAAAACAGGCCCGTCAAAAGGAGGAGCGGTATCAAAAGATACGGCCCCCACACGAAGTCCCTCACGGCGGTGATGAAATCGGCTATCACAGACAATGCGTCTCCCTTCCTCCCGGTTTGCGAACTCCCCCAAAATAAAGAACTTCCGCGCCCGTGTCCAGTTTCTCGGGGCGGGGAGGGTCGGCATTCCCGGATTTCGCCCTTTCTAATCGGAGATTTAAGGTTCTCTCAGAGTTTCTTCAAACTTCGGGGTTATGTTTATGGCGATAAGATAAACGTGCGAGGAGGCCGTAGATGGAGAAGTCGAAGATGGGGAAGTCGAAGATCGTTCGCAAAGGTATGGTACTCCTCGGCGGGCTTGGTATGGGCCGTCCTCCCGGCGTGCGGGGTGGCGGGGATCATGGCCCCGACCGAACGCTCTCCGAGGCCCGATCCGGCGGTCGAGTCCGGGCAAGTCGAGAACCCGGTCGAAGTGCGCGACGAAGCGGATACTCCCTCCGAAGGGAGCGTCCCCGAAGGAAATCCCCCGGACGATGAACCCTCGGAAGAGGGTGTCTCCGGCATCGCTCCCGAGGGAGGCTCCTCCGCGCCTTACGGCGTTCGGGGGATGGCGAGTCCCCGGCGTTCGCCCCCGGCTTCGCGCCGGACGAGGCGGCGAAGGGGAAAGGCGGAAAAGGAAGGAAGGGGGAGGCGGCCTTCGTCGGGGAGGCCGGGGAGGTCGAGTTCCGGGTCGAGAACGGGATTTTGAACCTCGTCGGCGTGAGCGCGGGCGATGGATGGAGCTACCAACTCGGCAAACAGGATTTCGACGAGGTGAAAGTCTTCTTCCTCGGCGACGACTCGCGGTGGGAGTTCGAGGCCTAAATAGACGAGGGGCACCTCCTCGAAATCGAAACGAAGCAGGAAATACCGTTCGCCGAACCGGGAACGTACGAGGTCGGAGAAGCCGGGGAAGTCTCATTCTCCGCCGCCGACGGAGGCATCGTCCCCGAAGATTGCCGCGTCGCCGACGGCTGGAGCGCGAACATCGAGGAGAACGACTTCGAGGATGTGCATCTCAAGTTCCGCAACGAAAGCGGCGTCGAATGCAAATTCGAGGCCGAGTATGACGACGGCCTCGTCGAAGTGGAGATAGACCGGAAGGAGCGCGGCACCCTCGCCGCAGACTGACGGAGTTTCCGTCGAAACTCCGGGAGTCGGGATCCTCTCGACCCTCTCCTCCTCCTCCTCCTCCTCCTCCTCCTCCTCCTCGGTGCTTCGCCTCCCCGCCCGACGGGCTTCCGCAAAATTCGACGGAGGCTTCGTCGGTGCATGGGGTTCGAGAATTTCGCCGCATCTCCGGGACTCAGTCGCGTCGGCCTCCCTTTCCGACAGAGTTTCTTCACGATTTTTGTCGAATTCGGAAGCGCCGAAGAAAAGTAGCCGCTTCTGCGCGAAAGCCGGGGTGTCCCCGAAGGAGTGGGGAGGGGGTGTCGAGTCCCTTTCCGTTCTTTCTCGTTCGCGCTTTCAGGCGCGTTGCTTCATAATCCCCTCCGGCGAAACGAACCGGGGGTCGAACTATGAAGATCGTGCAAATGTCGGACATCCACGTCGGGTCGGGGCTGTTTCGGGAGGGGCTTCTCACGGCGGCGATAGACGAGGCGAACGCGATGGCGCCCGACCTCGTCGTGATCGCGGGCGACCTCACGATGGAGGGGTATCGGTGGGAGTTCGAGGAGGCGAAGGGATACCTCGACCGCCTCGAATGCCCGAACATCGTGTACGCGATGGGGAACCACGACGCGAAAAGCGTCGGGTACCGCCACTTCGAGGAATTCTTCGGGAGGCGCACGAGTTCGGTGACGTTGTCGGTGCCGGAGGGCGAGGCGAAGGTCGTGACCCTCGACTCCACGAAGCCCGACCTCGACGAGGGGGAGATCGGGCGCGAGTACTATGCGTGGCTCGACGAGGAGTTCCGGGGCTGGGAGCGGGGTCCGAGGATCCTCATCGTCCACCATCACATCCTCGCCGTGCCGGGAACCGGGCGCGACGTGAACATCCTCCGCGACGCGGGGGATGTCATGGCGATGCTCCGCGAGCTAAAAGTGGATCTCGTCCTCTCCGGCCACCGCCACGTCCCATACGTGTGGAGCATCTCCGGAGTGAGGATCGTCCACTCGGGAACCGTGTCGAGCCTCCGGGTGCGAGGCACGATGCCCCCCTCATACAACGTCATCGAGTTCGACGAGGAGAACGTCGAAGTCAAGCTGAAGCAGCCCGGCGGCGAGGAGGGGCCTCTCGCGAGCTTCTCGCGGAGGCCCGTCACGACGAGCAATTTCCACCCCGCTTTGGATCGCTTCGTGAGCTACGAGGAATTGCCGTTTTGAAAGCGGCTTCGCCGCGCTTTTAGCAATTAGCTTTCAGCCGTTGACAAGAACGAAAAGACGCTTCAGCGGTGCGGTGCCACGTTCGGCCTTCGGAGGAGATACGCCGAGAGGGCGCCCCCGAGAAATCCGAAGAGATGTCCCTGCCACGAAACGGCTCCGGGCTGGAACGGAAGCACCCCGAATAGCATCCATCCGTACGACACCGCGAGAATCACGGATAATGCGATCGCTCCGACACTCCTTCGGAAGTACCCTCGCAAAAGAAGGTATCCGAAGTATCCGAAGACGAGGCCGCTCGCCCCGATGTGGACGGTCTCCGAGCCGCCGAGGAGCCACGCCCCGAGGCCGCCCACGAGGACCGCGAGAGCCGTCGCCACGAGGAAATCCTTTATCTCGTGGAAGAGGACGAGCGAGCCGAAGACGAGGAACGGTATCGAATTGCCCGCGAGGTGGATGAACCCTCCGTGCAAAAACGGGGCGAGGAGGATGCCGGAAAGACCCTCGACCGAGCGGGGACGAATGCCGTAAGCATCGAGGCCGCCCCCGAATACGAGGAGGTCGGCGATCTCGAGGAGCCACATAACGGCGAGCGCGCCGCCGAGGACGGCGGCGTGGAGTTTGATCTCGCCGGAAAGGGTTTCCGTTCGCCCCGTGTTTGTCGCGTTCATATGATCGATGGTACCACCGGAGGGTGGGGGAGCCTCATCTTTTGCGTCGTTTGCCGCTTCGCTGGCGGAAGAGTCGAAGCCCGTTGAGCGTGACGGCTAGGGAAGTCCCCATGTCGGCGAGGACGGCGAGCCAAAGCGCGACGAAGCCGAACGGTGCGAGGAGTACGAAGACGCCCTTTATGGCGAGTGAGACCGCGACGTTTTGTTTTATGATCCCCTCCGCCCGCCGCGAGAGCGCGACCGCCTGGGCGAGTTTCGGGAGGTCGTCTTTCATTAATGCGATGTCCGCCGTTTCGAGGGCGACATCCGTTCCGGCGGCCCCCATTGCAAACCCGACGGAGGCGGTGGCGAGCGCCGGAGCGTCGTTGATGCCGTCGCCGACCATGCCGACGTTCCCGTATTTCTCGACGAGGCTGCGTACGGCCTCGACTTTTTGATCCGGGAGGAGCCGCGCTTTGTATGAGATTCCGAGCTTTTCGGAGATCCGTCGCGCCGGGGCTTCGGCGTCCCCGGTGAGCATCACGAGTTCTTTGACCCCGGCTTTGCGAAGCGCGTCGAGCGCCGCCTTCGCGTCGGGCCGGATGGCGTCCACCAGCCCGAGTACGGCGATGACGCGACCGGAGTCGTCGCCGAGGATCACCGGGGTTTCCCCCGCCGCCTCGACCGCCGCGAGGGGTTCCTCCGCGCCGTCGAGGGGGATGCCGCGCTCCTCGAAGAGGCGCGGGCTTCCGACGAGGTGCTTTACGCCGCCGATGAGTCCTTCCGCTCCCCGTCCCGGGGCCGTTTGGAAACCCTCGACCCTCGGGAGTTCGAGTCCGTCGGCGGCGGAAAATATGGCGTGGGCGAGCGGGTGTTCGGAGTGTTTTTCGAGGGCCGCCGCGAGCGCGAGGGCGTTTTCTTTGCCGCCCGGCGCGAATATGCTCGAAAGGACGGGGCGGCCTTCGGTGAGGGTTCCGGTTTTGTCGAAGGCGATGGCTTCGAGTTTTCCGGCGGCTTCGAGGGCCGAGCCGCTTTTTATGAGCGCGCCGAGCCTCGATGCCGCCCCGATCCCCGACACGACCGTGACGGGCGTGGAGATGACGAGCGCGCACGGGCACGCGATGATGAGGAGCGCGAGCGAGCGATATACCCACTCCGAAAACGACCCCCCGAGGAGCGGCGGCGCCACCGCGAGCGCGACGGCGACGGCGACCACGGCGGGCGTATACACCCGCGAGAAGCGATCCACGAATTGCTCCGACGGCGCCTTCTTCGACTGCGCGTCCTCGACCATGCCGACGATTCTTTGCAAAGTCGAGTCCTTCGCCTCCCTCGAAACCCGGATGAGGAGCGCGCCTCGCCCGTTGAGCGAGCCGGAGAACGCCGTGTCCCCCGGAGCCTTCTCGACCGGGACGCTCTCCCCGGTTATGGGGGACTCGTCGAGGGCCGAGTTTCCCTCGACCACTTCTCCGTCGAGCGCGACCCGCTCTCCGGGGCGGACCACCACGATCTCCCCGACCTCGACCTCCGAAGAGGGAACGAGTTTTTCCACCCCATCGCGATCCACCATCACCTCGTCGGGGGCGAGCTTCGCGAGGGCGCGGACGGCGCCTCGGGTGCGATCCACGGCGTACGTTTGAAGGGCATTGCCCGCCGCGAAAAGCACGACGATGGAGGCGGCCTCGGCCCACTCGCCGATGGCCGCGCCCCCGATAGCGGCGATGCTCATGAGGACGTTCATATCCATCCGCCGCGACCGGAGTCCCGCGAGGGCGGACTTGAAAATCTGCGCCCCGCCGACGACCATCGCCGCGAGATACAACGCGACCGTGAGCGTTTGAGCCGCCCCCGCGAGGCCGAAGACGAGCCCCGCCGCGAAGAGCGAGCCGGAGACAAAGAGAGCGATGGCTCTCGGCGTCTTCCAGAAAGGGTGCGCTTCCGTCTCTCCGTTCTTCGCCACTTTGTATCCCGCGCCTTCGACTGCGCTTTCGAATCGTTCGCGGGAGACGCTCGGATCGTGGCGCGCGTCGAGGCGCCCGGCGGCGAAGTTGACGCTCGCCTCGCGGACTCCGGGGATGCGAGCCACGCTCTTCTCGACCGTCGCGGCGCAGCTCGCGCAGTCCATCCCCTCGACCCGGAGAAACGTTCGCTCTTCGCCATCCGGGGCGCCTTCGCCCGAAAGCCCCCCGCTCCCGGCGAAACCGTCCCGGACGGGCGGCTGCCCGACGATCGAAAGTGGTTTCCTCTTCACCGCTCCGCCCTCGACGCTTCGCCGAGCGCCGCCGAAAGAAGGGACGCTCCCGCTTCGGTGAGCGAGTACATGACCATCTTTCCGTCCTTCCGGGAGCGGACGATGCCGCCGAACCTTAAAATCTTCATGTGGTGCGAGACGAGATTCTGCGCGCGGCCGGAGATCCACGACAAATCGCACACGCACAATTCATCCTCCTCGCCACCCACCTCCCGAAGCGCGGCCGCCAGCGTGAGCCGCGTCGGATCGGACAAAGCCTTCGCCCTCTCCGCCGCCTCCCGCACGTCCTCCTCCCTCGCAAGCCCCTCCCGTATCCTCTCCGCCCGAGGCGCATCCACACAAAGCAGCTCGCAATTGTCTACGCTCATACTCACATCCTAATATATGTTGATATGACATTGTGGAGTATATCGTGGATTTGGCGGAGTGTGGAGCTTATGAGGATTTTATGCGGGCGAGGGTTCCCGTGGTTCGAAGCGGTTGCCTTCGGGGTCTGTGGCGTGGCCGAAACGCCCGACTCCTTCCTCGGAGATCTCCTCGTCTTCGACGGCGGCTCCGGCCCGGCGGAGTTACGCGAGCATCGCGTCGAGGTCGGAGATCCGGAAGCCGAGCATCCATTGCTGTTCGGGCCGCCCGAAATACTCGGTGTCCTCGGAGAATGGGGCGAAGGCCGTCGGCCGGCTTCCTGCCGCCACACCGACTCGCCGTCGGGAATATTTATCCCGAGGCGTTTCGCGTACCATTTTCCGAGCGTCCCTGGGCCTTTTGCACGGAAGAACATTCCGCCGATTCCGTTCACGCACCCCATCGCATGCCTCACGGAAAGCCTCTTGCGTCGTCGCGGCGAGTCTACGCGGCGGGTGGGATTAGAACTTTCGCGCTTTTCAGCGGCGTTCCTTCGCCGTTCCGAGGAGGATGTCCTCGGCTTCGTTGGCGAAGACGTGGAGGCCGAGGCGCTCGGATATCTCCTCGCACACCTTTATGCCGCGGACGCTGTTTCCGTATTCGTCGAGGCCGGGGGAGTATACGGCGATGCCGAGTTTGCCGGGGACTATCGCCATGATGCCGCCGCTCACGCCGCTTTTGGCGGGGATGCCGACTTCGTATGCCCACTGTCCGGCGGCGTCGTACATGCCGCACGTGTACAAGACGCTGAGGAGGTCGCGGACGTAGCGGCCTTCGAGGGCGCGTTCTCCGGTCTCGGGGTTCACTCCGCCGTTCGCCAGCGTCGAGGCCATCATCCCGAGGTCGTGGGTGGTGACGAACACCGAGCATTGCCGGAGGTAGAGTTCGAGGATCGCTTCGACGTCGCCCTCGATCATGCCGTGGCTCCGCATGAGGTACGCGATGGCCCGGTTTCGGTCGGTGTCCTCGAACTGCGCCGCGAGAAGCTCCTCGTTCACATCGAGCGCGTCGTTTCCGGAGTATTTGCGGAGAGCGGTGAGGATGCGCTCCATGCACTTCTCGGGTTCGTCGCCTTCGAGGACGAGGCTCGTCGTCGCCAAAGCACCCGCGTTCACCATTGGGTTGTGCGGACGGTTCGCCCGCTCGTCGAACTCGATGGAGTTGAAAGCCTCCCCGCTCGGCTCGACCCCGACCTTTTTGAGGACCGACTCTCTCCCGCAGTCTTCGAGGGCCATCCCGTACACGAACGCCTTCGAGATTGACTGAAGCGGAAACGGCACGTCGTGCTCTCCGGTCTCGAATGTCATGCCGTCGGCGGCGGAGACGAGCGAGACCCCGAAACTCTCCTTTTCCTCCTCCGGGGCTTCCGGGTCGTAATATTCGACGACCTCGTTCTCGTGCTCGTCAACGTGCCGCTCGTAAAGCTCGTCGAGGCGGCGGTTTACGCGGCGTTCCATCTCGGGCGTCGGCATCGGCGGCCCTCCTTCCAAAAGTTACGCAAAGTGCCATTGTCGGCGGGGAATTAAACAGCGACGGAATGATAACGGATGCGAAACACGGGTGAATACCCCCGCGTCAGTCGCCGAGGTGCTTCATGCCCTCCGGCTGCCCGGTCTTCTCGAAGGCCCGTCGGAGGAGTTCGCGCCCTTCCTCGTACTCCTCGTCGTCGCGGGCTTTCGAGAGGACGACGTGGACGGACTCCTCGATGGATTCGTCCTCGAACTTTATGTCCGGGAGGGTGATGACGACCTCCCGGATCTGGCGGTAAATAAAGTCCGGCTCCCCGGCGTAAACCCACGCCTTCCGGCTGAGAACCCACGCCCATCCCTTCATGCGGACGGTGTTCTCGATGTCCTCGTCCTCCAGGTGGCGCATCTCCATCCGCATCCGGCCCTCGGTGAGTACTTCGGGTTTGATCCTCACCTCTACTATCTTCTTCTCGTTCTCTGTCATGCGGATCAGTTTAGCAAGCGAAGGACTCGGAGCATGAAAAAGGAGGATCCGAAGATCCTTCCGCAAAAAGTGCCGCTCTTGTAGTGCTACGTGCCAGATAGCTACCGTGCTAGACGATACCCGCCTCTTCGAGGTGGCCGCGGGCGACATCCTCGTAGCTCTCCTGCTCGAGGTCGACTGCGCCGTTGAGTTCGCGCATGATATCCGCGTCGAGGCTGGCGGAGACTTCGTTGAGGATCTCCTCGGCGTCCGGGTTCGCGTCGAGGAGTTCCTGCGT
>JACCWD010000066.1 GCA_013697825.1 Rubrobacter sp.
CGGTAGTTTGTTGTTAGTGGACATAGAGGTATATCCCCTCTCCCGAAAACAGCCGCTCAAGCAATACTCTCAACTCTCCGGGCGGATCCCTGTCGGTGTACGCCCTCCAGTATCGCGTGAGCATTACGTAAGGCTCCAGCCACGCCCTCACCCGCCTGAGCGCCCGCGGCCACGTCGGCAGGGGAGGACGACGCCCGCTCCTTTTTCCCCCTCGCCTCCTCCACCTCGGAGGCTGCGGGGTCTTCTTGTTCGCCGTCGGCTTCGAGCACGGCTCCCGGCGGATCCCCCAGACCCCCCAGATCCAACTCCTCCTCCCCGCGGCAAGCCCACCAGCAGAACGAGAAAGCGCAGAAAACCAGATGCCAGTGGCGGCGTATGGCCGTGTCGCTCCTGACCTGGTAGTCGCTCCATCCGAGGGCGTGCTTGACCTGCTTGTAGCTCTGCTCCACCCACATCCTCAAGCCGTAGAGCCTGACCACCTCCGCGACGCTCGCCGGGGCGGGTTCACTCGAAGTTTCCCGGTCGGAATCTGGATGGGGCAGGTTCGTGTTCAGATACCATGTGCCGAGGCGGGGCAGCCTTTCGGGGTCGGTCGTGACCACGAGCGCCCTGCGCGCCCTCCGGGGGCCGTAGGGCCCCGCGTCCACCTCCAGCGCCCACCAACTCTCCTGGTGGCCGTCCCGGAAGGTGCGTATCACCTTTTTCCAAAGTCCCGGATCGTCGGCATTCTCCCATCCGGCATATTCGGCGGCCTCCCACAAAGCGCCGATCGTCCCCTCCTTGTGCCACCAGCAATGCGACTCCTTCAGGGCCATGACGTATCCCACCCCCAGTCTTTCGAGTCCCCCCTTGAGGTCCTCGTCCTCGCCGTAGAAGGAGTCGGCGACCACCGCCCGGAACGGCACGCCCGTCGCAACCGAATGCTCCACGAGTTCCCGCGCTATCTTGAGCTTGGTGCGGAAGGCGCCGTCGGATCTGCCGCCCTCGAAGTGATGGGCGGGCGTGTAGGGCTCGACCGCAAGCGGATAGTACACCCCCTCGGAGGCCCACAGGCTCGAGACTGAGACCACCCCGTTGTCGGTCTTGCCTATGTTGCCCAGCCACTGCGTGCCCACATGCGCGGTCTTCTTGCCCCATTTGCGGTCTCCGTGCTCGTCTATGATCAGCACGCCTTCGCCGTTCGGTGCGGTGCGGGCGTCCCCGAACAACAGTTCGAGGCGGCGCTCGTCGGCCTCTCGGGCCTCCCAGCCGGACTCCGAGAGGAACCATTGCAGGCTCTGCGCCTCCTTGCGCTGCGCCCCCTCCACGGGCTCAGTGTTCGCAAGCGCGGTCAAGGTCTTGTTGCGCTCGGCCGGAAGCAGCAGCCCTTCGAGATAACGACGGAAGCCTTCGCGTTGGGCGCGGACGCCGAACAGATCGTCGAACCTTTGGGCGAAATCCTCGAGCGGACCGGGGGCCGGAGCGGCGGGAAGTCGTTTGGTCATGGCGGCATCTCCTCCTTGTTGCCGCCATTGGAGCACAGCCATCTCCCTATTGCAACAAACTACCGATAAGACGTATATGTACTCGATGGGCGATCCGATGGTTTCGTGGACGACGCGAGTTATGCCCTCGGCCATCGCCTGTTTCTCCTCCTCGGTTCGTCCTTCACGGATGTCGCATTGAATGACGGGCATGGGGAGCCTCCCTTCGGTCGGCGGTTTCAAGCTTCAGGCATCAGGTTTCAGCTTACCCGTTCGTACACGGAATGTTCTTCCCCGAGGCTTCGTATCCTCCGGCGAAAGCCGGGAACAATCTCTGCCTGAAACCTGATGCCTGAAGCCTCCGATCCCGCTGCGCTATACTTCCCCGTTCACACTCACGGCTTCGGAGGGTTTTATGTCGGTCTCGATGGAGAAGATCGTTTCGTTTTGCAAACGGCGGGGCTTTATTTTCCAAAGCTCCGAAATTTACGGCGGCATAAGGTCTTCGTACGACTATGGCCCGCTCGGTGTCGAGATGAAGAAGAACGTGAAGGACGAATGGTGGCGAAACACCGTCCACATGCGCGACGATGTCGTCGGCCTCGACGCGGCGATCATAATGCACCCCCGCGTGTGGGAAGCCTCCGGCCACATCGGAACTTTCAACGACATGCTCGTCGAGAGCCGTACGAGCGGCAAACGATACCGCGCCGACCACCTCATCGAAGGCGCGACCGACATCGACGCCGAAGGGCTTTCCGCCGAGGAGATGACGAAAATTATCCGCGAGGACGAGCGGATAAAAGACCCCGCCGACGGTGGCCGCGATTTCACCGAAGTGCGTCCTTTCAACCTCATGTTCGAAACGTATACCGGGCCGGTGAAGAGCGAGGAGAACGTCGCGTATCTCCGGCCCGAAACCGCGCAAGGAATCTTCACGAACTTCAAAAACGTCCTCGACACGAGTCGGGTGAAGGTTCCGTTCGGGATCGCGCAAATCGGGAAGTCTTTTCGGAATGAGATCACACCGGGGAACTTCATCTTCCGCACCCGCGAGTTCGAGCAAATGGAGATGGAGTTCTTCGTCGAACCCGGCACGGACGAAGAATGGCACGAATACTGGCTCGAAGAGCGGTGGAAATGGTACCTCTCCCTCGGAATAAACCCGGAGAACCTCCGCCGATACGAGCACCCGAAGGAGAAGCTCTCACACTATTCGAAGCGCACCGTGGACGTGGAATACAACTTCCCGTTCGCCGGGTGGTCGGAACTCGAAGGCATCGCGAACCGGACGGACTATGACCTCAAACGACACACCGAGTTCTCCGGGCAACGCCTCGAATACTTCGACCAGCCGAACAACCGGAGCTATGTGCCGTACACCATCGAACCCGCCGGCGGCCCCGACCGGATGATGCTCGCCTTCCTCGTTGACGCATACACCGAAGAAGAAATCGAGGGCGAAAGCCGCACCGTCCTCAAACTCCATCCCCGGCTCGCCCCCATAAAGGCCGCCGTGTTTCCGCTCTCCAAAAAAGCACCCGTCTCGACGGTCGCACGCGAACTTTACGACGATTTGAAGGGCGATTACCGGATCGCGTACGACGACGGCGGCTCCATCGGAAGAAGGTATCGTCGGCAGGATGAGGCCGGGACTCCATTTTGCGTCACGGTGGATTTCGAGACGATGGACGACAAGAAAGTGACGATCCGCGACCGGGACACGATGAAGCAAGAGAGGGTTCCGATCGAGGCGGTTCGGGAGCGGTTGAAATCGCTCATCTCGGGGTAAAGGACGAACCGATGAGCGATCACAGACCGATAGCGTTGTGGGCGGTGCCGCGTTCGATCTCGACCGCGTTCGAGCGGTATTTCGTGGAGCGCGGCGACTTCGAGGTGCTTCACGAGCCGTTCGGCCAATCGTACTATTTCAGCGAGGATCGCCGCTCCGACCGATACCCCGAAGACGAAGCGCAGCCCGAGAATAATTACGATGCCGTCTTCGAGGATGTCATGAAGCCCCGCACGCGGCGCGTCTTTTTCAAGGACATGGCGTATCACGCGAAGGGGATCGTGGATCGGGACGGCGACGAGGTTCTCTCGCGCTTCGTGAACACGTTCATCGTGCGCGATCCGAAATACGTCATCACGTCGCTTGCGAAGATGTGGCCGGACTTCACGCTCGAAGAGGCGGGGTATGAGGACATGTACGATTTCTTCCGCATCGCCACGGAGGCCGGACAAGAAGCCGTCGTCGTGGACGCGATGAGCTTCACCGAAGACCCGAGCGGAGTCATGGAATCATACTGCGAGAAGATCGGAGTCCCGTTCGAGGAAGGCTCCCTCTCGTGGGAGGCGAAGAAAGTCCGGGAGTGGGAAAGCTGGGACGGGTGGCACGAGCAAGCCGAGGAAAGCACCGGAATAAAACCCGCCACCCGCAAAGACCCCGACCTCTCGGGCGAACTCTTCGACGTGTACGAAAAATGCCTCCCCGCGTACTACAAGCTCGCCGCGAGCGCGATCCCCGCCCGCACTTTGTAGCGACTCGCGAATATTAATCGGCGGCCGATCCCCGCCCACGCGCCACGGCAAGCCATCCGCTCCAAAAGTTGCATATAGCACAACCATATGGTATTCGTTCATCTATAAGAAACGGATTCACCATACGCAACGCGAACGGGGAAGCACGGGATTGAGAGCGATCGGACGGAGATTCGGGCGGATTACGGAGGGTCGTTCGCCGACGCCCCGCGAGTCCGACATTGCCGCGTTGTGCGCGAGGCACCGAGTATACCGGAAGTCCTCGGGAGTCCCGATCACACAAAGCCTCGCCGAAGAACTCCGGGGCCGCCTTCGATGGTGGTCATACGGCGCGTTCCGCGAAAAGAGCGACCTCCACGGGGCGCAATATTTGGCGGGACGACGCGCGCCGCCCTTCTCCGCCATCCATTAATTTCGCACAGACATAAAGCCAAACGCAGGAGAAAAACATGAGAGAACGACCGAACATCATGGTCGTCGTATGCGACACGTTCCGCCGCGACCACCTCGGCGCGTACGGAAACCCGTTCATAAAAACCCCGAACCTCGACCGCCTCGCCCGCTCGTCCGTCGTCTTCGAGAACCATATAGTTTCGTCCTTCCCGACGATGCCCGCCCGCGCCGACATCCTCACCGGGAACTTCTCGTACACCTTCATGGGATGGGAGCCGCTCCCGAAGAATGTGCCGACTTTGCCGGGGCTTCTTTCGGAGGCCGGGTACGCGACGATGGGGGTCGTGGACACGCCGTTCTTCGTGCGCGACGGCTTCGGGTACGACCGGGGCTTCGACGACTTCATATGGGTGCGCGGGCAAGGCGACGACACGAGGCCGAGCGAGCGCTCCGACTACCGCGCGACGTGGCGCGAGGAATCCGACCGCCTCGCCGCCCGAACCATGACCGAGGCCGAAAGGTGGCTCGAACGCCATTACAAAGAGCCGTTCTTCCTCTATGTGGACACGTGGGATCCCCACGAGCCGTGGGACGCGCCGGAATATTACACGGAGCATTATCGTCCCGGATACGACGGGCGGACTTTGTATCCGGCGTACGGGAAGTGGCGGGACGCCGGGCTTTCGGAGGACGACATCGCGCTCGCGCACGCGACGTATTGCGGGGAGGTGACGATGGTGGACCGGTGGGTCGGGAGGCTCCTCGACAAGCTCGACGTCCTCGGGATACGCGACGACACGTGGGTGTTCTTCACCTCCGACCACGGCTTTTATTTCGGGGAGCACGGGTACTTCGGGAAGGCCGACTGGGTGCATGACCCCGAAGCCGAAGTCTCGGCCTCGGCGGACATCCCGGCGTGGCTCGCCGAGTCGTGGCTCCTCACCGTCGGATGGTCGCCTTTGTACCGCGAACTCACGAACATCCCGCTCATCGTCCGGGCACCGGATGTGGATGCGGGACGGCGAGCCGCGATGACGAACGCCCCGGATATCGCACCGACCATCCTCGACATCGCGGGCGCCCGGAAGCCGGAGACGATGCGCGGGGAGTCCTTCGAGGGGGTCATCTTCGGGGAGAAGAAGGAGCATCGTCCGTTCGTGGTGAGTTCGTGGCCTTTGTATTTCGCGGAGGGCGCGGTCACGACGGCGGTGGATTCACGGGCGAGGCGCATCGCGAACTATATGCCGATCACGGTGAGCACAAAGGAGACAACCGTCGTTCTCGGCGGCCCGGCGGATTACCCGGAGATGTACGATCTGGCGGACGACCCCGGCGAAGCGAAGAACGTGTGGGAGAAGCGTCACGAGGAGGGCGGGGATCTCGCCTCGCGGGCCGTCTCGTTCCTCGAAAACCTCGGAACGCCGGAGGGCCACCTCGCGCCGCGCCGGATGGCGCTCCACGAGTTCGCTAACCTGAAAGGGAACGCGAAAAAGCGAACCGAGGAGGCATTATGACCGCCGAAGTCGAAACAATCCGAAGCGTCGAAGTCCCGACGAAGATGGTTCACGGGCCGGGAGCGATAAAGAACCTCGCGGAGATCGTCGAATCCCTCGGAGCGAGCCGACCCATGCTCATCACCGACAAAGGAGTCGCCGAAGCCGGACTCCTCGACGAAGCGAGGAAGCACCTCGGAGACGCCTTCGTCTTCGACGGGGTGAGGGCGAACCCGGACATCGAACTCGTCTCCGAGGCGACGGAGCTTTACAAATCCGAGGGATGCGACGGCCTCGTCGCGCTCGGCGGCGGAAGCTCGATGGACACCGCGAAGTCCGTCGGCGTCCTCATCGCCCATGGTGGAGACTCCATCGCCGACTTCGACGACGGAGGAACCCCGATCTCCGTCCGCGTCCCCCCTCTCGTCACGATTCCGACGACTTCGGGGACGGGGAGCGAGGTCACGTTGTGGGCGGTCATCCTCGACCGGAAACGGGGCATAAAATTCAACGTCGGGGGGACGCCGCTCATCGGGGCATACGTCGCCCTCATCGACCCGGAACTCACGCTCGGATTGCCGAGGCGCATCACCGCCGCGACGGGGATGGACGCTCTCTCGCACGGCATCGAATGTTATACGTGCGACTTCCACCAGCCATTCAACGACGCCGCCTCCCTCGCCGCCATCGAACTCTCGGCGAAGTGGCTCCGAATCGCGGTCGAGGATGGATCGAACCTCGAAGCGAGGACGCACATGGCTCATGCGGCGACGTTCGGCGGCCTCGCGTACGGGACGGAGAGCGCTGGCGCGGCGCACGCGATGAGCCAGTCGGCGGGCGGCGTGCATGACTGCCCGCACGGCGAACTCACCGCCCGCGTCCTCGGCCCGGTGTGCGAATACAACGCCCCCGCCGACCCCGAGCGGTACGCCCGCGTCGCACAGGCGATGGGCGTGAACGTGCATGGGATGTCGCATATGGAAGCGGCGGAGGCGGGCATCGAAGAGCTTTATAAGCTCACGGAGGACGTGGGAATTCCCTCGATGGAGGAGCTCGGGTTCTCGGAGGACGAGATACCGCTCCTCGCGAAGATCGCGTACGAAGACCCGCAAACCGTCGGAAACCCGCGCGAGGTGACGGCGGACGATTACGCCGAGATATACCGGAACACGTTCCCGAGAGGAAGGTGACGATGCAAACCGAGACGAGACACTTCCCGATGTACATCGCGGGCGAATGGGCGACCGCCGAAAAGACGACCGAAGCGACGAGCCCCGCGACCGGAGAGGTCATCGGAACCGTCCCGGACGGAACCCGCGAGGACGCGAGGCGGGCGATACGGGCCGCGAACGAGTCGTGGCGCGGATGGGCGGCGAAGTCCGCGTTCGAGCGAGCGGCGGCCATGGAAAACATCGCGGCCATCATCGAGGATCGTCGGGACGACCTCGCGTGGACGCTCGCCCTCGATCAGGGAAAGCCGCTCGCCGCCGAAGCGTACGACGAGGTGGACGAACTCGCCGTGTATTTCAAGCAAGCCGCCGCCGACGCGACACGCTTCGACGGCATAATGCCACCGTCGGTGGACGCGGGGAAGCGGGTGTTTCTTCATCGAGTGCCTCGCGGTGTCGTTGGGGTGATATCGCCGTGGAACTGGCCGTACACGATGCCCGCCGAATGCATCGCCCCCGCGCTCGCGAGCGGGAACTCCGTCGTGTGGACGCCCGCCTCCTCGACCTCGATATGCGCGGTGAAGCTCGCGGAGTGCGTCGTGGACGCGGGGGTTCCGCCGGGGGTTTTCAACATGGTGACGGGGCGAGGCTCCGTCGTCGGGGACGAGGTCGCGTCGAGTTCCGGCACACAAGCCGTCGCGTTCATCGGCTCGGTGGAGACGGGTCGGAAGGTCGCTTCACGCGCCGCCGGGAAGCCTATGATTTTGGAGATGGGCGGGAACGGCCCGATGGTCGTCCTCGAAGACGCGGACATCGGGGCGGCGGCGGAGGCGAGTTTGACTTCGGCGTTTTTATGCGCGGGGCAAAGTTGCACGGCGGGGGAATCCTTCCTCGTCCACGAGCGAGTCTGCGACGAGTTCATCGAGAAGCTCGCCGCCGCGACGGAGAAAAACATTCTTCTCGGCGACCCGTTCGACCCGGCGACGACGATGGGGCCACTCAACAACGAGGGAGTCGCGGCGAAGATGGACGAGCATGTCTCGGACGCGATGGAGCGGGGCGCGAAGCTCGTGTCGGGCGGCGCGCGGGCGAACGGGTTTCCGACGCGCCTTTATTACCGACCGACCATCCTCCGCGACGTGGATGGGGGCATGCTCGCGGCGAAGGAGGAGACGTTCGGGCCGATCGCCCCGGTGGGCAGAATTCGGGGCGAGGAGGATGCGCTCCGGATCGTGGACGATTCTCCGTTCGGCCTTCTCGCGTCGGTATGGACGAAGGATCTCGGTCGCGGCCTCCGCTTCGCCGAAAGCGTGCGAAGCGGGTGGGTGAACATAAACGCATCCTCGAACCACTGGGAGAGCCACCTTCCGTTCGGCGGACGGGCCGGCTCCTCATCCGGCGTGGGACGGGTCGGCGGGCGGCATTCGATGGAGACGTTCACGGAGATGAAAACGGTGGTTGCCAGCTTTTAGCTGGCAGCTTGTCGGCTAACAGCCGTGGTGGGCGCGGATTGTGGCGAAGGCACGGAATCCGGAAGATTGCCTCGCGTCTTCGGGTGTCCGTGAGGGTGTGGGATCGGGAAAGCGAACGCGACCACGCTCCGCGACCACGCTCCGCGGTGGCATCGCGGAGCGGGAACCTGTGAACGATGGAACACATCGGCCAATTTCCGGGTAGTTTCGGCTTCCCGTCGGTGTCGGCTCCGGGGCGTACGGGCGAAGGCGGGAAAGCGACGCTCCGGAGGCCAAAAGCTGGCAAGCTGAAATGCTTAAAGAGCGAAGCCGTTCACCCACGATAGCCGAGGCAACTCGATATGTCGGCGGCGGCTTCGAGGAGAAAGGTCGAGGATCTCTCCATGGCTTTTTCGGGGAAGCGGAAGGCCGGGCCGGAGACGGTGAGGGTTCCGGCGAGGGATCCATCCGCGGAGAGTATCGGGGCGGCGATGGCGTTCAGCCCGACTTCGAGCTCCTCGAAGGTTCGGGCGTATCCGAGATCCGGTATTTCCGAGAGGTGCTCGACGAGGGCTTCGGGGTCGGTGATGGTGTTTTTGGTGAACCGTTCGAGGGGTCGGGAGAGGATGAGGCTCCGCCTCTCTTCATTCATGTTTTGGAGAAACACCTTGCCGGAGGCCGTTACGTGGAGGGGATTGTGGGCGCCCGTCCAGTCGGCGTTGAGCGCGGAGAGGCGCGATATGTCTTGGTGGATGATGGCCGCCTCGTCCCCTTCGAGGATCGCGACGGTCACGGTCTCCTCGGCATCCTCGCTGAGGCGCTCGCACACGGGTCGGGCGCAGCGGAGGATGTCGAACTCCTCGGCGACGGTTCCGGCGAGCGCGACGAGTCCGAAGCCGAGGCGGTACTTCTCGGTGGCGGCGTCTTGCTCGACGAGCCTCCGGTCGCGCAGCGTGGTCAAAAGCCGGTACGCTGTAGATTTGTGTATGCCTATTTCGTTGGCGACCTCCGTCACACCGGACCATCCATTGGCGGCGAGAAATTCCATGACGGTTATCGCCCGGTCGACGGACTGGACGAAGGCGCCCCTTCGGTTTTGGGTATCCATATGCGAACATTCTACACAGATCGTAATTTTTACGCGCCGTCATCCGGCTTCGATGAGAACCTCCGCCGCCTCTTTCGCCCGCTCGACGGACTCCTTCGCGGTTCGCATCACCGCCGTTATGGTCGCGCCCTCGACGAGGACGAGGAGTTGGTCGGCGAGTTTGTCCGGCTCTTCGACATCGGCCTCCTCGGCGAGTTGCTTGAGATAACCGCGCATCCAGCGTTTTTGGTCTTCGATGACGGTTTGCGCCGGATGATCGGGATTCGCGACCTCCACCGAAGCATTCACGAACGCGCACCCGCGCATCCCATCCTGACTTTCCAACCACGCCCCGAGCGCGTCGAAGACCGCGAGGATGCGCTCCGTCGGCCCCCCGGCCCGCGCCCCGACACTTTTCAAAACCCAGTCGCGCCACTTTTCGTCGCGGACGTGCAAATACGCCGCGACGAGGCGATCCTTCGCCCCGAAGTGCTTGTAAAGAGTCATCTTCGTCACCCCGGACTCAGCGGCAATGGCATCCACGCCCACAGCCCGTATGCCGTCCCGGTAAAACAACTCCGACGCAACCGCGAGGATCCTCGCCGCCGCCTCCGTCTTCGGCCTCAAATCTTCCGTCTCTAAAACAGCTTTATCTTCCATCCGCACACTATATACCGATCTGTCTATTCGCACAATGAAACTCGGATTTTGCGTTGTTGCAAAGTCGTCTGTGCATTTGTTCACAAATCTCCTCTATAAAGGCTTTCACGCTATATTTTCCGCTGATACAATCCCTTTTGTAAACAGTATACAGACCTGTCTACTATACAAATGTAGGCGAGAGTCGGAGGAGGTGAACGAGATGCCCAACCTGTTGAGATGGTTCGTGGATCTGGCGAAAGAAATGGATCGAGGAATGTCTACGATGCGCGGCGGCGGAAAGCCGGAGGTTTCGCGCGAGCCGGAGATTCTCATCGGAGAGTCGGGCGTCCTCGTGAGGATGAGGATGGCGGGAGTCGGCCCGGAGGATGTGGATCTCACGATCTCGAACAAAGGCGCCCTCACCATATCCGGCATAATCCGCCCGGACTCCGACGGAGAAAAGATATACAACCTCGAAGACCTCGACTTCGAAACCTTCCGCAAAGTCGTGAACCTCCCCGTCGGCTACGAGAGCGGCGACGCGAAGGCCACCTTCCAAAACGGAGTCCTCGAAGTCTCCATCGAAAAGAGCGAGTCCGAAGCCGAAGCGGAGGCCGAAGCCCGGCAGCTTCGCATCGAGAGGAACTAAAAACTTACGATATTTCCAAACGGCGGCGCGGAGAACACATCCGCGCCGCTATCTTTTTGCTTCGGCGGCGGACTCCCCGGAGACAAACATCGGGGACATTCCCTCTCCGTCGCCGGGCGGGATGCCGCGGGTTCCGACCATGTGGTCTATGACCATGTTTTGGAAGCGGTGGAGAGGCTCCTCGAACTTGTAGCACATTCGGCCTCCCGAATATGCCGGATTCGAGATTCCTTTCTGAACCCGCTCCACGATCTCGATGTCCTGCAAATTCACGAGATCCCAAAAACGCGCGAGTTCATCGAGGGCTTTCTGGGAGTCGGGAGCTTCCAATGACTCCGGGTGCGCGAGGATGGCCGTCTCCTCGACGGTGCGGCTCGGCTCCTCCGGGCGGGCCATGATGACGAAGGCGTGGTTCGGAAGCACGACGACGGCGGTGTTCGGAAAGAGCCACACAAAGCGTCCACTCTCCGCGTCTTCCCGGTCGAGCGAGCCGAGCGGCGGAAGACCTTGCCAGCCTCCGGCGTCGGTGTTTTGCGAGACGGGGGTGGTGCACATCCCGGTATACATTCCCGGCCCCTGCCAACGATAGTGATCCTCCATCCGCGAGACCTTCACAAGCTCCGGATGAACCCACGGCAAATGATAATACTCCATGAAATTCTCGCCGAGAAGTTTGTAGTTCGCGTCCGCCCCATACGTCTTCGAGCGAACCGTCCGCCATTCTTCGAGACAATATCCCGAGAAGCGATCCGGGAGGTCGCCGAGTTGATTTGCGAGCGGCTCGGCGTCCGGGTCGAGGTTCACGAAGACGAGGAATCCCCACGTTTCCACGCGAACCGGAAGGAGGCCGTAGTCGTCCTTGTCGAAGCCCTTCACGTCCGACATGTCGAAGATGCCGCGTTGGTCGTCGGGGATGTCGGAGCCTTCGAAGAGCGGGGTTCCGAGGCAGTTTCCATCGAGGTCGTACGTCCAGCTATGGTACGGACACCGGATGCGCCGCTGCGGGCCGCACCCCTCGTCGAGGAGCTTCGTCGCCCGGTGGCGGCACACGTTGTGGAAGGCGCGAAGCTCTCCGTCATTGTTCCGAACGGCGATGATCGAGCGTCCCGCGACCTCGGCGACGATGACATCGCCGGGAGCCTCGACCTCCGACGTGTATCCGATGGCGATCCAACTCGTCGCGAACACCCGCTCGCGCTCGATGTCGAAGAAGGCTCGCGACGTATACGCTTCGGGAACGAGCGTCGAGGCGAGATCCACCGGAAGCCTCGTGAGCCGGTACGTCTCCTCCCGCGTAAAGTCCTCACCGCGAGTCATCCGCCCCCCTTCCGGCTACCAAAACGGTCGAAGATCTTTCTTCCTCGGAAACGCCCCGGATACGCCATTCGAGGACTCGATGCCGTTCGATGAAACGGACTCGCGGCGCGCCGGAGAGCGTGTCTCCTTCTCCAAAAACCGCTCATATCGAAAGAGGCCGATGTCGTGGCGGGTGAGGCCGTTCTCGGCGAGGTCGGCCAAAATCTCCCCCACCACGCTCGCGAACTTGAAACCATGACCCGAACACGGTGAGGCGAACGAAATTTGCGGATATTCCGGGTGCGTGTCGATGACGAAGTGCTTGTCCGCCGTATTCGTGAACATGCACGTTTGCAAATCCATCGTTGGCCCGGAGCCTTCGGGAAAGTATTTCTCCGCGAAGTCTCGGAGGAGTTCCTCATCGTACCCATGCACCTCGCGGTCGTACTCGTCGGGTTCGACGATCTCTTCGAGGTGATGGTACTTCCCGAATTTGAAGCCCGGCACCCCGAAGACCGGGAAGCCGTAAAAACGCCCCTCGTCCACGAGGACGTTGAAAACGGGGAAGTTCGAGGGGCGGAAATGCTCTGGCATCAATGGCTGGAGCCACGCGAGAACTTGCCGCTCCGGGACGGCGTGTTTTTCGAGGAGATCGAGGATCCTCCCGTTCCACGCCCCGGCGGCGATGACGAGCTTGTCGGCCTCATATACACCGCGCTCCGTCCGAACCCGGACGCCGTTCCCGGTCGGCTCCCATTCGAGGAGCGGCTCGTGGGCGTGGATCTCCGCGCCGTGTTTTTGGGCCGCCTCGACGTACGAGACGATGCACCGCTCAGGCGCGAGGAAGCCGCCCTCCGGCTGGAGGAGCGCGAGGTGGTCGTTCGGAAAGTGGTATCCGGGATGCCTCCTTCGAAGCTCCGATCCCGTCAAAACTTCGTGCGGGAGATCGTGGAGCTTCGCCGACTCCCACGAGCCTTTGAATACCCACGAATCCTCCGGCCCCGCGTCCACCGAACCCGTGATGTGGAGGAGCTTCTCCCCCGCCTCGCTTTGGATCTCACGCCAGAGTTCGTACGCTCTTTTCAAAAGGAGGACGTATGAGGGGTCTTCATAGTATGCGAGGCGGATGATCCTCGTGTGTCCGTGCGACGACCCCATATTGTGCGGAACGCCGAAGCGTTCGAGGCAAAGCACGCGCTTCCCGCGCCGGGCGAGAAAATAAGCCGCCGCGCTCCCCATCGCCCCCGCCCCGACAACAATAGCGTCATAATGCCCGGAATAATTTACGGTCACGAATTACCTTCCGTTCGTCCGGTGGTTCCCGGAGACGCCGACGGTTTGTCGAGGCTCCGGGGTTTGTTCGGCGCGATGCTCGTCCTCCTCGGGGGTCGCCCGCGCACGGGCCATCTCCGGGTCGAAGAACGGAGTTTGCGCGACGCGGGCCGGAATCGGGCGTCCGTTTATCTCGACGACGAGATTGTTTCCCGGCCACGAGTGGGCGACCTCGACGTACGCGAGGGCGAGCGTTTTGCCGACCGTCGGGCCGTATACGCTCGACGTGACGCGGCCGATCCTCCGCTTTCCGGGGGCGACGGAGTCCTCGTGGCTTCCGGCCTCCGATCCGGTCTCGATCTCCTCCCGGTACGTCGCCACATCCCCGACGCCGAAGACTTCCGCGCCCGCCGTCGCCGGAACGTCGCTTTCGAGAACGAGTCCGACCCATCGCCTCTCGATGCCGAGTTCCTGGATTTTCAACAACGCCTCGCGCCCGATGAAGTCGCGCTTGTCGAAGCGAATCCACCGCGAGAGGCCGAGATGGAACGGCGTGTCGTCCTCGCTTATGTCCGGGCCGTAAAGCGGCAAAGCCTTCTCGATCCGCAAACTTTGCATCGCCCCCACTCCATATGGCCGAAGCCCGAACTCCGAGCCGCGTCCGATGAGGTATTCCCAAAGTACCGAGGCTTGATCCGCAGGCGTATAAAGCTCGTATCCGAGTTCCCCCGTATACCCGGAGCGTGAGATCACGACCTCGACATCCCCGATGCGGCATGGGGAGAACCGGAAGAAACGAAGCTCGTCGAGATCCACGCCTTCCGCGACGGTCTTCAAAAATTGCCTCGCACGCGGCCCTTGTACGACCGGAAGCGCGATGGCCGCCGTCATATCCGTCACATACGCGCTCGACCCGACGGCGTGATCGGAGATCCACCGATACGTTTTCAATCTCGGCCCGGAACTCGCGACGACCATGAAATGCTCGTCGGAGAATTTATACACGGTGACATCGTCAATGATGCCGCCGTCCACGTTGCAAATCGTCGAGTACCGAAGCTGGCCCGGCTCCATATCCTGAATTTCGTTGACGAGTAATCGCCGCACGAGCCGCTCCGCCCCCGGCCCCTTTATGTCCACCTCGCCCATCGTGGACAAATCCTGCATCCCGACGTTCCGCCGCACGTTCAAATGCTCCTCGACGGGCGACGTATACGAAGTCGGGAACATGAAGTCGCCGCCGCCCTTTACGAGGTTCCGCGCCGCCCGAAGGTGGAAGTCGTACAACGGGGTTCGTCTCTCGGTCATTTTTTGCTCCCTTCGGTCGCTTTTTAGGTTTCAGGTTTCAGGCATCAGGTTTCAGGTTTTCTCGCGTCCGCACTTTGCCGCAAAAGGCTCTTTTCGTCTCTACTTTAACGACTCGTTTCGTTATCGGCAACCCGTTTCATTTTTCTGTCGCCTTTCGTTCGAGATCCTGCGCCCGACGGATGCGAGGGTCGTCGTCCATCCCCGCGGCTTCGAGGTTCATCTCCGCGAGCTTCGCCGATGCGCGGACGCTCGCCTCCGCGAGAAATCCGGCGGTGAGAGCGTCGCCTCGGAGGTTCGGGTTTCCCTTCTCCGCAAGGCGCGAAGCGATGTCCGAGACCTCCGCCGCCGCTTCGGCGGCTTCCATCGGAACATCGGCGGCGTCCGAGAGGGCGGCCCGGACATCTCCCCCGGAACGCTTCGCTTCGAGGACTCGCCCGTAAACTTCCGCGTCTTTTTCGATGAGGGAGGACACCCGACTCCGGAGGGAGTCGGCGCGAGCCGCGAGGTCTTCGGCGTCTTCCATGTGTTCTTTCGAGAAGCGGGCGGCCATCATGGCGAGGCTCGCGGCGAGGGCGGCGGAGGTCGCGGCGACCGAGCCTCCGCCGGGAGCGGACGTCCGGTCGGAGACTCGCTCCATGAAATCCGCCATAGTCTCGTCGAGAAGATTCATGCCGCATCCATCCGGTCGCCCCGCCCCGGTTCATGGTTTTTACCAATAACCAAAAACCAGAAACCAAAACCCCACCCATCGAAAGCCGCGAAATATCCACCGGCGCCCGCCATCACGAAAGACCGACGATCTCCCCGTTCTCGTCTATGTCAATGCGCTCGGCGGCGGGTGTGGCCGAGAGGCCCGGCATCGTCCGCATGTCGCCGCATATCGGGTATATGAAGCCCGCGCCGACGGAAGCCCGGACTTGGCGGATGGGGAGCGTCCATCCCCTCGGCGCGCCGAGGAGCTTCGGGTCGGAGGAGATCGAGAGGTGCGTCTTCGCCATGCACACCGGGAGGTTCCCGAAACCGTTCTTCTCGTACGAGTCTATTTGGCGTGACGCGAGGAGATCGTACTCCACCGACCCCGCACCGTACACCTTCGTGGCGATCGTCTCGATCTTTTCTTTGAGTGGCGCCCCCTCGGGATAAAGAAAGTGGAAATTATGAGGCTCGTCGGCGGCCTCTGCGACAGCCTCGGCGAGCTCGACCGCGCCACGCCCGCCCCCGGAGAAGTGGTTCGAGACGGCGACCCTCGCGCCCATCGCCTCGGCGACTTCGCGGATGGCCTCGTGTTCGGAGGCGTGGTCGGTCGGGAAGGCGTTTATCGCGACGACCGGGGAGACGCCGTGGAGGCGTATGTTCTCGATCTGCTTCCGAAGATTGTCCGCCCCGGCGAGGACGTCGTCCGGGTTCTCTTCGAGAAGTTCGGGCGGGAGCGGCCTTCCGGCCACGATCTCGAACCGCCCCGAATGCGCTTTCAAAGCCCGGACCGTCGCCACGAGGACGGCGGCGTCGGGTTCGAGGCCGGACTCGCGGCACTTTATATTGAAAAATCGCTCGGCACCCATGTCCGCCCCGAAGCCCGCCTCGGTGATGAGGAAGTCGCCGCCCCGGATGCCGATCATGTCGGCCACGATGGACGAGTTCCCCGTCGCGATGTTCCCGAACGGCCCCGCATGGACGAGCGCGGGAGTGTTTTCGAGCGTTTGCATGAGGTTCGGCTTTATCGCCTCACGCATCATCACCGCCATCGCCCCGGCGGCTTTGAGATCCTCGGCGGTGAGCGGCTCCCCGTCTGTCGTGTACCCGACGACGCTCCTCCCGAGCCTCTCGCGCATGTCCCGGAGCGAGGTCGAGAGAGCGAGGATCGCCATGACCTCCGAGGCGGCGGTGATATCGAAGCCCGTTTCGCGCGGCACGCCGTCGGCGCGCCCTCCGAGGCCGATGACGATGTCTCGGAGGGCGCGGTCGTTCACGTCGAGGACGCGCCGCCACGTAACACTGTGGCGATCCACATGAAAAAAGTCGTCCGAATGGTGGATGTGGTTGTCGAGCATCGCCGCGAGGAGATTATGAGCGGAGGTGACGGCGTGGGTGTCGCCCGTGAGGTGCAAATTGAGCATCTCCATCGGGACGACTTGCGAGTATCCGCCGCCCGCCGCGCCGCCCTTTATGCCGAACGTCGGCCCCATCGCGGGCTGCCGGACGGCGACCGTCGCCTTCTTCCCGATGTGCCGGAAAGCCTGTCCGAGGCCGACCGTCGAGGTCGTCTTCCCCTCCCCGAGCGGGGTCGGGGTGATGGCCGACACAACCACGTATTTCGCCTTCGGGCGATCCTTTAGTTCCTCGATGGCTTTGAGTTTCACCTTCGCCACGTCGCTTCCGTACGGTTCGAGGAAGCGCGGGTCTATGCCCATCCCCTTCGCCAGTTCGGGGAGAGGTTTGAGGGTCGCTTTCCGGGCGATGTCGAGGTCGGAGGGGATCTTCGTTCGTGGGGTCATGGGGTCGCTTCGCTCCCGTTCTTGGTTTTTGGTTTTTGGTTCTTGGTTTTTCCGGCCATTGACGGGGAACCGGAAATTGACGATGCCTCACTCCGCATGGGCATGCTCCGCGTCGGCTTTCTCTCCGAGGCGTTCGAGGGTTTCGCGGCGCCACTTCTCGGTTTTGGCAAGTTCGTTGAATGTGTATATGTGGAATCCGACGACGCCGCTTCGTGTGTCGGAGAGCGAGGGCGAGAGTCCTTTTATGAGGCGTTCGGGGGCGTATCCGCCGGAGACGAAGAGTTTGAGGAGCCAGTTTTTGTTTTTGCGGAGGAAGCGGGCCGACTCCCCGAGTCCGATCTTCGCCGACACCCTCATGAGTTTCTGTTTTCCGACGACGCCGGGGATGCCGATATACAAAGGAAGCTCGACGCCGCGGCTCCGGATCGCCTCGATCCACATGTTCGTCACCCTCGCGTCGAAACAAATCTGGCTTATTATGTGCGTCGCGTACGGAGTCTTCTCCTCCATCGCCCGGATGGTCGCCTCGTCGCTTATGACCGGGTGGCTCTCAGGATACCCGGAGACGCCGATCCTTTCGATGGTGTGATCCAAAGTCCACATCGCCCGAAGGAGCGAAGCCGCCCCGTCGAACTTCCCGAGAGGCTCCTCGGCGTCGCCCGCGATGACGAAGAGTTCCTTCACGCCCATCCCGCGCACTCGGAACAAAATCTCCGCGAGATGAACCTCGTCCACAACGAGCCTCGCCGCGAGATGCGGAACGACGGAATATCCGGCCTCCGAAAGCCCCTCGCAAAATTCCAAAGTCCGCTCCACCCCGAGCGTCGGCGAAGAAGTGACGGTGAGCTTTATGTCCCGAGGGACGTGCGAGAGAACGTCCTCCTCGACCCCCGGAAGGGGTATCACCTCATACCGGGGCGCCCGCAAAAAAGCGGACACCCTTTCGCCCTTCGAGCTTTTCACGACCATGCCGCGTCCGATCATCTCAAAATCCTTAATACGGGGAGTGGCGAATAGCGAGTGGTTTCTCTATTCGCTATTCGCCACTCGCTATTCGCCGTCCTCCTCAGCTTGTCGGCGAGAGTTTTTGCTCGGCGTGCTCGGGCCGGAAGAAGAGCCGGTCGGCGACGACGGCGTCGGTCCGCTCGTGCGGAGTCTCGACGGCGAGTTCCGTCCCGATTTCGGCGTATCCGACGGGAACCATCGCGAAGCCGATGTTCTTGTCGAGGCGCGGTGAATAACACGCGCTCGTGACTTTGCCGACTTGCAAGTCGGTATCCTTGTCGAAGACGGCGAAGAAGTCCGGCATCGAGCCGTCGTTGAAAGAGCCGAGCCTTTGCCCGCCCATCTCGACTCCGACGAGCTTGCGGGAGATTCCCGTCTCAGAGGCTTTCTTGAGGGCGGCTTTGCCCATGAAGTCGTCTTCCTGATCGAACTCAACCATCCACTTGTATCCGTATCCGACCTCGTACGGGTTCTCGTCGATGGTCATGTCGCACCCGTGCGAGAGGATGCCGCCCTCGATGCGCCGGATGTGGCACGGCCCGATCGGGGATATGCCGTGCGGCTCGCCCGCCTGAAGCACCGAGTCCCAAAGATGGAGCCCGTCGCGGCTGGCGTTGTTCAAATACAATTCGTATCCGAGTTCGCCGGAGTATCCGGTGCGAGAGATGACGATGTCCATGCCGTCGAGTTCCTTGCGGGTCATGTAGTAATACGGGATGTCGAGGATGTCCTCTCCGAAGAGGTCGACCATGACCTCCTTCGACTTCGGACCCTGAATTTGCATCGGGCCGACGTCCGGCTCGGAAATTTCCACGTCGAAGCCCATACCGTGCGCGAGGGCTTTGCACCAAAGGAGGACGTCGCTGTCGGCGAGGGAGAGCCAGAAACGGTTCTCACCGAGGCGGAGGAGGACGGGGTCGTTTATGATGCCGCCTTTTTCGTCGGTGATGAAGGCGTATTTGCATTGTCCGACGGCGCATTTATTGAGGTCGCGCGGGGTGAGCATGTTCGTGAAGCGGAAGGCGTCGGGGCCGGTGATCTCGACCTGCCTTTCCGCCCCTCCGACGTCCCACATCGTGACGCCTTCGAGGAGCTGCCAGTACTCGCCGAACGGGTCGCCGTAGTGGCGGGGGTGGTAGTGGTGGTTGTAGACGCTGTACAGTTGCACGCCGTGGCGGCGCGAGCCGTAATAGTACGGCGACTTCCGGATCCGGGTATAGAGGAGAATCCCCGGATTGTGGTTGATCTCGGCCATGATCTGCCTTTCTTTCGTGAACTTCTTCGTCATCTCGGCGGTTCCCCGCCTACGTCTCAGCTTCATTCGGCGTGTCCATCGTTTTGGGGCATCACCTCCTTTGCTCGCTTTGCTCGCGCACGCGCTTCGCGCTTGTCAGCGTTTCAGCCAGTCAGCTTTTCGCTTTCGCCAATGGGCGACCGTTTGCCATGACCGCTTCGCTTTGCTCGCTCATTCTTCCGGCTCGCATCTTTTCCATCTTCGGGTCGAAGAGTGGCTCTTCGGTGACTATGGCTTCGTATCTTTCGCCAAAGTATTGGATTTCGACTCGCGTTCCGATTTCGGCGTACTCCGGTTTCAGCCATGCGTATGCGATGCTCTTCCCGATGGCGTGGCCGTATTCCGCGCTCGTTACGTACCCGATGGACGCTCCGTTTTGGAAGATCGGCTCTCCGCCCATCATCGGCTGCTCGCCTTCGAGGACAAGGCATGCGAGCTTTCGCCTCGGGCCTTCTTCTTTCCTCCGAAGGAGCGCATCGCGTCCAATGAAGTCGCCTTTGTCCGGTTTGACGGCGAAGGCGAGTCCGGCTTCGTATGGGTCGTGCTCGGTGGTCATGTCGGTTCCGTAAAGGCGGTATCCCTTTTCTATGCGGAGGCCGTTGAATGCTCCGCGCCCCCCGGCGACGATGCCGAACGGTTCTCCGGCTCGCCAGAGAATGTCCCACAGACGGAGTCCGTAATCCGAGGTCGTGTATATTTCCCACCCGAGTTCCCCGACGTACGAGACTCGGAGCGCGATGACCGGAACCTCCCCGATGTACGCCCGCTTCGCTTTGAAGAAGCCGAACGCTTCGTTCGAGAAGTCGTCGTCGGTGAAGCTTTGTACGAGATCCCTCGCGTATGGTCCCCACACTCCGACGCAACATGTGCCGCTCGTGATGTCCCGGATGTTCACCGAGCCGTCGTCGGGGAGGTGGCGCTCCATCCAATCGAGGTCGCGTGCCCCGTTGAGGCCGAGTTGGAAATGCTCCTCGTCGAGCCTCGCCACTGTGATGTCGCTCCGCACTCCGCCCTTCTCGTCGAGCATGAGCGTGTACGTTACGCTTCCGGGCGGCTTGTCGAGGTCGTTCGTGTTCAGTTTTTGGAGGAAGCCGAGAGCGCCCGAACCCGTGACCTCGGCCTTTTTGAGAGAGGTCATGTCATAAAGGGCGACTCGCTCGCGGGTTGCTTTGTGTTCGGTCGCCACCGCCCGCGACCAATATCTTCCGCTCCACCCGTCGCGCTCGGGGAGGTCGAGGCCGTCGGCGAGGTTTATGTTCGACGCGAAGAAATGCGGACGTTCCCACCCGTTCGCTTCGAGGAAGTATGCACCGAGTTCCCTTTGGCGGACGTAAAATGGACTCGTTCGGAGCGGGCGTGGCTCCTCCATCGGCTGTTGCGGGTGGATGATGTCATAGACTTCCTGAAACGACTGCGAGCTTCGGGCGACGGTGTACGCCGAGCTGTATGCGTGCGCGTCGAAGCGGTTCACGTCGCATCCGCCCACGTCGGTGTCCGGCGCGCCCTCGACGAGCCATTCGGCCATCGCCTTTGCCACGCCGTGGGAGTGCGTGATCCACACGGCTTCGGCGACCCAAAAACCCCTCACCTTCTTCGACTCGCCGAGCATCGGCATCCCGTCCGGCGTGAACGAGAAAAGCCCGTTCATCGGCTTCTCGAACTCGACGTTTTCGAGCGCGGGAAGAAGCTCGACGGCGTCGCGCCACGGGCCTTCCCAATCCTCCGGCGTGAAGGCCATGATGGAGGGCATGTCCGGCGAGAGACTCGGGTGTTCGATGTCCTCACTCCGCACGGTCATCGAGCGATGCCGGTACGAGCCGACCCCGTACTTCTCGCCGTTTTGGCGCATATACATCGCCGCGTCTTGATGGCGGAGTATGGGATGCGCGGCCTCCCGCGTCTCCCCTTCGAGGCCGGGGACCGCACCCGTCCACACGAATTGGTGCGCCATCGGCGTGAGAGGCACCGTCATGCCGACCATCCGCCCGAGCTTCGGCCCCCACATCCCCGCGCAACTGAGGACGATCTCCGCCTCGATCCTCCCCCGCGATGTCTCGACGGCCTTCATCCGCCCGTTTTCCGTCTCGAAGCCGAGGACTTCGGTGTTCCCATGGAACCTCGCGCCTCGACTCTCGGCGAGCTTCATCATCGCCTCGCACGCCCACACGGCTTTCGCGATGCCATCCGTTGGCGTGAAGAAGCCGCCGAGGATCCTCGTCGCGTCGAGCATCGGAACCTTCGCGGCGCACTCCTCAGGAGAGATGAGGTGCGACTCGATGCCCCACGCGGAGGCGATCCCTTGTTTGCGACGGAGATCTTTCCACCGTTCCGGAGTTGCGGCGACTTCGATGCCGCCGACAGGCAAAGCGCATGAACGTCCATCCACTTCGAGTTCGCCGAAACGCTCGACGGTGTACTTCGCGAAGTTCGCCATCGTCTTCGACGGGTTCGTTTGGAACATGAGGCCCGGAGCATGGGAAGTCGAACCACCGGGGAGGTCGAGCGGGCCTTGATCGAGGACGACAACGTCCGTCCATCCCATCCGCGTCAAATGATCGGCGATCGAACACCCCACAATCCCCGCCCCGACTATGACAACCCGCGCCCGATCCTCCATGAATATCCCCGGCCTTTCCCGAAAACGTCCCCGGACGTTTCATTTATGTTGCGTAATATGAACCAACGTTCCATATAGGGAACATGTACCATACGGTTTTTTATGAGTCAAGGAATAGCGGGGAATATTCTGCGGTCAAAGAAAAAAGTGCCGGGAGGTCGGGAGTCGGGAGGTCGCGTCGCTTCGCTCGCTTCGGGGGTCGGGAAAGCACGGAGGCGAGAATCCGAGGCGCGGGCGAATCGCATCGAGTTGGCGTGGGAGCTTCGCCATCCCGCCCACGAAGGGGCGCGCCGATGGCGTGTTTACGCGAAAGAGGCCGTACCTCCGGCGTGGCGCGGAGGCGTGTGTCGAAGGATGCCGTTCGGCAAACTCGGTATCACGTCGAGTCCGTCGGACGGGATGGCGAAGGTTTTGCGGAACCCCGGATCATTCGCGGAGCCGTGAAGCTCGCTCTCGAAGACCGGGAGGCGGTGAGTCGCTTCGGGAGTCGGGGAAGGCGAGTATGGAGACCCACGCCGACATCGCTCGGTCGAATCCGGCGGAGGTTTCTCAGGCGTTATTGCGAAGATTTCGTGGAAAAGGGAGTCGGGAGCCTCCCCGACTCCCGAAGCGAGCGAAGCGAGTTTATCCGTCGAGGACTTTGCGGACTTCGGGGGCGATTTCGTCTTCGGTCGGCTGCGTTGCGAGGGAGACGGTGATGAAGACGATGAGTGAGACGACGAGGGCGAAGGCTCCATTGACGATGCCTTCCGGGAGTGGAGCGAAGCCGTATATACCGCCGATCTCGAGTACGAAGTTTATGGCGAGGCTCACGATGATGCTCGCCATGGCTCCCTGCCGCGTCGCCCGAGGCCACGCGAGGCCGAGGACGACCGCCGGGAAGATGGCCGCCGCGAACGTCCCCCACCCGAAGACCCCGAGGAGCGCGACGAGCGTGTCGAGGTAAAGCGAGAAAAGGAGCGAGAGTATGAGGAGGAACGCGATGGAAATGCGGCTCCACAAAAGCTCGTTTCGAACCTCGAAGCCGACGGCCCGCGGGATGTCGCGGATGAGGCTCGCCGCGCCGAGGTTGAGGAAAGCGTCGCCGGTGGACATGATCGCCGCGAGTATCCCGGCGAGGGCGAGTCCGGCGACGACCGGGGGCGTGTACTGGATGACGAACGTCGGGAGGGCGGCGTCCGGCGAGTCGAGGCCGGGGAAGTTCCCCCCGAAACTGAGGGAGAGGGCCGCGAGGCCGACGCTCGCCACGAGCATCATCGTGATGAGGTACGAGAGGCCGGAGACGAGTGCGCCCCATTTCAGTTCCTGTGTGCTTCGGGTCATGAGGAACTTCGTGAGAAGTTGCGGCTGCCCCGCCGCGCCGAGGGAGAAGAGAAGGAAATAGCACGCGATGGTGAACGCCGAAACCGTCCCGAACGGCGAGGCGAGGGCCGCGTCCTCGGCTTGCAAAGTCTGAGTGATGTTCAAGATACCGCCGCCCGCGTTGAGAGCGAGGAAGAAGACCACGACCGAGACACCCACCATGAGGATGCCTTGCAAAAGGTCGGTGTACACGCCCGCGATGATGCCGCCGCCGACCGCGTAAAGGCCGAGGATGACGAGGCCGATGATCGCGCCCGTCGAGGTCGAGATGTTGAAGACGCTCGACATCACGAAGCCCGTCGCTTGAACTTGAACGCCGAGGTACCCGATGACGCCGAGGGCGACGGCGAAGCCGATCCAGCCCCGCACTCCCTTGCTCGCGTACCGCTTCTCGACGACATCCCCGAGCGTGTATATCTCGCCGAGGTTCCCGAGCTTCCACATCCTCTTCCCGGCGAGGAACCACGCGAGCGCGAACCCGAGCGGCGCGGCGAACCCGATCCCCGCCACGAACCCCCCGAACCCGGCGTCGAAGGTGAGTCCGGTTCCGCCGAGGACTCCGAATCCGCTCTGGATCGAGGTAAATACCGCCATCGCCACGACGAACATCCCGAGGCTCCGGCCCGCGATGAAGAAGTCGGCGGTGTTCTTCGTGCGCCACGTCGCCCACACCCCGATGGCGACGGTCGCGAGCAAATAAACGACGACGATGGATACGATGGTCGCGTTCATTTCAACCCCCCCGCTCTTCGTTGCTGGCGGTTTCGAGATCCTCGCGGGTGAACGTCAATGCGTACAAAAGGCTCGGGAGCGCGACGAGGATGGGAACCCCGATCACGTACACCGCCATGGCCGGGGTCATCCCGAAGACATAGTTCGTGCTTCCGGTCGGCTCGCCGCCGGAAAGCACATCCACCCATATAAAAAGGATGAAAAACAAGACGACGACGCTCCCGGCGACGAGGGCCGGGACGAGGCTATCCCCTT
>JACCWD010000073.1 GCA_013697825.1 Rubrobacter sp.
CGAGTTCCCTGACGTTGTAGAGAATGCCGCGCTCGCTTACGTAGTGCCTCGGAAGCTGCGGCGCGATCCTCTCGAACTGCTTCTTCGTTCTCTTGAGGTGCAACCGCGCTCCCTCCGCATCCATCCACTCTTCCCGCCGCGTCGCCGAAAGCTCCGCGGTCGTCCGCGCCAATCTCTCTGCGACCTCGGAGAGCGTATTCGCCACTTCGCTCAGGGCCGAGGTCTCGAACTGGCGCAGAGCTTCCCTTGTCTCCGCGAGCGTCCTCGCCATTTCCGCAGACGAGGAGGTGCCAACTACCTCAGCAACCCCGCCGATCTTCTCCTTCTCTTGGAGCATGGCTAAATACTACCGATTTATTCGGTATATGTCCAGAACAGGTTCAATGCCACAATGAGCTTTCACCTTCGCCGATCCTGAAATCGAGGATCCTGCGGCTCGAGGGACGGTCTGCGTTCCATCGTGGGTGGTGACATCTTTGACGACAACTCCGTGCGGGTCGAGGAGGATCGAGCGGGGTTCGAGGTTAGCGGTTGGCTCAGAAAACCCTGCTAATGGGGTATATTGAGGAGCTGTAAGGGGTCGGATCGTCCAGTCGCTCTTGATCCTCGCTGTCGCGCCTCTTCTCTTCGCGTTCCCGTACACTGCCATGATGCCGCTTTTCGCGAACGACCTCCTCCGACTCGGGCCGGAGGGACTCGGCATCCTCCTTTCCGTCGCCGCTGTCGGCGCCCTCGTGGGATCGGCGTGGCTCTCCCTCGGCGGCGAAACGAAGGGGACGGGAAAATGGCTCGTGTCTTCAACCATCGCCCTCGGCGTGTTCCTCATCATGTTCATGTTCACGCAAACCCTCCTCACGGCGGCGGTCATGATGTTTTTGGTGGGACTCGCCAGTTCGGTGTACCGCACGATGAGTCGCGTCGCGCTTCAAACGCGGGTGCCGGATCGTCTTCGGGGCCGGATTTTGAGCATCGCGCTCATGGACCGGGGCTTCATGCCGCTCGGGGCGATCCTCATCGGCGTCATCGCCGAATGGTCGGACGCGCTGTGGGCCGGCGTGTTCATGGGAGCCGGGTGCATTGCCGCCACACTCGCCGTCCTCGCCGCCAGACGACGTATATGGACTTTGTGAAAGCGAAGTTCGTAAAACTCGGCTCACCTCGCCATCGAGGCGCCGATGGGCGAGGGCCGCTCGACCGGGGAGTATTTCCTGAAACCCGAAACCCGGCGATCCGAAGGATCGACCATCCCGCAATTCGCTGCGAGAACCCCCGCGAAAGCTACAATACCGACCCATCGGCTTCGAAAGGGAAACTCTCGTATGAATCACAACCAATTTCCAGTCGTGTTCGACGGCCACAACGACGTGCTCGACCGGCTCGGCGCTCCGGGCGGGGGCGGCCCCGGCGCGTTCTTCGAGCGCGGCGAAAAGGGACACCTCGACCTCCCACGTGCGCGGGAGGGGGGCTTCGGGGGCGGCGTCTTCGCCGTGTGGGTTCCCTCGCCGGAAGAGGATCTCAAGCCCGAAAAACGCGCCCCGAACGGCCTTCCACCCGCGCTCGACGCCGCGTATGCGCTTCGATACGCGATGTCCTCCATCGCCATGCTTTTCAAGATCGAAGCCCGCTCGGACGGGAAGCTCCGCGTCGTTCGCACCGTGGATGAGATCCGGCGCAGCCTCGACGAAGGAGTCATGCCCGCGGTTCTCCACATGGAGGGCGCGGACGCGATCGACGCCGACCTCGACGCGCTCCACGTCCTCCACCGGGCGGGGCTTCGCTCGCTCGGTCTCGTGTGGGGCCGCCCGAACGACTTCGCCGAGGGCGTCCGCCCGCGCTTCGGGGGTTCGCCCGACACGGGGCCGGGTTTGACCGAAGCCGGAAGGAACCTCGTCCACGCATGCAATGAACTCGGAATCGTGCTCGACGTGTCCCACCTAAACGAGCGGGGTTTCTGGGACGTGGCGGAGCTTTCGAAGGCGCCCCTCGTTGCGAGCCACTCGAACGCATACGCCGTATGCCCCTCCCCGCGAAACCTCATGGACTCGCAACTCGACGCCGTAGCCGCCTCCGACGGAATCGTCGGCCTCAACTTCGGAGTCCATTTCCTCCGCGAGGACGGCGTCGAGGATGAGGATATGCCCCTCGAAGCGATGGTTCGGCAAATAGGCTATCTCGTGGAGCGGGTTGGGATCGAGGGTGTCGGCTTCGGCTCCGACTTCGACGGGATCACGGTCTCGCGGGAGATCGGCGACGTGTCGGGCCTCCCGAAGCTCATGTCGGCCCTCAGCGACCGAGGCTACGACGAGAACGCGCTCCGAAAGCTCGCCCGCGAAAATTGGCTCCGTGTCCTTCGCGAAACATGGGGCGAATAGGCGGCGAGTCGAACCCCATCTTTGACGAAAACCCGTGCTCGCGGAAGAGGATCGAGCGTGGTTCAAGGGCGGTACATCGGCGCGGGTTCGTGATTCATTTGTCTTTATTTCTTCGATTCGCGGCCAGCCGGCGCGGCCCGACCCCCGGTTTTCACGCGGGGGCGAAGATAGCGACGGAGTCGTTCTCGAAGGTCTTCCGGTAAAGGTCGGGGCGGCTCTCGAAGTCGCGCCAGTCCGTGTCTTCGTGGCGTTTGTAAAGCACGATGTACCGGACGTCGAACTCTTCGATGGTTTCGCGCGCCCGCTCGCTCTCCGGGTTCTCCATGGCGAAGAGGGCGTCTCGGGGCGGGCGTTGCCCGGAGGGGGGGAGATCCCGGTTCAGTCTTATTCGTCCGCTGACGAAAGTCTGGACGGCGGTGTATCGGCCCATCGCGAGCATCGCCCGGCTCGGGAGGCCGTCGAAGTACGGCGAGGCGATGATGTTTCCGCCCTCGTTGTTTTCTTCCAGCCACTCGCCCGCCGCCTCGAACTCCGGGGTCATGGATATCCTCGCCGTCGCCCTCACCTCCTCGGGCGCGGGGGACGCCGCCCACACAAAGTTCGCAGCCGTTTGAAACACCACGGAAGCCGAAACCAAAACCACCGCCGCCACCGCGAACCGCCCGACCGAACCCCGACGCTCTCCTCCCGTCACGAAACGAAAAACTCCGACGACGGCGAAGGCGGCGAGGAGGGCGAGCGGTACGCCGAGGTCGCGCTCGAAGCGCTCCGGGAAGCCGGAGAAGGCGGTTCGGCTCCCGAGGAACATGATCGCCGCCCATACCGCGACGGCGACCTTCGCGAACGTATACGGCACGCCCGCCTTCCTCTTCTCCATAAAAAGAAGCGCCGCTCCGAGAAGCCCGATCCACAATACGGATGGGGAGACGGCGATCGGCAAGTGAAGGAGGCTGTACGGCTCCTGCGAGCCGATGGCCCCGAAGACGGCGGCTCCCGTCGGGTCGGAGGAGCCGCCAACGAGGTTCGCGGCGAACCCGGGCAAATCGTATGTGTCCCATGCATGAAAGATGGAGATCGCCCCGAGCGCGGCGAGCGACGCGAGAAATACGACCCCCGCCCGCCTCTTCCGAAGGAGAAGGTACGGAATGAAGCCCACCGCGAGGAGACCGAGGAGGAGCGCGAGGTAAAAGCTCCCGACGTGATGGTAAAGGACGGTCGAGGAGCCGACGACGGCGAAGAGCGCGCCCGAGCGAAAAGAAGGCGCGGCGACGAGCCGGAGCATCGCCGCCACGGCGAGAACCATGAAAAACTGCGCGGCGGTCATGTGGAGATACCGGGCTTCGATGAGATATTGATACGAACTCGCGAGAATCACCCCGGAGAAGAACGCCGCCGCCACCCCGACCGGAACGCCCCATATCCTCCTCCCGAGCGCGTACAGCGCGAGCGGCGGAAGGAGCAAAAACGCTGGCCCGAGAACCGGGAAGAGTTCGAGTGGCTCGAGGCCGCCCATCCACGACACCGAGGCGAGGAAAGCGTGGAAGCCCGCCGGATACACCATGAACTCCTCGACCTCGCCGCCGGAGAGCGTGATGTTCACCATCACGGACTGTATATATTGATCGATCCCCCGTATATACGGCCAGTCGTGCAAAACCGGGCCGACATAAGCCCGAGCCGCGACGAGCGTCATCACCAAAAAAAGAGCCGCTCGCCACCGAGATCTCGAAGCCGCCGAATACTCCGAGTTTTCCGGTTCGGAGAGGGTGTTTTCGAGATCCTTTGCGGGCGGGAAGGCGAGGCTCGCGGCGAGTCCCGAGAGGAAAACTATGAGAACCGCCGAGATCGCCACCGCGAGCGTGACACCGCTCCCGAAGAAGGACGAAAGCGCGAGGGCCGCGGCGGAGACGAGTCCGAGCGAGAGCGCGACGGCGAAAGCGAGCCTCTCGGCCCTGTCCGAGGAAACCCCGAGGAACTTCGCCCAAAACCACCCCGGAGCCACACCGGCCGCGACCGCCGCGAGAAGCGCGGCTACGAGGTCAAAAAACACGTTCCGCCCGCCGTTCGCTCGTGTCCGTCTCTCGTCCGAGGAGTTTTATGCGTTCCGCGTCCATGCGGGGGAAGTTTACCGTCCGGCGGGTTTCTCGGAGGGCGGGTTTTTGGGGACGTTATCTTTTCCAGCCGACGAATACGCGGTTTATGCCCCATTGCGTTCGGAAGGGCTTCTTCTCGATGTCGCGGAATCCGGCGCGGGCCATGCGCTCGACTATTTCCTCGTCCGTTACGTGATCTTCCTCCTCCTCGTGCATTTCGCGGAGGAGGTCTATATCGTAGTGTTTGCCGAGGAAGCGGGCGTGGACGCGCGTGATTTTGTGGATGAGGATCTCCGCGAGCGGAAGCGCCTGTGTGAGGATGATGTTCCCGCCCGGTCTCAAAACGCGGTATACCTCGGCCATCTCCGCGTCCCTTTGCGAGCGGGGTATATGGTGGATCACCGCGACGAGCGTGGCCGAGTCGAACGATGCGTCCTCGAAGGGGAAGGTCGTGAGATCTTCGAAAACCTGTTCTTTGTCCAGACTTCCATCGTAGTCGAAGACATCCACGCCGAAGCCGTTTCCGCCGAGATATTCGCGGACGAGGCGGTTTCTCGGACCGCACCCGACGTCGAGGGTGTATCCGACCGTCTCGCGGGCGGCGTATTCGAGGCGTTCGGAGGCGCGGGAGGTGAGTCCCCACCTCTCATGCTCGCCCGCCCGGAACGGCATCACCGCCCGCACCGGAAAGGTCGCGAAGTCTATCGCTTTCCGCGGAAGGCTGCGTCTCATGGTTCGGCTCCCTCGCATCTCTCTCATCGCAATTCTTCGTCCTCTACGCTTTCGGTTGTGGGACGGCGGGTATCGGTTCATATACTTTTAAAGCGCATTTAACCATTCGGGGCATACACCGGGCCGAAGTGCATATAAAATTTGCGTTCGATACGGTCGGTAGTTCGGTGATGGAAAGGGTTTTGGGAGGTGGGCCATTTTGACGGCGGAGCATGTGAGGATCGCGGGCGTCGCGGTCGCCTTGCTTTTCGCGGCGTACGGGGTGGTTCGGTATCGCGGCGGGGGATGGCGGAGGCTCGACCTTCTCCTCGCCATCGTCCTCGCGGGCGGCGTCGGGGCGATCGCGGTCTTCCCGCAGATTGGCGATGTTTTCACGCTCCTCTTCCGGCTGGAGAACCGGGCGTTCGCGCTCCTCGTCGCCTCGAACCTCGCGCTCTTCGCGTTCTTCCTTTATTTGCTGAACCAGATCCGGGCAAACTCCATCCGAAACGGAAAACTCGTGAGCGCCCTCGCCATCCGCCAATACAAAGAGAGGTTCAAAGACCGGAGCCGCCGCGGCGAAAACTCGAACGGACGACTCCTCGTCGTCGTCCCGGCGTACAACGAGGCGCCCTCGATCCGCGAAGTCCTCGGAACATTGCCCGAGAGCGTTCTCGGATACGAAGTGGACATCCTCGTCGTGGACGACGGCTCGACGGACGGGACGGAGGAGATACTCCTTCGGGAAGACTATCCGCTGGCGGTACACGCCGTGAACCGCGGGCAGGGGGACGCCATCCGGACCGGCTTCGAGATAGCCCGCCTCGAAGGGGCGGATATCGTCGTGAACTTCGACGCCGACGGGCAATATCGCGCCGACGACCTCGAAGACCTCATAAAGCCCATCATCGCCGACGAGGCCGACTATGTGCACGGGTCGCGCTTCCTCGGTTTCTACGAGGAGTCCGGGAGCGTGAGGCACCTCGGGGTCGTCTTCTTCTCGCGGCTCATCACGGTTCTTTCGCGGCAAAGGATCACCGACGCCACGAACGGCTTCCGGGCGATACGCGGCTCGAAGCTCGACAAGCTCGACCTCCGCGAGGAGAGTTTCAGCGCGACCGAGCTTATTTTGGAGGCGTTCCGAAACAAACTCCGCCTCAAGGAAGTTCCCGTCTCGATGCATAGTCGGATCGAGGGCGAAAGCAAAAAACCGAAGCGACTCCGATACCCGTTCGGCGTCCTCCGCGTCATCATCCAAACGTGGCTTCGATGACAGCCGTCGCCGAAAACGGTGGGGGGGGGGAGCGGCGCTTCGGAGACGACGATTTCGTCGCGTGGCGGCATCGCCGCTTTCGCGGGGAAACTTTCTTTCCGGCGAGGAGCCGCCCGCCGATGAGGCGCGGCGTTCGGCGGATTTGAGGGGCTTTCTGAGAACGAGTCAGGGAGCGGGGGCGGGTTCGGCGTACCTCGGGGTTTCGTTTCTTTTATCCGGCGTTTTTACTTATGTTTTTCAGGGGGTTTCGGCCCGCGCCCTCGGGCCGGAGGGGTATGGCGGGCTGGCGGTTTTGTGGGCCGCGACTTTTCTCACGGTTCAAATCGTGTGGATTGGGGCTTCGCAAACCCTCGGTCGCCACATCGCCGAGAGGGAGGCGAGGGGCGAGGGGTGGATGGCGGTCGGCGATTCGGTGCGGCGGCTCCAGTTTTGGATGCTCGGGGCGTTCGTGATTTTGGCTTTGGTTCTTTCGCCTTTTCTCGTCGGCTCTCTTTTCGATGGCGAGGTTTTTTTGTATGCGGCGTTCGTGGCGGCGGTCGCGGCTTATGCGCCGGAGTATTTTTTGCGCGGGGTTTTCGCCGGGCGGCGGATGTTCGCCCGGCTCGGGGCGATCCACTTCGTCGAGTCTTCGAGCCGGGCGGTTTTGGTTCTCGTGCTTCTCGCCTTCGGGGCGGGGGCGTGGGGGCCGGCGGCCGCGATCGTCGCCGCCCCGCTCATCGGCGTCGCGCTCGTGGGGAGCCGCACCCCGCCGCCCCGCTCCCCTTCTTCGGGCGGGGGTTTCAGCGCGTGGGGGGCGCTCGGATTCGCCGGGCCGGTCGTTGTTTGCGTGGCGTGCGGGCAGGCGTATTTGAATGGGGGGCCGCTTTTGCTCGGGGCGCTCGGGGCTTCGCGGGTGGAGATCGGGGTTCTCCTCGCGGCTTTGATCCTCACTCGCATCCCGCAATACGTCCTCAGCCCGGCCATCGCCGCCCTCCTCCCGCACGCGAGCCGAGCCTTCGCCTCCGGCGGGGGCCGCGCCCTCGACCATTTCCTCGCCTCCTCACTCGCCGTCGTCGCCATCGCTGGACTCGCGATGGTCGGCGGGGCGTGGGTGTTCGGGGAGTGGGGGATGCGCCTCCTTTACGGCCCCGGCTTCGAGGCGGATCGAAGTCTCCTCGCCCTCCTCGCCGCACTCGCCGCAGTTTACCTCATATGCGAGGTTATGAGCCAGGCCCTCTTCGCCCTCGGCGAACAACGCCGCGCCGCCCTCGCGTGGCTCCTCGGACTCCCCGCCGCCGTCGCCATCTTCGCCGCGCTCCTCGAAACCGCCCCCATATACCGCGCCTCGCTCTCGCTCGCGATCGGAGCCGCGACCGCAGCCGCGACGATGGCGGTTTTCTATCTTCTCGCAAGAAAGAGATAATCGGTGGTTCGTTGCTTTCACCCGGATGATTCACGAAACATGAAAGACCGGGAGTCGGGAGGTCGCATCGCTTCGCTCGCTTCGGGAGCCGGGAAAGGCGCGGGGCGAAGGTGCATGGAGGGGGTCGAGAGCCACCCGACTCCCGAAGCGGAGCGACGAAGGCGAAGGCGAAGGAGCGGAGCGGTCCCGTCTCCCCGGAGCGACCGAAGGGAGCGACCTATCCGGCGCTTCGGAACCATTCGACGGTGCGGCGGAGACCCTCCGGGAGGGCGACCGTGGATCTCCATCCGAGCATCTCGGCGGCCTTCGAGGTGTCGGAATAATTTCGCATAACGTCGCCTCGCCGGGGCGATGTCTTTCGGACTTCCGTGTTTTTCACACCCGCTTCGACGAGGGCGTTTTTGAGTTCCTCGACCATCTCTTCGACGGAGGTTTCGTGGTTCGTGGCTATTTGGAAAATTTCGCCGCCGACTCCCTCGGTGGTGGCGGCGTTCATGACCGCTTCGGTGAGGTCGTCTATGTATATGAAGTCGCGGGTTTGTGTTCCGTCGCCGTAGATTTCGAGGACTTCGCCGTTCATCGCCCGTCGGATGAACTTTGCGACCGCGCTGTTTTTGCGCCCCGAACCCGGCCCGTACACGTTTCCGAAGCGAAGGGCGACGGTCTCCACCCCGAAGGTGCGGAAGTACGCCGAGAGGTACGCCTCGCCCGCGAGCTTGCTCGCCCCGTACGGAGAGACCGGGCGCGGGGGGAGATCCTCGCTCAGCGGCGGCTCGACCTCGCCGAGCGCCGCCCCGCTAGAAGCGAGGACGAAACGCCCGACGCCATTGTGGCGAGCCGCTTCGAGATAATTCAAAGTCCCGACGACGTTCGATAAACAGTCCTTCCTCGGGTCTTCGACCGACGGCGCGACCCCGGTGTTCGCCGCGAGATGGACGACCACATCCGCCCCCTCGGCGACCCGAAGCGCGAGTCCCTCGTCCAAAATATCCCCGACGACGAGCTCCACCGCCCCGGACTCCGAATCCATCCGGGCAACTCCGTCCATCGGCGTCTCGGAGAAGCCGCGGGCGCGGGCGAGGTCTCCCCGGCTTCCGACGGAGAGGTCGTCGAGAACCCTCACCGAGTGTCCTCCGTCGGCGGCGAGCCGCCGTACGAAAGCCGTCCCGAGAAACCCGCATCCGCCTGTGATGAGCCACTTCATGGCGACGGAGCATAGCATGGAAGCCGAAGAGAAATCCGTCTCTTATGAGCCATGCGGGACGGCCTCCGCGCGCCGGATTCCGGATTTCCTGTTCCGAAGCTCGAAGTGGAAAACCTTCCTCCCCCTCCGCTCCCACAAAGTTTGGAAACGCGACTTCACCCCCGGCTCGAAGCCGACGAGATACGGCTCCTCGTGCGTCCGGCGCCACCGTGTGTCCGCTTCGATGAGCGCGAGCATCTGCCCGAAGTATCCCTCGTCGTCGGTGACGAGGCTCATTCTCCCGCCTTCGACGACGGCGACGTGCATCTCGTCGAGGAACTTCCGGTCGAAGATGCGTCGCCTCTTTTCCCTCGTTTTCATGCCGGGGTCGGGGAAGTGGAGGTACACGGCGGCGAGCGAATCGGGCGCGAGGAGCGGATGCGCCTGCCGGAAATCCACGCCCACGAACTTTATGTTACCGAGTCCCGCCCCCGAAGCCGCCTCGATCCCTTTGTGAAGCGATTTGAGATGCACGTCGAGGCCGACGAAATTAGTCTCCGGCGATTCCTCCGCGAGATGGCACAAAAACTCCCCGCTCCCGCACCCGACCTCCATTTCGAGCGGATGGTCGTTCCCGAAGAGAGAGGGTGATGTGAACCTCGGGAGCGAGTCCGGGTCGTTGCGGATGTCCCACCCGGAGAGGCGGAGGAAATACCTCTCCGCCGTCGCCGCGTCCGGCTCCGCGACCTTCCTCCTCCCGAGCTTCCTCCGCGTCATGGCGGATAACGTATCACTTTCGGCGGGGGTGGAGCGACGCATCTCCGGTATAATCCCCTCGCATGCGAATCTATCTCATCGACGGATACTCATTACTTTACCGGGCGTTTTACGCGCTTCCGCAATCCATAGCCACTTCGAGCGGGCTTCCGACGAACGCGCTTTACGGCTTCACGAGCATGGTCTTCAAGCTCCTCGAAGACGCCGACGAGGAGGTCGGCATCGGGGTCGTGTGGGACGCCGGACTCCCGAAGTTCCGAATGGACATCTTCCCCGAATACAAAGCGAACCGCTCCGCCATGCCCGAGGAACTCCGCGCCCAAACCGACCACATCGACGAAATCCTCGAAGCCATGAACATCCCCGCCATGCGGGCCGAAGGCTTCGAGGCGGATGATGCCATAGCGACGCTCTCGAAGAAGATTCCCGACGATGTCGAGCTCATGATCGTCACCGGGGATCAAGACGCGATGCAACTCGTGGACGGGAACGTCAAAGTCGTCCGAACGACGCGCGGCGTCTCCGAGACGAAGGAGTACGGGCGCGAGGAGGTCGTCGAGGAATACGGCGTAACGCCCGAGCAGATCCCCGATTACAAAGCCCTCGTCGGCGACACCTCGGACAATATTCCGGGAGTTCGGGGCATCGGGCCGAAGGGCGCGTCGAAACTTTTACAGGATTTCGAGACGGTCGGAAACCTTTACGAGAACCTCGAAAAAGTCTCCGCGAAGGGGACGAAGAAGAAGCTCGAAGAGGGGAGGGAGAGCGCGTTCATTTCGTTGGAACTCGCCCGGATGCGCTTCGACGCGCCCGTCGAGTTTGATGCGGAATCGCTTCGCTTCGAGGGGGTTTCGCCGGAGTGCGCCGAGGTTTTTCGGCGGCACGAGTTTCGGAGTTTGCGAGAGAATCGCCTCCCGAACCTCCCGGTCGTCGGGGGGGAGGCGACTCCGCCGCCGGAGAAATTGAAGGTTCGCGTCTCCGAGGAACCCGTCGAGCTTTCCTTCGATCCCGTGGCGGTGGCCCCGATCGGTGACGGACGGTGGGCCGTGGCCGAGTCTTCGGAGGAGGCTCGTATTTCGGACTCCGTTCCCGACCGACCTTTGCAAGTCCATGATTCGAAGAGGCTCGGGGTTCGGGGGGCGCAGTTCGACACGTATCTCGCGGCGTACCTCATAAAGCCCGGCCTCGGGAGCTATGACGTGGAGGTTCTCGCATACGATCGCGGTTTGCCCGAGGTCGAGGTCGAGCATGGGGATGCGGATGTCCGGCATGCCGCCGAGAGGGCCGCCGTCATACACGCGCTCGCGCCGAGGCTCGTCGAGGAGATCGAAGAGATGGGGCTCGCCCGCCTTTATTACGATGTCGAGCTTCCCGTGACGGACGTCCTCGGCGACATGGAGCGGATCGGGATGCCCGTGGACCGCGAAGCCCTCGAAAAGGTCGGCGAGGAGATCGAAGTCAAATTGGCGGATCTCGAAACGAAAGTCTTCGCCGAGGCGGGCCACGAATTCAATATCGGGTCGCCGAAGCAACTCGGGGAGATCCTCTTCGAGGAGATGGGGATTCCCCCGGTTCGGAAGACGAAGACGGGGTATTCCACCGACGCGAAGGTTCTCGGGCAACTCGCTTTGCAAGGACATCCCATCGCCGAACTCGTCACGGACTGGCGCGAGCTTGCCAAATTGAAAGGCACGTACATCGAGGGGCTTCGGGGGCATATCTCGGATGAGGGGCGGATCCACACGACGCTCAATCAGACGAAGGCGGCGACGGGGCGGCTGTCGAGCGACGACCCGAATTTGCAGAATATCCCGGTTCGCACGGAGACGGGGCAGCTTATCCGGAACGCCTTCACGGCCTCGCCGGGGCGGAGGCTCGTGGTGGCGGATTATTCGCAGATCGAGCTTCGGATCCTCGCGCATATGAGCCGCGAACCCGCTCTGGTCGAGTCGTTCTCGAAGGGGGAGGATATTCATACGCGAACCGCCTCCGAGGTCTTCGACGTTCGGATGGAGAGCGTGACGCCGGAGCTTCGCCGCCGGGCGAAGATGGTGAACTTCGGGATTTTGTACGGGATATCCGGCTTCGGGCTGGCGATGCGCCTCGGGAACGTCGTCCCGGCGGAGGCGGACGAGTACATAAAGCGGTATCTCGAACGGTATCCGAAGGTGACGGAGTTCATTGAGCATACCTTCGACGAAGCCGTCGAGAGGGCGGAGAAGGAGAACTTGGAGAACGAGGACTCGGATAAAAAGAAAGCGGTTCCATACGTCACTACGCTCTTCGGTCGGCGGCGGTATGTCGAGGAGCTTTTGGCGAAGAACAAAAACCAGCGGAAGCTCGGGGAGAGGTTCGCTTTCAATGCGCGGATTCAGGGGAGCGCGGCGGACATCATAAAGGTGGCGATGGTGGACATCGAGGCGAGATTGAAGCCGCTCGGGGCGGACATGATCATGCAGGTTCACGACGAGCTCGTCTTCGATGTGGACGGGGGGCATGTCGAGGAGGTCGCCGCGCTCGCGATGGAGAGGATGGTTGCGGCATATGACCTCGATCCGCCATTGGAAGTGGAGGTGAAGGCCGGGGACAGGTGGGGGCGTGTGAGTCCGGTCGAAGTGGGGTAGACTACGAGTCCGCTCACGAATTATCCGGGCGGCGTTTCCGGTATAATCCACCGTCGTACAAGCAAACTGTCCAAAGGAAGCTAGTAGTACATGACTGAAACCACAAGCAACGTGTCCCACGAGTTGTCAATGAAGGACTTCTTCCGCGAGGAGAACGGGGAAGTCGTCCCCATCGACGACAGCGTCCTCATAGATTTCAAGGACGGAGACATCGTCGAGGGCGATGTCGTCCGTATTGACAAGGACGAAGTCCTCGTGGACATCGGCTACAAATCGGAGGGTCTCATCCCCTCGAATGAACTCTCCATCCGCAAGGGTGCCGACCCGCACGACGTGGTCGAGCTCGGGCAGCATCTCGAAGCCCTCGTCATGCAAAAAGAGGACGCCGACGGAAGGCTCATCCTCTCGGCGAAGCGGGCCGCCTTCGAGAAGGCGTGGAACCGCATCGAGGAGTCGTACAACGACCAAAGGGTCGTCGAAGGCCCCGTCATCGAAGTCGTCAAGGGCGGCCTCATTATCGACATCGGGCTTCGCGGGTTCCTTCCGGCTTCGCTCGTGGATATACGGCGGGTTCGGAACCTCGACTCGTTCCTCGGCGACAAGCTCGAATGCAAGGTCATCGAGTTGAACCGGAGCCGGAACAACGTCGTGCTTTCGCGGCGGGCGGTTCTCGAAGAGGAGCGCAAAGAGGAGCGGGACAAGATCCTCACGACGCTCGAAGAAGGCGACATCGTCAAGGGAACCGTCTCGAACCTCGTGGACTTCGGTGCGTTCGTGGACCTCGAAGGGATCGACGGCCTCATACATATTTCGGAACTTTCGTGGAACCACGTCGACCATCCATCGGAGGTCGTCGAGGTCGGCGAGGACGTCGAGGTGAAGGTTCTCGAAGTTGACCGGGATCGGGAGCGGATTTCGCTCGGACTCAAGCAGACGAGGAAGGATCCGTGGCAGGAAATCGTGGAGCGGGTGAGCATCGGGGAGAAGATACCCGGCCGCATCACGAAGCTCGTCTCCTTCGGCGCTTTCGTCGAGGTCGCGGAAGGGGTCGAGGGACTCATCCACATCTCCGAACTCGCCGAGCACCACGTCGAAGAGTCGAACGAAATCGTCCGCTCGGGAGACGAGGTCGAGGCTCGCATCATCGACGTGGACGCGAAGCGCCGCCGACTCTCGCTCTCCCTCCGTCCGCCCCGCGAGGAGCGTGAGCAGCGAAGCGAGGAACGTGGCGGCGAGCAGCGCGGAAGCAGCGACCGTCCGCGCCGCGACGACCGCGGAGGCGGGGGAAGCGACCGTCCTCGCCGCGAGGACCGGGGAGGCGGCGACCGTCCGGCGCAGCGCGAGTCGAGCGGGCTTCGAACCGGAGCCTTCGACGCGCTCTCCGACCTCGACCTCGAGGAGAAGTAAGCTCGACCGGAGAGCCGGAGTGAACCCGACAACCAGAGAGCCGGTGACCATCGCGGTCATCGGCTCTTTCGCGTCCGGCAAAAGCACCTTCGTCGGGATGCTCGGCGAACTCGGAGCGGAGACCGTCTCCTCCGACGAGATCGTCCACGAACTCCTCGCGCATGACACCGAGGCGATAAAACGCATCGTCGAGCGGTTCGGGGGGGATGTCCTCGGCGAGGAGAGTGTGGATCGGAAATCCCTCGGCGGAAAGGTCTTCGGCGACGAGGAAGCCCTCAAAGCCCTCGAAGACATCCTCCATCCGCTTGTGCGGAAGGAGACGGATCGCCGTATTTTGGGGTCGGAGGCGGAAATATTCGTCGCGGAGATACCGCTTCTCTTCGAGGGGACGCGGAGCGGGGACTTCGACTATACGGTCGCGGTTTTGCCGCCGGAGGAGAGACGGAAGGAGTGGGCGGCGGAGAGGGGGGTGGGGGAGGATCGGCTCCGGGCCATCGAGGCTCGGCAATTTTCGGGTGAGGAGAAGGCGCGGAGGGCCGACGTTGTGATACAAAACGATGGCGGGCTGGAACTTCTTTGGGAGCGGGCCGTAAACTTTCTGGATCACGTACGGCGGGAGCGGGAGTCTGACTACGACGAGGAAGAAGTCTAATAAAGGATACTATGGGAAGTCTCGGTCGCGCCGCTGCGCGATAAGGGCTTTCCTCGTGGGGCTTCTCGCTGTCGGACTGCTCATGGCCGCCGGAATTTACGGCATATACAACGTCGTCACCGAGCCGCCGGATCGCTTCCAGCGTGCGATATACCCGATCGCCTACGAGGCGACGATGCTCGAAGCCTCCGAGGCGTACGGGATGGAGCCGACGTTCATCGCCGCCGTCATATACGCCGAGAGCCGCTACGACCCGGAGGCGGTCTCACCGCAAAACGCGCAGGGACTCATGCAAATAACGCCCGACACCGCCGATTTCATACAAAGAAACAGCGGAATAACGGGCGACTTCACGGAGCCGAACACGAACATATGGATGGGGACGTGGCAGCTAAGTTATTTGCAAAGCCGGTATTTGGGTGATGAGAGGCTCATGCTCGCGGCGTATAATTCCGGGCAGGGCAGCGTGGATGGCTGGATCTCACAGGAGGGCTTCGACATCGAAGACGACATCCCATACTCCGAGACGAGAAACTACGTCGACACCGTCCTCGAAGCACAACAAACGTATGAAGAACTTTATGGGAGTGGTCTCGATCGAAACCCGTAATACATTCCAGGTAAACAGCGAATACAGCCCCACCGGCGACCAGCCGAAGGCCATAGAAAATCTGTCAAACGGTTTGGGGAGCGGCCTCGACACACAAACCCTCCTCGGCGTCACGGGTTCCGGCAAAACCCACACGATGGCGCGGGTCATAGAGAAGGTCGGAAAGCCCGCGCTCATCATGGCCCACAATAAAACCCTCGCGGCGCAGCTCGCGAGCGAGTTCGGCGAATACTTTCCGAACAACGCCGTCGAGTATTTCGTCTCATATTACGATTACTATCAGCCGGAGGCGTACGTCCCCTCCTCCGACACCTTCATCGAGAAGGACGCGCAAATAAACGAGGACATAGACCGACTGAGGCATTCGGCGACGAGTTCTCTTTTCACGAGGAGCGACGTGATCGTGGTGGCGAGCGTCTCGGCGATATACGGGCTCGGAAGCCCGGAGGAGTACCGGAGCAAAATGGTCGTCCTCGAAGAGGGCGGTTTCTACGACCTCGACGATGTTTTACGGGATCTCGTGAAAATCCAGTACACCCGCAACGATTACCAGCTTGCCCGAGGCAACTTCCGCGTCCGGGGCGATGTCCTCGAAATTCAGCCCGCGTATCAAGACACGGTGTACCGTATCTCCTTCTTCGGCGACGAGGTCGAGAGCACGACCGAGGTTGACCCGCTCACGGGCGAAGTCCTCCGCGAACACGACCTCATAACCATATACCCGGCGACCCACTTCGTGACCGACGAGGACAAGCTCGTCCGGGCGACGAAGGACATCGAGGCCGAACTCGAGGAACAACACGCCGAACTCGAAAAAGAGGGCAAAGTCCTCGAAGCGTACCGCCTCCGCCAGCGTACGCAATACGACCTCGAAATGATGCGCGAGCTTGGGTATTGCTCGGGCATCGAGAACTATTCGAGGCACATGGACGGTCGCCCGCCCGGCTCGACGCCGTACACTCTCCTCGACTATTTCCCGGACGACTACGTCACGTTCGTGGATGAGTCGCACATCACGCTCCCGCAAGTCCGGGGCATGTACAACGGCGACCAGTCGCGGAAGGGGACCCTCGTTGAGCATGGCTTCCGCCTTCCGTCGGCGAAGGACAATCGCCCGCTCACCTTCGACGAGTTCCTCCTCAAAAGCAACCAACTCGTGTTCGTCTCCGCGACGCCGGGTCCGTACGAACTTGAAAACTCCGGGCAGATCGTCGAGCAAATAATCCGCCCGACGGGCCTCATCGACCCCGAGGTCGAAGTCCGTCCGACGAAGGGGCAAATAGACGACCTCATGAACGAGGTCGCCGTCCGCGTCGAGCATGGGGAGAGGGTTCTCATAACGACGCTCACCATAAAGATGAGCGAGGATCTCACGGATTATCTCCTCGAACACAACGTGAAGGCGCGGTACATGCACGCGAACATCGAGACGCTCGACCGCATACAAATAATCCGCGGCCTCCGCACCGGGGAGTTCGATGTCCTCGTCGGCATAAACCTCCTCCGCGAAGGACTCGACCTCCCCGAAGTAACGCTCGTCGCCATCCTTGACGCGGACAAGGAGGGCTTTCTCCGCGGCGAGCGCGCGCTCATACAAACCATAGGACGGGCTGCGAGAAACGTGGACGGCCGGGTAATAATGTACGCCGACAAGGAGACCGACGCGATGCGAACCGCGCTTGGCGAAACGAGTCGTCGTCGTGAAATACAAACTGCGTACAACGAGCGGAACGGCATCACGCCACGCACCATAACGAAGGGCGTCTCGGACATCCTCATAGCCGCCGAGGCGAAGGGGCTATACAAAACGCAGCGGCAAAAGAACGTCGAGCGAAACACCTCCGGCGACCCGGACGAGCTTCGGAACCTCATCGCCGACCTCGAAGCCGAGATGATGGAGGCGGCGGAGGATCTCAAATTCGAGTACGCCGCGAAATTACGGGATGAGATAAAGGATTTGGAGCGGCAATTGGGGGAGGCGACCACTTAAATACGAAGGATAATATCTTCAAAGTCGATAGAAAGTAATCTCAGTTGGAATACATGATCGCTAGAGCCATTGAAATTCGACAGTATGCTGGAATGCCCAAAGCTCCGGGAAGTGAGTTGGATTCTATAACCGAAATCTTGGTGCTGGAGTCTGAAGAAGTAGATGACCGAGAATTGCTTGGTGTCGCTCGGAATGCTGTTTTGCAAAACGGAGTGCCTGCCTACATCATAGAAGATAATCGTACTTATAACCCAAGTTGCCCCCTACGCTGAAAACCAAATATCCTCCCGACTTGAAGACCGCTAAACCTTTCAAGCCGGGAGGGCAGGTTGGACGATACCATAACCACCATCTACTGCGTGTGCGACGAGTTCTCGAAGGCGATGGGCCTCCGCGACGACCCCCAGGTCAGGATGACGACCGCCGAGGTGATGACCGTCGCGCTGGTCGCCTCGGCCTTCTTCG
>JACCWD010000143.1 GCA_013697825.1 Rubrobacter sp.
GCGCAGGGCGCGGACTATGGCCTGGCTGCGGTCGTTGACTTGCAATTTGCGGAAGATGTTCGAGACGTGGTTGCCGACTGTCTTCTCGCTTATGACGAGACGTTTGGAGATTTCGCGGTTCTTCAAACCTTCGGCGATGAGGCGGAGGACTTCCGCCTCCCTCGGCGTCAACTCGTCGAAGAGCGGCGAAGGACTTTCCGGGGGCGGTTGGATGGAAGCCGGTTCCGAGAATTGTTCGAGCGCGCGCCGGGCGACGGCGGCCCCGAGCAACGCCTCGCCTCGGGCGACGGCCCGGATGGCGCGGAGCAACTCGCCCCGGTCGGCGTCCTTGAGGACGTACCCTCTGGCTCCGGCCTTGAGCGCCGCGAACACCGACTCGTCGTCCTCGAACATCGTCACCACCACGACGCCGACGTGGGGGTTTTTCTTGACTATCGCCCTCGTCGCCTCGATGCCGCCCATGCCGGGCATCTTTATGTCCATGAGAACGACGTCGGCGAAGAGTTCCTCGGCGAGACGCTCCGCCTCCTCGCCCGTGGTGGCCTCCCCGACGAGTTCGATGTCCTCGGCCCTCTCCAACAGGCTCGCCACCCCTTCGCGGAAGAGCCGATGGTCGTCGGCGAGGAGTACCCGGGTCTTTTCGGTTTGCGCGCTCACTTCACCGCCTCCCTGTCCGGGGACGGCACTCGCATCGAGACCTCCGTGCCGCCTTCGGGGACAGCGGAGATGCACAACTCGCCGCCGAGGAGGTCCGCACGCTCGCGCATGCTTCCGATGCCGGTCCCCGCCGCGCCGTCGCGGGGCTCGTCCATGCCCGCGCCGTCGTCCCGGATCGTGAGTGTGATGCTTCCGTCGCTTCGTTCGAGGTGAACGTCCACCCGCGAGGCGCGGGCGTGTTTCTCGACGTTGAGGAGCGCCTCCTGCGCGACGCGGAGGATCGCCGCCTCCGCCGCGGCGGGGACGGGGAGGTTTTCTTCGGCCTCGAAGTCCACGATGATTCCGGTCTCCCGGTGGAAGCGTTCGCAGTGTTGGCGGAGTGCGGGTACGAGTCCGAGCTGGTCGAGGACGGGCGGGCGGAGGTCGTGGACGAGCCGCCGGATGTCGCCGGTGGCCTGTCCGACGAGCTCGTAGAGACGTTCGAGGTCGCCCGTGAGAGGGGCTTCGGACGGCTCGCCGTTCGTGTGCGTGTCGAGGCATGCTTCGAGGCGGAGGCGCATGCTCGCGAGGATCGGGCCGAGCCCGTCGTGGAGGTCGCGCTGTATGCGGCGGCGCTCCTCTTCCTGAGCGGCCACGAGGCGTTCCCTCGAACGGCGTAATTCTTCCAGGCTGGAGCGGAGCGCGGCGGTGAGCCGGATCGCGTGGGCCGCCGCGCCCGCCTGCGTCGCCACGTCGCGCAAAAGCTGGCGGTCGGCGGGGGAGAACCCCTCGCCGGGGGAGCGGGGAGAAAGGCTTATGGCGCCGACGAGCTCGCCCCGGTGGGAGAGCGGAAGGACGAGCGCCGCCCCGCTCTTTGCGAGGAGTGTACCGTACTCTCCCGAAGGGTCGAGATCCATCGGGTATAAGCCGTCGGGGGCGTGGCGGAGCTTCGCTATCGCGTCGGGGTCTCTCGCGGGCGTTTGCTCGGGGGCTTCGCCGTGGGATGCTTCGAGGCGGAAAGAATCATTGTCGGCGAGCCATATGGATGTGTGTGGGAGGCGGAGCGCCCGTGCGACATCCTCCGCGATGGCGGGCATCACGGCTTCGGGGGAGAGTGTTCCTTCGAGCCGTCGTCCGAGGCGGGAGATCACGGCGTATGGGTCGTCGCGCTCGCCGTACATGAGGCGGTTCGCGGCGCGTTGGAGGCGGTCGCGCAGAGGGGCGAAGACCACGGCGACGAGGCCGGTGGCGACGAGCGAGATGGCGAGGCTCCCGCTGGTCTGGAACACCGCGCCGAGGTAGCCGACGATGAGGACATATATTCCGACGACGCAGGCGGTCAAAGCGCCGTAGACGAGGGTGCGGTTTATGATTACGTCTATGTCGTAGAGGCGGTATTTGAGTATGGCGATGGCGGCGGAGACGGGGAGGCTGAGCGGGGCGACCGTCCAAACCAGCGTCCCGAGCGGCCCCTCGCCGCCGAGGAGGATGGCGAGAAAACCGAGCGTGGCCGCGTAGGCGAACCATTTGATTTGCATCCGCTCCTCGCTTCGGGAATGGCGGAAGCGCGTGATCAGCGACGCGACGACCGCGACGAAGCATGCGGGGCCGACCCAGCCGCCCACGCCTCCGAGGACGTCCATTGCCGTGGCGGCTTCGAGGCCGAACGGGTTTTGTGTGGAGGGGAAGTCTTCGAGCGGGCCGGGACGGAGGGAGCGGGAGATTATCCAGGCGGCGATAGCCAGCGCGCCGATCCCGGCTACCACCCGCCATCGCGGAGAGGGAAGTCTCCCGGTCGGGAAGAGCAGTATGAGGAAGAAGATCGAGGACACGAACAGGGTTTGCATCAGTGTGGACAGCCACGCGGCGGTCGCGCCGACGGGCAATGTGGAGGCTTCCGAAAATAGAGCCACGGTCGCGTATTGGCCGGAGAACATTTGGAATCCCCCGGCGACGCCGGGGACGAAGAAGAGCCAGCCGATCACGTTGCCGGGGCGCCGGGAGACTATGAGCGCGCCGAGGGTGGCGAAGGTCGGGCTGACGATGGCCGCGACCCAGAATTCATAAAGTGGCGCATCCGGGCGGCTCGCAAGGCCGAAGATAAGCCCGGCGGCGGCGAGTATGAGCGCCGCCGCCCATAGCGAGAAGGAGATCCGGGCGGCGAGCGCATGTGTGCCAGCCCCGTGTCCGAGAGCCGCTTTCCCGGCGAGATCAGGTTGGGCGTGTCGCGGTTCCATGTCGGGGTCGCTGTCCTTCTTCCAAGCCTCCGGATAATGGTAATGCCTGGCGAGATCCGGCGCATCGGAGTCAGCCGGGGTTGGGTGTTTACGCTTGCCTCGTCGGGCTTGCGGGCGAGGGCCGCTCGGCGGGTTCGCTCCTGCGCGACCAGAGCGCGTATCCCAGCGCCACCCAGAAGAGTCCCTGAAGCAAGGCTCCGTACGTGTCGAGGATCAAGGGCAGCATCGGGGCGACGATGAACCCCACTCCGCACCAGAGGGGCAATAGCTTCGCTCGCAAGATGGCCGCGCCGTAGAAAATGGCGCCCACGATGACGGTCATGAAACCGACGATCATGACCCACTCGAATGCGTCGCCCGCCATGATGACAAGCGCTGATCCCACCATTTCGGCCAATGCTCCCGCGACGAACACGTAAAAGCCTATGTGTCCGATGAGGCCGTAGTTTCCTTTCTGGAAGAGGTGGAGTCCCACCATCCCGACCAGTATGAAAGCTATCGCGACATCGGTAATGATTGTCACGAGATCGCTTTCCGGCGACGTCAGGTAGAAGGGTTCGACCGCCAGGAACGTAACGCCACCCAGCACAGCCGCCAGAGCGCCCAACCGGATCCAGTTCGACAACGACATTCGCAAGCTCCTTTCCATCGTTTGCTTCGTCGGTCGAACTCTACGAGATGCCGCGTCCCGCCGTCATGAGGCAACGCCCCCGACTTCGCCCCTGTTTTTCGTATGGGGGCATGCCCCTATGCGTCCGCGAACACCGGAGGGTGGAAAGCCCCCGAGCGGGCGGTAATATCCTCTCGTGAACCCGTGGCGGAAGGAGAGCGCCATGCGCCCGAAAGCCAAACTCAGCCGTGCGTAGCCTCCACATCCCGATGACGTTCGAGGAGTGGAACCGCGTGCCGTGGCGATTCGGATGGAAGCACGAATACTTCGGCGGAGAAGCCCACATAACGCCGCGCCACGACCATGTGCACGTCCGGTTTCGTGGGAGCGTTCCATCGGCGGAGCTTCCGAACGGAACGTCCATGCGCCCCGTTTCCCCCGAGGATGCCCCGGAACTCGTCGAGGCGTTCATCGAGACGTTCGAGGACGGGGTCGAATTCTGCGACTGGACGGAGGAGATGACCCACGAGCACGCCGAAATGAACATCACCGAATATTTCGCCGGACGGCGCGGCGAGCCGATGGATTTATCATGCCTCGCCACCGAAGAAAACCGTATCGTCGGCGTGGCCCTTTTATGCCGCCGCGACGACGAGAGTGTCCTCGACCTTCTCATGGTTCGTCCTGATTTCCGGCGGCGGGGAATCGCCCACGCCCTCGTCGGCTCGGCGCTCGGGAAATTGCGCGAGCGCGGCGAAGGCAAAAACCTCCGGAGCGCCCATCACGTGGCGAACGAAGAAAGCACGAAGTGGCACCGGGCTTTCGGGTTCGAGGAGGAGCCGGATCTCTCCCTCGCCCGGATGCGGAGGTTTTTCTACGCCCACGAAGCCTCTCGCCACCCCGAAGGGAGCGAGGAATTCATCCGCCTCGAAGCGCTCCATGAAAAGTGGAGCCGCCGCGTCGAGGAACTCGAAGAAATCTCCGACCGCGAAGGCTTCGAGGCCGTCGCGCCCGTGCTGCGGTATTCGTGGCGAGTGCGGTGAGCGGGGAAGCTCTCCGTATCCCTATAGCTGTTTTCACAAAGGCTCGGCCTTTGTGAAAACCGCGCCGTTAGCTTTTAGCGATTAGCTTTTAGCTTTTTTGTCTTTGCTAACGGCTAACTGCTAACCGCCTTTGCGGAAAGGCTCGACCTTTCCGCAAAGTGCTTTAAAATTCCGGCTCCCACACCGATTTCAAAACGAGGACGAAGCCGGGGAGCTCGGGGTCGCCGGACAAACTCTCCGGGTTTTCGATGGCCTCGACCGAGCCATCCGCTTTATATATGTGAGCCTTTCTTTCCTCCGGGTCGAGGAGCCACCCGAGCTGTGCGCCGTTCTCGATGTATTCGCGCATTTTTTCTTCGATCTTCGGCAAAGAGTCCGAGGGGGAGAGGAGTTCGATCACGAAATCCGGGCAAAGGGGGAGCAGTTTTTTCTTCTGTCCGGCGGTGAGGTTCGTCAGCCGTTCCCGCTTCACCCATGAGGCATCGGGCGCGCGCATTGCGCCGTTCGGGAGGATGAACCCGCCGTTCGACTCGAAGGCGACGCCCGTTCCGTTGCGTTTAGCCCACAGGCGGAGTTGCATGTTTATCTCGGAATTACGGTCGCTCGTCTCTCCTCCGGTGGGCATCTCGATCTCCAATTCCCCGTCCGACGTGCGCTCGATGCGCAACTCGTCGTTCATCTGGCAGAACGCAAAAAGCCAATCATCGTCGTCCGCCGCGAACGATGCCGTCGGCACCCACAACTCCATCGGATGCTCCACCGAAACCTTCGTCCTCGTCTTCGTCTCCACGAAAACCTCCATACACGCCGTCGAGGAAAATTATACGCCCCGAAGTTCCTTCCCCGAAGCACGAAAAACGGGACCGGAACCCCGACCCCGCAAAAATCGCTAAAAGCTAATGGCTAAACCGCTAGATCAATACTTCGGCACGCTCGGATCTATCTCCTCACTCCACGCCGTGATGCCGCCCTTGACGTTATAGACGTTCGCAAAGCCCGCGTCTTGCAAAAGCTTCACGGCCTTCGCGCTCCGTCCGCCGGTTTTGCAATGGACGGCGATCTCGTCATTCTGGTTGAGTTCGG
>JACCWD010000013.1 GCA_013697825.1 Rubrobacter sp.
TAGGGTGAAGGGCTTCCTTATGCCGCGCCGCTTCTACGATTCGGCCACCGAGTTGAAGCGGGCCGTGGTGGACGCGATGCGCCTGCTCGGAGCGACGGAGGTTCAGATTCAAGTTGGAGATACTTAATTGTTATACTCGCCCCCGATGCTCCTCGATTCCTTAAATCCAAGCCAGCTCGACGCCGTAAAGCACACCGATGGCCCGCTCCTCATCCTCGCGGGAGCCGGAAGCGGAAAGACGCGCGTTCTCACCCACCGAATCGCCCATATTTTGGATGAAGGACTCGCCGGGCCAGATGAGATCCTCGCCATAACCTTCACGAACAAAGCCGCGAGCGAGATGAAAGAGCGGGTCGCGCTCCTCGTCGGGCCGGAGTCGCGGAAGATGTGGGTCTCGACGTTCCATGCGTTCTGCGCCCGCATACTCCGCGTCCACGCAGAGAAGCTCGGGTACAAGCGGGAGTTCACGATCTACGACTCGGCGGATCAAGTACGGCTCGTGAAGCGGTGCATCGTCGAACTCGGCAAAGACCCGAAAAGGTTCAACCCGCGCTCGTTCCAGTCGCAAATATCCGACGCGAAGAACAAACTCATGTCCGCCGACGACTACCTCCGGGCAACCGAAGGCTACATGGCCGAGAACGTAGCGGAGGCATACAATCTCTATCAGCAACGATTGTACGAGAACAACGCGATGGACTTCGACGACCTCATCATGCAGACCGTCGCGCTTCTCGAACTCTTCCCCGAAGTCCGGGAGCGTTACCAGCGGCGTTTCAAATACATCCACGTCGACGAGTATCAGGATACGAACCACGCGCAATACCGTCTCGTCACCGTGCTTGCCGAGGCGCATCACAACTTGTGTGTCGTCGGCGACGACGATCAATGCCTCATCGAAGGGACGATGGTCCGGATGGAGGATGGTTCGGAGAAGCGTATCGAAGACATCGCGGTGGACGATGAGGTTTCGAGCGGGTTTGGGAGCGGCGACTTCCGACCGGCGAGGGTATCCTCCACGGTGCGGCGAGGAAGCGTGAACGGTGTTCGCATTGTGACGGAGTCGGGGCGCGAGATAATAAGCACGCCGGAGCATACGCATTTCGCCGGATATTGCGGGATGCTCGGCGCGTCAGTCGCGCCTTCGAGTTCGCGGCCCACGGCAGTCGCGGAGCGCGGAATCGCGCGGGAGGCGGTCGGACTCGTCGAGGGGGTTTTCGAGTGGGGAAACGAGTCGCGCATAGCCCGTCTCGGTAGCGGCGGCGAAGCGTTGCCGTTTATGACTGCTGAATCCGTGGAGGCCGGAATGGTCATGTTCACGGGGGATGGCGAGTACGACGTGGTCGAGTCCGTCGAGCGAGTCATCCTCGACCGCCCCGTTTACGACCTCGACATCGAAGGGACTCACAATTTCGTCGCAAACGGCGTCGTCACCCACAATTCGGTGTATTCATGGCGCGGGGCCGACATCCGAAACATCCTCGACTTCGAGCGAGACTATCCGGAGGCGAAGGTCGTGAGGCTCGAGCAAAACTACCGCTCGACGCAGACTATTTTGAATGCGGCGAACGCGGTGGTCGCGAACAATGCTTCGAGGAAGGCGAAGGCGTTGTGGACGGACGGGGACGAAGGCGACGGCATCCGTCTCTTCACGGCTTCGGACGAGTATGCCGAGGCGCGGTTCGTGGTGTCGGAGATCGAGAAGCTCCGCGATTCCGGCGAGAGGCTCTCGGATATTTCCGTGTTTTACCGGACGAACGCGCAGAGCCGGGCTTTGGAGGACGTCCTCGTGCGGGAGGGCGTGCCGTACCAGATCGTGGGCGGCGTTCGTTTCTACGAGCGGGCGGAGATAAAGGATGCGATGGCGTATCTCGCGGTGATCGCCAACCCCGCCGACGATGTTTCCCTCGAAAGGATCATGAACGTCCCGAAGCGCGGACTCGGGGCGACGTCGGTCGGGAAATTACAGGATCACGCCCGGAGGAACGAGGTCTCTCTTTATGAAGCCCTCCCGGAGGCGGAGGAGGCGGGTGTCTCGGGGAAGGCCCGGAAGGCGTGCGCGGAGATCCGGGATCTCTTCGAGGGATGGCGGGTCGCGGCTCGGGAGGTCGCTCCGACGGAGATGATCTCGGCGGTTCTCGACGAGTCGGGGTATCGGGCGGAACTCGAAGCCGAGAAGACGGTCGAGGCGGAGGCGCGCATCGAGAACCTCGTCGAGCTAATAAACGCCGCCCGCGAGTACGAGCGGGTGGAGCCGGAGCCGACGCTCGAAGGATTTTTACAGGAGCAAGCCCTCTATTCCGCGCACGATTCCCTCGACTCCGACGGCGGCGGGAGCCTCACCCTCATGACCCTCCACAATGCGAAGGGACTCGAATTTCCGCACGTCTTCATCGTGGGGATGGAGGAGGGGACGTTTCCGCACGCCCGCTCCCTCGACGAGCAGAATTTGGAGGAGGAGCGGAGGCTTTTCTATGTCGGCGTTACGCGGGCTATGAAGACATTGACGCTCGCGAACGCGAAGCTCCGCTCGAGTTGGGGGGGCGACCGCGAGTACCAAATGCCGTCGCGGTTCCT
>JACCWD010000029.1 GCA_013697825.1 Rubrobacter sp.
AGCCACCATGCCATCGAAGTCCCGCTCGGCGAGGGCGGCTCGACCGGGGAGTATTTCCTGATGCCTGAAACCTGAAGCCTGAAGCCCGGCTTGCGGAAGGATCAATCCCGGCGCAAGCCGCTGTGAGAACCAAGAAAAGAACGGAGTCTTCCGCATGAACTCGACTTATGAAAACAGCCCGGCCCGGCGGGTGGCCCTCGCCGGGGTTTTGGGGGCTTTGTATGTGGTTCTTTCGCTCGCGTTCTTCGTCGTCGCGTTCGGGCCGATTCAGTTTCGTTTGGGCGAAGCCCTCAAGCCGCTCGTCATTCGGTATCCGGCGGCGATCTTCGCCTTCGGGGCGGGGACGATGATCGTGAACTTCTTCTCCCCGTTCGCCGGGACACTCGAACTCCTTTTCATGCCCGCCGTGGATATGGCCGGAGGGGTCGTTTGCTGGTTTATAGCGAAGAGGATTCCGGGGGCCGTCGGTACGTACCTCGCCTCTTTCGTGTACGCGATCATCACCGCCGCCGGGGTCGGGGTCGTTTTGACGGTGTTCACCGGGCTTCCGTACTGGCTCGCGTTCGGTTCGGTCGCCGTCTCGGAGGTTATTTTGCTCCTCATCGGGAACGCCGTCCTCGTCGAGCGGGTGTGGAAGCGGGGTCGTTAGCGGGGTTCGACCGAGCCATCGAGAGATACAATGACCTTCGAGAAAAGAGGAGGTGTCGGCATAGAGAAGAGTGAGATCGTCTCGCGCGATCCGGAGGTCGTGAGCGGGGCGTTGGTTTTCGCGGGGACTCGGGTTCCGGTGGAGGTTCTCGTGCAGCATTTGGCGGCGGGGGATCCTCTCGATATATTCCTCGAAGATTTTCCGACCGTGACGAGGGAACAGGCGATCGCGTATCTGGAGATGACCCCGCAGGCCATTGATGCGTTTGCTGCTCGATGAGATGATGCCGGGCCGGTTTGCGAGGCTTTTGGCTCCGGAGGCGGAGGCCGTGACGGTCGCGCGGGCTGGCTGGAAAGGCAAAAGAAACGGTTAACTCCTCGACGTCGCGCAACATGAGTTCGACGCCCTCGTGACAATGGATCGGGGCATCGAGCATCAACAAAACCTCGCCCGCTTCGACATCGCGGTGATCCTCCTCCGCGCCCGGAGCAATCGCCTCGAAGACCTCGAACCCCTCGTCGAAGCGACGATGGACGCCGCCCGAAACACTCCGCCCGGAACCCTCGCCGTCGTCGAAGAGTAATTTCCACTCGTTTGTATACGGAATACTTTTATTGTGTAATGCGCTCCGTGGAGTGGGAGGCGACGGGGGAGGGACGGCATGACGGGCGCCACCGAGGGTACGGGGAAAGACTCCGAGTTTCAGGAGCAAGTTCCGAGGAGTTTCGCCGGGAGTTTGAGATACATCGGGCCGGGGCTCGTCGTCGCGGCGACGGGGGTCGGGGCGGGGGACATGGTCTCCTCGCTCTCCGCCGGGACGAACTTCGGGACGGTTCTCATATGGGCCATAGTCATCGGCGCGCTTTTGAAGTTCGTGCTTTCCGAGGGTCTCGGGCGGTGGTATCTCGCCTCCGGGAAGACCATCCTCGAAGGGTGGAAGTCACTCGGGAGGTGGGCGACGATGTATTTCGGCGTGTACCTCCTCATCGTCACGTTCGTGTTCGGGGCGGCGGCGATGTCGGCCTCCGCGCTCGCGGTCACGGCGATGTTCCCCGGTGTTTTGCCTTTGTGGATGTGGGCGGTTTTGCACGGGCTCTTCGGTTTCACGGTGTGCATGATCGGGAGGTACAAACTCTTCGAGCGGGTGATGGAGGTGTTCGTAGGCGTGATGTTCCTCACCGTCGTGGGACTCGCCGCTTTCCTCGTGCCGAACCTCGGGGAGCTTGCCGTCGGCACGGTGGTTCCGCGCATACCCGAAGGTTCGCTCATATACGCGCTCGCGATCATCGGTGGTGTGGGTGGGACGTTCACGCTCGCGTCGTACCCGTACTGGATCCGTGAGCGCGGATGGCATCGCCCCGCGTGGATCCCCACGATGCGAACCGACATCGGCGTCGGGTACCTCGTAACGGGCCTCTTCATGGTCTCGATGCTCGTCATCGGCGCGGAATTGTTGTTCGCCAGCGGCGAGGGCATAGACGGGGAGTCGGGACTCGTCGCGCTCTCCGACCCGATAAGCGCCCGCTTCGGAGGCGTCGCGAGCTGGCTCTTCCTCATCGGTTTCTGGGCCGCCGCCACAAGTTCCATAGTCGGCGCGTGGAACGGCGGCGCATACCTCTTCGCCGACTTCGTGAGGACATTGAAAAACGTCCCCGACGAACGAGCGAACGAATACCTTTCCGAGAAGAGTTTCTGGTTCCGGGCGTACCTCGTATGGACGACGTTTCCGCCGATGCTCCTCCTCACGCTCGATCAGCCCGTGTTCCTCGTCATAACGTACGCCGCGCTCGGCGCGTTCTTCATGCCGTTCCTCTCGATCACGCTCATGTGGCTCCTCAATTCCAGCCGCGTCGCCCGCGAACACCGGAACGGAATATTCACGAACGTCTTCCTCGCGGTGTGCGTGCTTCTCTTCATCGTCGTCGGGGTGAACGAGCTTGTGGGGGCTTTCTAGGAACGCTTTTATGCATGGAGTGTTCCGGGTAGACTTTCCGGGTCGGGAAAGACGAATTTTCGGGAGGCTGGGATGTCTGACGGGCGGGTTACGGTGGTTGCGCGGGTGAAGGCGAAATCGGGGATGGAGGAGCGGCTCGCGGAGGCGATGGGGCGTCTTTTGGAGGGTTCGCGCTCGGACGCGGGATGCGTGAATTACGATCTCCACCGCGGACTCGAAGACCCTTCGGTGTTCGTCATCTATGAAAACTGGACGAGCGAGCGGGAACTCGACGAGCATCTCGATCAGCCGCATTTGCATGAATTCGTCGGCAAGCTTGAAGACCTCGCGGAGGGGGAAATCGAGATCACACGCCTCGAAATGATAAGCTCCCCGACCCCCGGCACGGCGGGCCAATAAATGGGAGACATCGAGAATCGGCTCCTCGGACGCGAAACGAGCGGCCCCATCGAGGCCGATCAAATAGAAACCGTCCCGTGGAACCATGAAGGCTCCGACGCGACTGTCGAATTCACCACCGACGAACTCACCGCGTTTTGCCCCGTCACGAGCCAGCCGGACTTTTATGATTTGAAGCTCACATACACCCCGAAGAAACACCTCCTCGAATCGAAGGCGATGAAACTTTACTTATGGGGCTTCCGCGACCGGGGAGCCTTCGCCGAAGACCTCGCCGCGACGATGCTCGGCGACCTCGTAAAGGCGTGCGAGCCGATGTTTATGGAGGTGGATCTCACCCAGAAAGTCCGGGGCGGTCTTCAAATTCGGACGGTGGTGAGGCATCCAGGAAAGCCGTCTGAAACCTGAAATCTCAAAGATCGAGATGCTCCTCGAAAAATGCCGCGACCCGCCGCGAGTATTCTTTCCGGTTTTGAAAGTATGCGTCCACGTGGCCCGCGCCTTTGACGATCCATAATTCCTTCGGTTCCCCGGCGGCTTTGTGCATGGCGATGGAGTCGTCCGGATCGGTGACGGTGTCGAGTTCGCCGTGGATGAACATGACGGGGCGGGGGGATATTTTCCCGACGTCGTTCCCCGGCTCGACTTCGTGGATGTCGTAGTGGAGCGCGCCTTTGGCGAGGCGGAAGATGGCGGGGGCGAATGGCCCGACGTATTGCCGGAAGTGGTACTTTATGAGCCTCGACTGCGAGGCGAACGCCGAATCCGCCACGACGGCCTCGATGCGCTCGTCCCTCGCGGCGGCCATGAGCGCGACCGCCCCGCCCATCGAGAAGCCCATCATTCCGAGCGGGAGGTTCGGCTCGCGTCGCATCGCGTATTCGACCGCCGCCGATGCGTCGAGGCGTTCGTAGTGGCCGAGGGAGACTTTCTCGCCCTCCGACGTTCCTCGTCCGCGATTGTCGAAGAGGAGGGCGTTCGCCCCGGCGCGGTGGAGGGCGGAGCTTATGCCGAGGACGTGGTGGCGCGCGGCGTTGTGTCCGGCGAGGACGATGATCGTTCGCTTCGCGTCCGTCCTTCCGAGCCACCATCCGCTTATTTCGAGGCCGTCTGCGGTGTGGAAAACGATGTCCTCGTATTCGATGCCAAGTTCCCACGGGGTGAGGAAGCGGGTTTCGACGGGGTCGGGGGTGGTGAAGCGTTTCGCGGCTTGTCGGGAGGCGAGGCGGACGGCGAGGAGGATCGCCGCTCCGGCGGCGGCGAGGGTCGGGAGTCTCCGGCTCATGGTCCGGATCTCCGGGGGGCGGTGATCCGGGCTTCGTGGGAGCTTCGTAGTTTTGAGTGATCCATTACGCGCAAGCTCGCGTTCTCCGTTGTGATCGCCTTCGCGAAGATGGTATTTTACAACCGAGAAATATTAACCGAAGGGGGAGGGTATGAGCATCAAAGAGCCTTCGTCGAAGAGTGCTTCGACCGGGTCGAAGCTCGAAGTGAACGAGATGCCCCGCGGCCAACGCGCCCTCGAATACGCGGGCATCTTCGCCTTCGCCGTCCTCGCCGTCCTCATCGCCGCCGAGGCGGCCTTCGGCGCGGATTCCTTCGGATACGTGTGGCTCATACCGATCCTCGCCATATCCGCGTACCTCGCCGCCGACCTCGCCTCGGGCTTCGCCCTCGACAACTTCGGCGACGAGGACACGCCGTTCTTCGGCCCGTACTTTATAAAGCCCTTCCGCGACCACCATGTGGATCCGAAGGGCATCACCCGCAACGACTTCGTGGACACGAACGGGAATAATTGTCTCGCGAGCCTCCCCCCGATACTCGCCGTGTGGCTTTTCCTCCCCATGTCCACGACTTTGTGGGGATACGTTTTCGGGGCGTTCTTCCTCTTTCTTTGTCTCGGCATCTTCCTGACGAATCAGTTCCACAAATGGGCGCACATGGACGCTCCCCCGGCGTGGGCGGCGAGCCTCCAAACACTCGGCCTCATCCTCTCCAAAGAACACCACGACATCCACCACGAAAGCCCGTACGACACGTATTATTGCATCACCGTCGGGGTGTGGAACCCGCTTTTCGACCGTTTCAACCTCTTCGAGCGGACGGAGCGGTTCATCCGGCGCACCGTCCCCGGAACGCATCCGCAGCTTCGCTCCGAGCGCGAAGGGGCTTTGAACGACCGGGGGGTCGGGGGTCGGGGGTCGGGTAATCTCCGACCCTCTTCTCTGGCGCCTTCGCATCGTTTCTCGTGCGTGGGATCTCGCCGCCCCTTCGTCGCTTCGTGAGGTGGCGAGGCCGGGGCGGGGATCACGCCCGATTTCACGAACGAGCGAAGGCGAGCGGCCTCACGAACTCACGAATCATTCACCCGGACTCGGTCTCTTCGGTGGATTCGGGTTTCGCCACATGCATCTCCCGACTCCCGAAGCGAAGCGCCTCCCGCCCCCCACCCCCCGGTTTTCATCCCCCGATCTCCACATCCGTCGTGTCCACTTCGAGGATGCCGTCGAGGCCCATGACTTCGGCGATGACCTCTTCGAGGTCTTCCTGGCGATTCGCCGTTCCGGCGAGCTCCACGACTCCTTCGTTCGATGAGACGACGGCGAGCCCGGTCTCGGAGACGATGTCTTCCACATCGTCCTTGAGGGTTACGTTGTCCTTCATCTCGGGGGCGATGTCCTCGTCTCCGGTGTCCGGGTCAACGAACGCGTCGTTCCTCGGATAGCCGGAGTCGGGGGTGTTCTCCTCATCCTGCCAGTCCTCGCGGACGAGGTCTTCACCGGACTGCGCGTCCGGCGGACTCCCCGGCTCGGCGACGAACTGCCCCTCGTGCCGCTCGTCGTCCACGCCGTCCTCCGCCTCGATCGGGGCGTACCCCTCCGGCTCCTCGTCGCCGACGTGGTCGCCCGGCTCCTCGTCGGAGCGGTCGGCGTGGAAGGTGGCGAAATCCTCTTCCGTGTCCGATGACATGGCGGATAGCGGGATATCGAACCGCTGCTCGCCCCTCTTCACGATAACGTGCGTAGCCTCCCCACTCTCCTCGTCCATGAGTACCTCGGAGATGCGACCGATCTCCTCGCCCTCCGGCGTCCGAGCCTCCAACCCGACAAGCTCCCGAATTTCCATGATGTCTCCTTCTCGTGTGCGTGGAAGTGATATTAGTCGCCATACCCGAATTATTCATGAACGACTCCAAAGGCCAAACAGAGGACGTGCCATAAGCCCTGTCCCGGATGCCCCGAGGCGGGACGCATGCGGATCTTCGTCCGAAGCTCCCCCACCCTCCCCCCGACATT
>JACCWD010000045.1 GCA_013697825.1 Rubrobacter sp.
CCACGTTGCGAATGCGCCCGAGCCGCTTCCCGAACTCCACCGCCGACAGTATTATGCAAGCCTTCGCCTCCCCGATCCCATGCACCTTCACGAGGTCATGAACCGAGGTGCAATTTCCTCATCACAAAGACTATCCCCGGTCTCCCGAACCCTCCCGGCGGCTGATCCTAAAGGGAGGGGAACCTCCGCGCTCAAGACGCCGCGGGCCTCCATCGCGCCGTCAGCTGCGACCTCGACTTCGAGGCGGAGCATCCGGTATATGTCGCGGCGTTCTTCGGAGGCGAGTTCGTCGAGCGCCTCGGGGATCATCGCCGCGTATAAGTCGAGGAGAGCGTCGCGGTTCTCTTCGAGTTCTTCGAGAGCCTCTTTGCGTCCCCGCACCATCTCAAGCTCCCGCTCCGCCGTGCGGCGGAGTTCTTCGAGTTCTAAGAGTTCCTCGTCGAGTTCATCCTCGCTCATGTGTCCTTTCGCGGCGAGGCGCAAGTATCCTCGGCGCTCGCGCTCCACCCCGGCGAGCTTCTCGAACCATACCCTCGCCTCTTCGTCAGGGTTTCCCCGCATCCCGGCGCGTTCTTGTTCGACCATCTCGTCGAGACCTTCCTTGAGGCGCTCGGGATCTTTGAGGAGGCCGGAGACGAGTTCCCACACAGCGACCTCGACTTTATGCGCCGGGTGATGCTTTTTGGCCGCGCATGCCTTCACCGTGCCGTGCCTACCGCGCGTGTGGCAGCGATAATAGAAGTACTTGCGCGGCGTCTTCGTCCTCGTCTCCGGCGTCGTGTGAGTGCCGAGTACACACCCGCATTCGGCGCACCGGAGGAATCCCCCCGAAAGCTCCCACACGCGGTCGGCGTTCTTCGAGGGTTTCTTATTGTCCTTCGTGTTCTCCCTCGCGGCGTCCACCCACTCGCGCGGTATCCCCGAGTCGGGAACGGGGACGGCGATCCACTCCGAGCGGGGACGCTCGTAAACACGGGCCTTCCTTCGGTACTCGCGTTTGCCTCCGACGCTTACGGCCACCTGGCGGCTCTCGTAGCGGCGGCGGTTGAACCACCATATGCCGTAGCGCTTCTCCGCGTCGAGGCGAACCGCCACGCCCGCAGAGACATGCTCGGCTACTTCTTCGTAGGTGTGGGCGCAATACACGTCGTCCGTGATGATGTCACGCATCTTCTTCGGGGACCAAAACTTCCCCCCGCGAGGCGTCGCAACCTGTTCGCGGTTGAACGCCATGCGAACGGAGGTTATGCTTCTCCCCTCCGCGCCGATCTCCCGGAAGATGCGCTGTACGACGGCCATATTCTCGGGATGTACTTCGTAGTTTTCGCGGTCTTCGGTATAGACGAAGCCGAAGCTCGGGGATCTCCCCGCGAGGACTTTCCCCTCTTTGACCTTTTGGAGCTTCCCCCGCCGCGTCCTCTCGGCGGTCTTCAGGCGCTCGCCTTTCGACACCCATCCCTTCATGTACTTGAGGAGCTCCCCCTCGTGGGAATTGTCTCCCCAGTCGTCGAGGGCGACGAGGGCCGTCTCGTGGCGCTGCAACTCCTCGTCGAGGAAAGCCCGGTGCGCCGGGTCTCGCGTGATCCTGTCCGCGTCTTGGGCGAGTACGGCGTGAACGCCCCCGGTCGCCACGAGGTCGCGCACCCTATCCATGCCCGGTCGTTCGAGAGATGCGCCCGACTGTCCGGGGTCGGAGACTTCTTCGAGTACCTCATAGCCTTCGCGCTCGGCATGTTCTCGGAGCGCCTCGATTTGTTGGGCGAGGGAGTATCCCGAACGGGCTTGTTCGTCGGTGGACACGCGGGCGTAGAGTATGACTCTCTTCGGGCCGTGTCCGTTCATGCTAGGCATCTTCGCCTCCTACAAGCTGCGGGTGTCTACGAGCGACTTCCTCCCATGAGTACAGTCCATAACCCACGTCCAGCACGGGCGGGTAGAGAGTACCCTCCGGCGGGCCTCCGCCTGTCAGCGGCGAGATGTACTCGTACACTCGATAGCCCACGTCGCCGGAGCCTAGCGGACATTCATACAGCCGGAGCGTGGATCCGAATTGATCGTTCGGATCTATGGAGTCCGCGAGACCCTCCCACGACGCTATTTCGCGCCCGGTGAATGAGACGGCCTCCGTATCCCCCCGCGCATCTTCGTGAAGCTCGCCAACCTTGACTTCTATCGCGTCGTACTCGGGCATGGCTACCGGCCTTCTTTGAGGAGATCGGTGGGACGTACTCCGAGAACGTCGGCGAGCTTCTTGAGCGTGGCCGGACTGCCGCTCCCGCGATGCTCCACCTGCCAAACCGCGCCCGGCGTGAGTCCGGCCCTCGTCGCAAGCTCGCGCTGAGAGAGTCCAGCGTTTATGCGTAGTTCCTTGAGTTGCTCCACGTCAACCTCCACAGTCCGTAATTTACAGTAAATATCATACCATATTTGTAGACATTTGTAGCTAATTGTGGTAGAGTACGGGTGCCAAAGAAAACGGCCCCCGCGGAAGGTGGAAGCTCCCCGGAGGCCCGGACCACAGCCCTTAAGGAGGCACTGTGATCGAATCGAGTGTAGCGTACCCGCACCCCGTCCACACCGTCGTTGACCGCATCGAGCGGGAGATCGCCCGCCTCAAAGCCGCCCGGCCACACCTCGCCACGCGCATCGAGAGAGCGGAGCATATCCTCGTTACGCATCTCTCCACCGCGAACGGAACGCACCGCCCGATAAAGGTTCGCGTCCGCGCTGACGGTTCCCGCTCCTTCGTCGTGAGAAGCGGCGCGAAGCTCCGCAGGGCGTACACGGTCGAAGGATCGGCCTTCCGGTGCGATTGCCCCAACCACCGCCGCCGCCATGCCGCTTGTAAGCACGGCATAGCCTGTTACATCCTCCACCGGGCGCTTCGGCGTCCCTCTCCCTCGACATGCGCCGGATGCGCGGCCTCCGGTGTCGAACTCTTCGAGGTAGTGGACTCGCTGACGTTCTTCGAGGGCGACCTCGTTTGCCGCGAGTGCGCGGACGATACGGCCTCGGAGACCGTCTAGCGGGGCCGTGATGACAGACACCGGACACTCCCCACGCGCCCCGGCCGGGCGTCCCGGCTTCAAAGCGTCGTTGGAAACATCCTCCTCTCGCGGATACTTCCGGGACGGGGAAAGCGAAGGGAAGGAGAAAGCTATGCGGATCAAGATTTGGCGCAAGTTCATCGGGACGGACTACCTCACGACGTGTTGCACGCTGTGCGGCAACGACTTCGCTCGGGGGAACGTCTACCCGGTGGCCGCCGGCGACGGGGAGGAAGACGGGGAGTTTCGGGAGCTTTGTCTCGTGTGCCTCGACTACCTCAACAGGCGCAAAGAGGACGAAGCCGATCCCGCCTTCGACAACTGGCCGTCCCGCGATTGGCCGACCGTCGAGGATGTCGAGGAGGCGCGGCGGCGCTACCCAGAGCCAATGTTTGAAGATAGAGCCGCGCTCGAAGCGGTGGCTCCCGACATGGACGCCGAAGAGGAATACATATGGGCGTCCATGATATGGGGTTTCGCTTTGCCGCTCAGCGTGCCGGCGTTGCTGGTACCCCCCTCCCTGAAGCCAATCTCCTCCAGCGACACCTCGGCCAACTGCTCCACGGCCCCGCCAACGACGCTGAATGTCGTCTCGCTGTTCATAGATCCTCCGGCACGAGCGCCATCCACGCCACGAGGTTCACGTCCCCCTCTTCTATCTCCGGCAACGGCTCCACCTCCGGCGGCGGCTGGAGGCCAAGCTCCTCCACGAGCGCGATGACCGCCGCGACTTTGTCCTTCGGAGCCTCATGGGCGTCGAGGGTCTTCCGCATCATGCTCTGGGTGCGCGTGTCGTAGGGGGCCTCGATGGTGTCGAGGAGCCGGTCCAGCCGGTCGCTTCCGAGATCCCTCGGCGGATGGGAGCCAAGAAGCTCGGCGGCCTCGCGCATCGGCTTCGGGATGGAGGGCTGCATGTTGGCCGGGTCGGCGTTCTCCAGCCAGCCCTCGTAGATGTGGCGGCGGGCCGCCTCCCAGGCATCATAGGCGAGGTCGGCGACGCTCTCCGGCAGGGTTCTTTCAGTCGAAGGGGCGCATACGGCCTTGCCGAGGCACGCGAGGGTGTCGTCCACTATGGCGTCCGCTTCGATCCGCAACCCCTCTCCCCCACCTTCCCCGGCTTCCGGCTCCCGAGCGATTGGCACCCACCGGTACTGCGGGCGCGGGTGGTCGCCGACCCTCGCGCAGAATATGTATCCGCCCTCGCCGTGGGTGGCTTTGCCGCTCCCGGCCACCCACGGGAGATGCTCGACGGCCCGCTTCCAGCGCGGGTCGCGGAGGGCTTCGGTGAGTTCGCGCCGGAACTCCTCGCCGGAGAGGGCGCCCGTGTCCTCGGCGTTCTCGAAGAGGGTGGGGTCTTCCTCGAGAAGGGAGGTTATCTGCTCGCGGGTGCGGGAGAAGTTGCGGTCGAGGGCCCGGTCGGAGGCTTTCGATCCGGGGACTATCTCGCCCTCCACGCCGATGGACTTGGCGGCCTGTGTGATCTTACGCTGCAACGCGGCCTCCAGCCCGAGGAGCGCGTCGAGTTCGTCGCCCGGGAAGAAGCACCGGAGGTACACGTGGCTGTGCGGCGAGCCTATGCGGTCTATGCGCCCGTGGCGCTGGACGAGGCGCATCGGGTTCCACGGAAGGTCGAAGTTGATGATGTGCCGCGCCTGCTGGAGATTGACGCCTTCGGCAAGCACGTCGGTGGCGACGAGGAGGTCGTATCTGTCTCCGCTCCCCTCGGGAGCCTGCGACGACTCGGGAGCGAAGCCGAAAAGCACATCCTCCGTGCCGCCGGAACTCCCGGTCACGG
>JACCWD010000053.1 GCA_013697825.1 Rubrobacter sp.
GACCACGGTTGGGGGTCTGTGGGAGGCAGGTCGCTGCGGCGGCGCATCATGCGGGAGGCTCCTTTTCGAGGGTGCCACGATGCTACATCCGGCGACCGAAGATGGCCATTAAATCAGCGGCTTCCTAGATGCCCCGAACGGTTCGCGTTATGCTGAAATACGGCGACATCGCGAGGAAGGACAAACGATGACCACCGCAACTCCGAAACAAAAGCCAAAGTCGAGGAAGAAATCCGAAGGCATGCCGCCGTACAACGTCATCCTCCTCGACGACAACGACCATAGTTATGACTATGTGATCGCCATGCTCAAAAAGGTCTTCGGCCACCCGCCGGAAAAGGGCTTCGAACTCGCAAAGGAAGTCGATTCACAGGGCCGGGTCATAGTCATGACCACGAACCTCGAAGTCGCCGAGATGAAGCGCGACGAAGTCCACGCCTTCGGCCCCGACCCGCTCATCCCGCGTTGCAAAGGCTCGATGTCCGCGACGGTCGAGCCTTCGCGATAAAAGGGACGCGCCGGGCGGCCTCCTCCGCCCGGGCATCGTCGTTACATGCCCCGGTTCAGCCCTCGATCCGCGTCGTCGGCCCACGCTCCCTCGCTCCGCCCGTTTTCGGCCTGCCCGTTTTCGGCTTGCCCTTCTTCGTCCATCGCCGCCATTATTTGCTGGGTATAGGCGCGGATGCTTTCGACCCTCGCCGCCGCGCCCTTGAGACGCTCGTGCTCCTCGATCGGTATGACCGCGTGCGTGCGCTCCCCGCCTTCGTCGATCAGATAGCCCGTCATCCTCGACTCCTTTCCGTCCGGTTTCCTGACACGTATGTTTATCGGAGCGAACGTCCGGTATCTTTAATGAAAGAAATGACGCCGCCCCGTGAACACCATCGAGACGCCATGCCGATTCGCCGCTTCGACGACCTCCCCGTCGCGCTTCGAGCCCCCCGGCTGTATGACGGCGGAAACCCCGGCCTCCGCCAAAACCTCCACCCCGTCGGCGAACGGGAAGAAGGCGTCCGAGGCGGCGACGGAGCCGTGCACGCGATCCCCGGCCTTTTTTATCGCGATCCCCGACGAGTCCACCCGGCTCATTTGCCCCGCCCCGACCCCGACCGTCGCCCCGTCCTCGACGAGCACGATCGCATTGCTCTTCACCCGCTTCGCCACCCGCCACGCGAAGAGAAGGTCGCTCATTTGCCCATCCGTGGGCTTCGCTTCGGTGACGGTTTCATAATCCGAACCGTCCTCCGTCTCGTCGCTTTCCTGAAGAAGAATGCCCCCGGAGACGGGCTTCGTGGAGAGTGGATGGCGGGCGACCGCCCCGGCTTCGAGAAGCACGGCGTTCGGTTTTCGGGCGAAGACCTCTCGGGCATCGCCGTCGAACGAGGGCGCGACGAGGACTTCGGTGAAGACTTCGGAAACCTCTTCGGCGAGTTTCCCGTCCACCTCGCCGTTCAACGCGACGATGCCCCCGAACGCCGATACCGGGTCGGAGGCGAGAGCCTTCCGGTACGCCTCCGTGAGCGTCCCCCCGACCGCCGCTCCGCACGGGTTCGCGTGCTTTATGATGACCGCCGCCGGGCCGTCCTCGAACTCCGCGAGGAGGCTCCGGGCCGCGTCCACATCGTATAAATTGTTAAATGAGAGGTCTTTCCCTTGCAATTTCTCGACCCCCGAGAGGAGGTGCTTCGCGCCCGCCTCGACGTAGTATGCGGCTTTTTGATGCGGGTTCTCGCCATACCGGAGCGGAAGTGTTTTCTCGTATCGGAGTGGAAGCGTTTCGGGGAATTCGTCGGATGTTTCTCCGGCTCCATCGTCGTCCATCCAGGCCGCGATCTCCGCGTCGTAGGCGGCGGTGTGGGCGAAGGCCGCCCGGGCGAGTCGCTTTCTCGTCTTTGGCGACAGCGAACCTTCGGCTTCGAGTTCTTCGAGAACCGCCGGATAATCCGAAGGGTCGGTCACCACGCCGACATGGGCGTGGTTCTTCGCGGCGGCGCGAACCATCGCCGGGCCGCCGATGTCGATCATCTCGACCGACGGGTTTTTTACGAACGGATACAAATTTCCGGCGACGAGGTCGATCTCCTCGATGCCATACTCTTCGAGGTCTTCGATATGAGACGCTTCGTCCCGGTCCGCGAGAATGCCGCCGTGTATCTTCGGATGGAGCGTGACGACCCGATGGCCGAGGATCGCCGGAAACCCCGTGTACTCGGCGGTGTCGGTGACGGGGATTCCGGCCTCTCGCAAAGCCTTCGCCGTCCCACCGCTCGACAAAATATCCCACCCGAGATCCGCCAAACGTTCCCCGAACTCGACAATCCCCGACTTGTCATACACGGACAACAAAGCCCGCTTCTTCACACCTTCCATGCTTTCGTCCTCCCCCAAAAATAGTCCGCGACCGCCCCGACGAGCAATTTATGCTCGACGGGACGGAGCCGCTCCATTATCTTCTCCTTCGAATCACCCGGATGCACGGGGACTTTTTCCTGCGCCACCACCGGCCCCGCATCCACCTCCTCGACCATGAAGTGGACGGACGCCCCCGTCTCCGAAACCCCCGCTTCGATAGCTTGCCCGACCGCGTCGAGGCCGCGAAAATCCGGCAAAAGCGAGGGATGCACATTCAAAACCGCCGGAAACCGTTCGAGGAACGCCTTCGAAAGTATCCGCATATACCCCGCCCCGACGACGAGCGACACGTCGTATGCGGCAACCCTCTCGGCGAGCTTTCGGTCGAAGTCCCCTCGGGCTTCGAACCCCTCCGGGTCGAGCCATTCCACCGGAACCCCCGCCCGCCGCGCCCGCTCGAAGGCGAAGGCGCCCTCTTTATCCCCGGCGACGACGGCGATGTTCTCCGGGTACGCGTCGAGGAGGGCTTGTAAATTCGTCCCGGAGCCGGAGGCGAGGACGGCGAAGCGGGCGCCTTCCGGCAAAGGTTCGTTCATGAAGCGATCGGTCATGTCGTGCGGTCGGGAGTCGGGGGCGGAGATGCTTCTCCCGCCATCTCGAACTCGCCGGGGCGTCCTCTCATGCCATGCCCGCCCGTCGAGAAGCGCCGATGGCTCCTCCCGTGGGCGGGGAGCCTTTCCCGGCGAGGGTGACGACGACCCGCCGGGGAGGTGCGTCGAAGAAGGCCGTCGCGGATGATGTGTACGCGCTCATCCATACTCGGAAGCATCACTCGACGGAAACTCCCACTTCCTCCGTGACCGTCCCGACGCGCCATGCCGGACAACCTTTGTCTTCGAGGATGGCGACCGCCTTCCCCACATCTCCCTCCGCGACGACGACGCAAAATCCAACCCCGAGGTTGAAAACACGCCGCATCTCCTCCTCCGATATCCTCCCGAAGGAGCGGATGAAGCCGAAGACGGGAGGCTCCTCCCACGAGGATGCGTCGAGCCTCGCGCCGCATCCTCCGAGGGAGCGCGGCAAATTTCCGGCGAGCCCCCCGCCCGTGATGTGCGCCATCCCCCGAACCTCGACCTCGCTTCGGAGGGCGAGAACCCCGCCCACATAAGCCCGGTGCGGCTCTATGTACGCTTCTCCGACCGTCGTTCCGAGGCCGTCCGGCGCATCGGAGAGTGAAAGACCCGCATCCTCGACCACCTTCCGCGCCAACGTGTACCCGTTCGTATGAAGCCCGCTCGACGCGAGTCCAACGATGGCGTCGCCGGGCCGGACGTTCTTCCCGTCCACCACCGCCGAGCGTTCCGAAGCCCCGATGCACACGCCGACGATGTCGAACTCGCCGCCGGAGTACACTCCCGGCATCTCCGCCGTCTCGCCCCCGACGAGTGCGACCCCGAGCTTCCCGCACGCCTCGGCGGCCCCGCGCACGGTTTCGGCGACGGCCTCCGGGTCGAGGCGGGAACTCGCGATATAGTCGAGGAATATGTGCGGCTTCGCGCCGCTCGCGAGAACGTCGTTCGCGCAATGGTTCACGATGTCGTGACCGAGGGAGGAGTATCGTCCGAGGGCGTTCGCAACCATCACCTTCGTCCCGACCCCGTCAATCGTAGAGGCGAGGACGGGCTCTTTATATCCGGCGAGGGCGTAAAGCCCGGCGAAGCCCCCGCTCGCGCCGAGGACGTTCGAATCGTGCGTCTTTTCGACCGCCGCTTTCATCATCTCAACGGTCTTCTCGCCGCGTTCGATGGAGACTCCGGCGGCTTCGTACGAGTTCCCACTCATGCCGCCGGCCTTTCCGCTGCCGCGAGCGCGTCGCGGGTTTCGACGACGGCGGCGAACTCGCCATGCACGTTCGCGAGGGTCATCGCGTGAATGTCTTCGGCTTTGTGAGGCGTGCCGTCCGGGCCGGCGCGGTCGAAGGTCGCGCATGCGTCGGAGACGAGGAAGGTCTCGAATCCGAGGTTGCCCGCCATTCGCGTCGTCGTCTCGACGCAATGGTTCGTCGTGAGACCGCATATGTATATTTTCTCGATGCCGGTTCGTCGGAGGCGTTCTTCGAGGTTCGTGCCGATGAACGCGCTGTTCACGCGCTTCTCGATCACAGCCTCCCCGCTGAGGGGCGCCGCCTCGTCTTTGAAACGCACGTCCCCGCCCTCCTCCGGGTTCAACGGGGAACCCGGCTCCCGAGAGAAATGCCGAATGTGGAACACCGGAAGCCCCAAAGCCCTCCACCCGGCGAGAAGCTCGGCGATGTTCTTCTCGGTGTCCGGGTTGCTCCGCCGTCCGAGCTTCGGGTCGTCGAGTCCCTTTTGGACATCCACAACGACGAGCGCGGGCCGAGGACTCACGTTCGCCACGTTATTTGTCCGCCACGCTCGCGCACTTCGGGCCGCCGACTTTTTCGAGCGAGAATTTATTTGCGGTTCCGGTGGTCGGGTACTCGCCGTCGAAGCACGCCCGGCAGAGGTTCGCCTTCCGCTGCCCCGTCGCCGTGACCATCGAATCAACGGAGATGTACGCCAGCGATGTCGCCCCGATCTGCTTCCGTATCTCCTCGACGGAATATTTCGCCCCGATGAGCTGGTCGGGGCTGTCCATGTCAATGCCGTAATAACACGGCCCCGTAACCGGCGGCGAAGATACCCGCATGTGAACCTCCCTCGCCCCCGCCTCGTAAAGAAGCTCGATGAGTTTTTTGGAGGTGTTCCCCCGCACGATGGAGTCGTCCACCACGACGACGCGCTTGCCCCTTATAACCGACGGAAGCGGATTCAATTTCAGCCGCAGCCCGAGCTGGCGCATCCCGTCCGTCGGCTGGATGAACGTCCGCCCGACGTACCGGTTCTTTATGAGACCTTCCGCATACGGGATGCCGCTCCCCCTCGAATACCCCACGGCGGCCATGATGCCGGAGTCCGGGACGGGAATCACGACATCCGCCTCGGCGGGCGATTCTTCCGCCAAAAGCTCTCCCATCTTCTGGCGCGACCCGGCTATTTCATGCCCGTCGAAACGAGAGTCGGGCCGGGCGAAATACACGTACTCGAAGACGCAAAGAGCCGATCTCGAACTCTCGGCCTGGTAGCTCGCGAGGCCCGAATCGTCCATCACGACGACCTCACCCGGCTTGACCACGCGGACGAACTCCGCCCCGATGATGTCGAGGCCGCACGTCTCGGAGGAGACGACATAGCCACCGTCCACTTTCCCGATGCACAATGGTCGGAAGCCGTATGGGTCGCGGAAGGCGACGAGCTTGTCGCGGAAGATCATGGCGACCGAGTACGCTCCTTCCATACGGCGCATCGCCAATTTGACGGCCTCGCCCGCCTCGTCGTGGCCTTTCTCGAGTTCCGAGACGGCGGCGGCGGCGATGAACGTCGTGTCGGACGACGAATTGAACTCGAAGCCCTCCTCCATAAGCTCCTCGCGCAGAGCGTCCGTGTTCACGAGGTTCCCGTTGTGGGCGACGGCGACGTTCACATCGCCACGTCCGATGAACTCCGGCTGGGCGTTCTCCCACGACGCGGAGCCCGTCGTCGAGTACCGGACGTGTCCGAGGGCGATATGCCCGTCTTCGAGCGCGGCGAGCTTCGAGGGGTCGAAAACCTGCGAAACGAGTCCCATGTCGCGGATGGCGGTGGTGCGTTCCCCGTCGGAGATGGCGATTCCGGCGGATTCCTGTCCGCGATGCTGGAGAGCGTAAAGTCCGAAATACGTCCTTTGCGCGAGTTCGCCGGAGAGTTCACGCGAGTAGATTCCGAAGACCCCGCACGCCTCCTTCGGCTTCTCGGAGGAGATGTCCGTGGAGAAAGCGCCGCTCAAGCCATCACCTCGTCCACCGGAACGGAGAGGTCGGCGAGGGTCGGGGATTCCACTTCCTCCCCGGAGGCGAAGACTCGTGTCGCTTTGTATCCTTCCGATGACGGTTCGGAGTGTACTTCGACTTTCTTGTTCTTGAGATCCACGATCCACACTTCCGGCATCCCACTCTCGGCATAAAGAGGGAGTTTCACGTTCCGATCATAGGCGAGTGTGGTGTCGGAGACTTCGATGACGACGAGGGTGGTTTCGCTCGAAGGGGGGTTTGACGATCCGGGGTTCGGAAGCTCCCGGAGGAGGCTAAAATCCGGCTGCGGCTCGCTGTCGTCCGCCGCGCCGACCGGATTTTGCACGCTCACGAAATACCTTCCGCGAGACTGTTCGACGAGTTTGTGATTGAGCCTTGTGACACAATTGAGATGGGAAACGCCAATCGGGTTCATGTCCACCAACTCCCCCCGGATCAGTTCGACCCGATCGTCCCCCGTGAAAAACCCGAGTTCGCCCATCCGGCGGTACTCCTCCACAGTGAAGCGATGTCGTGCGGGTTCGGCTTGAAGCATGTCGGCCTCGGTTCGTCGCGATCCTTGCGCCGATAGTCTATCGCGGATATACGACTCACTCGAAGAGGTCACGCTCGTAAGCCTCCTTCATTTCGGAGAGCGGGAGGTCTATGAAGTTCCCGACTTTGAATCGGTCGCCGCCGACTTCCCCGATAGTGTCGTACGCGATCCCATCCACCCCGAGAGCTTCTTGAACGTCGTCCCACTTTTCCTCGGGAAAAGCGATGACGAACCCGCCGGACTCCTCGCCAAAGAAGGCGAGGTCGGCGCGTCCACGTCCTTGCCCCTCGACCATGCGCCCGACTTCCTCCTCCTCGTACTCGAAGCCGACGCCTCCCGCGAGAGCCATCTCCGCGACGGCCACGACCTCGCCTCCGCCGGAAATGTCGTGCGCCGTGTCTATGAGGCCGGATCGAACCATCCCCCGCACGAGGTCGGAGACCTTCTTCTCGACGGCGAGATTCACCTCGGGCGGAGAACCGGAACCTTCGCCGTGGACGACCGAAAGATACTCCGACCCGGCGAGCGAAACCCCTTCGGAGCCGACCCCGCCGAGGGCGACGGCCATGTCCCCCTCCCGCTTGAATCTGGGCGTCGCATGGCGGCTCACATCCTCGAAAATCCCCACCATCCCGACGACGGGGGTGGGGAAGATCGCGCCCCGATCCGTCTCGTTGAAAAGGCTCACATTCCCACTCACGACGGGAGTGCCAAATACTTCACACGCCTCGGCCATACCCTCGATGCACTCGGCGAGCTGGAAATACCCGTCCGGCTTCTCGGGACTTCCGAAGTTGAGGCAGTCCGTAACGGCGACCGGCTCCGCCCCCACGCACGAAAGGTTCCCGTACGCCTCCGCGACGGTGGCCGCTCCCCCGCCCCGAGGATCGAGATAGCAATGCCGACCGCGCCCGTCAATGGTCGCCGCGAAGCCCCGCTTCGTCCCTTTTATCCGCATCACCGCCGCATCCGCGCCGGGCCGCACGACGGTGTTCGTTTGTACTTCGTGGTCGTATTGCTCGTAAATGGAATGCCGAGAACGGAGGTTCGGAGAACCGAGTAGCTTCAAAAGGACTTCATTGAAATCGTCCGGCTCGGGGAGTTTATTGAGATTCACCTTCGGGATCTCATCGAGATACTTCGGGCGTACGACCTCCCGCTCATACGTCGGGGCATCGGCGAGATGTCCGGCTGAAACTCCCCCGACGACCTCGCCATCATGGATGACGCGAAGCTCGCCGTGGCCCGCCACCCGCCCGACGACGACCCCGACGAGGCCATACCGCTCGGTGAGGGCGAGGACTTTCTCGATATCGTCCGGCTCGACTATGGCGAGCATGCGTTCCTGCGACTCGGAGATCATTATTTCCCACGGCTCCATGCCGGATTCGCGAAGAGGCACTTTGTCCGTCTCGATCTCGATTCCGACACCGCCCTTCGCCGCCATCTCCGAGGCCGAGGAAGTTATTCCGGCGGCCCCGAGATCCTGCAAAGAGACGAGGAGGTTTCCTTCGAGGAGTTTCAAACAGCATTCGATAGCCATCTTCTCCGCGAACGGGTCGCCGACTTGCACATTCGAACGCCTCGACTCCGACTCCTCGGACAATTCATCCGATGCGAAAGTCGCGCCGTGGATGCCATCGCGTCCGGTCTTCGAGCCGATGAGGACGACGAGGTTCCCCTCCCCGGTCGCCTTCGCGCTCATGAGGTCTTCGGTGCGGATGAGGCCGACGCACATCGCGTTCACGAGCGGATTGCCGGAATACGAGCGGTCGAACTCGACCTCCCCGCCGACCGTCGGAACCCCGACCGCGTTCCCGTATCCGCCGATCCCCCGCACGACCTCACGAAATAGATACCGATTTCTTTCTTCGTCGAGCGGCCCGAACCGGAGCGAGTCGAGGACGGCGACCGGACGCGCCCCCATCGCGAGGATGTCCCGGACAATGCCGCCAACTCCCGTCGCCGCTCCCTCATACGGCTCGACGGCGGAAGGATGGTTGTGGCTCTCGACTTTGAACGCGAGCGCCCACCCGTCCCCCACCTCGACGACGCCCGCGTTCTCGCCCGGCCCTTGTAAAACACGCGGCCCGTCGTTCGGGAAGCGCGAGAGGAGCGGGCGCGAGTTCTTGTATCCGCAATGCTCGCTCCACATCACCGAGAAGAGCGAGAGTTCGAGGAAGTTCGGGGGGCGTTCCATAAGCTCCAAAATACGGTCGTACTCGAAGTCCGAGAGGCCGAGCGCGGTGTACGTGTCTTTGATCGAGAGTTCGTCCATCCCGCTCACACCCCCGCCCCCACAAGGACGGAGCGAAGTATCTTCAGCCCCTCATCGGAGCCGAGGAGGTCATCCGAAACCCGTTCGGGATGAGGCATTATGCCGACGACGTTCCGCGCCTCGTTGCAAACCCCGGCTATGTCGTTCGCCGACCCGTTCGGATTCTCGAGATAACGAAGCACGACCCGGCTCTCGTCTTCGAGGCGGGCGAGCGTATCGGCGTCGGCGAAATAGTTCCCTTCGTTGTGGGCGACGGGAAGCATAAGCTCCTCGCCCGATTCGCAAGCCGCCGTCCACGGAGTGTCCCTCGCCTCCACTCGAACGCGAACCCGCTTCGACACGAAGCGGAGGTTCATATTCTGGAGGAGCGCGCCCGGAAGGAGATGCGCCTCCGTCAAAACCTGGAAGCCGTTGCAAACCCCGAGAACCGGGCCGCCCGCGTTGGCGAAACGCTCGACCTCGCCCATAACGGAGGCGAACCGGGCGATGGCTCCGGGCCGAAGATAATCCCCGTAAGAAAACCCGCCCGGCACTATGACGGCATCCACATTTTTCAGATCCGGGTCGGCGTGCCAAAGCTGGACGGGCGTGGCCCCGACGAGTTCGACGGCGCGCATCGCGTCGCGGTCGCAGTTCGAGCCGGGGAAGATGGTTACGCCGATGTTCATGGTCGCTTCGCTCCGCCTTCGGCTTCGCCGCGAATCGTGAAGTCGCGAATCGCGAGTCGAGTTTTTCGATTCGCGATTCGCGATTTGCGACTCACCTCACAACCTCCCACTCATACTCCTCCACCGTCGGGTTCGCGAGGAGCCTCTCGCACATCGCCTCGACCTCGTCCGCGCTCTCGACCTCCATCTCGATGAGCCGCCCGACGTGGACGGTCTTCACACCGTCGAAACCGAGGGCGGGCAATGCGCCTCTCACGGCCTCGCCTTGCGGGTCGAGGATGCCTCTCTTCGGGCGAACGAGGACACGGATCTTCAAAGTTTCAGGCATCAGGTTTCAGGCTTCAGCTTTTTGAGTGTGGGCACGTCGCTTCCTCGCGCAGTCGAATCGCTGCGAGTTATTTCCGTAGAACTTTCGCCTCCCGCCAAACGCGACGCTTTCACGACGGAGATATCGCAAGTCGTGGTCTTCACCTGAAGCCTGATGCCTCACGTAACGACCCTCCGAAGCATCTCCGCATACGCCTCCTCGATGCCGCCCATGTCGTTCCGGAAGCGGTCTTTATCCAGCTTCTCGTTCGTCTCCTTGTCCCAGAAACGGCACGTGTCCGGGCTGATCTCGTCGGCGAGCATGAGGTGGCCGTTCTCGTCCTTTCCGGCTTCGACTTTGAAATCGACGAGGATTATTCCGCGCTCGTCGAAGAAGGGGGCGAGTATTTGGTTCACTTTCAGGCCGAGTTCCTCGCAGAATTCGAGGTCTTCGTCCGATACGCCAAGCTCGCGGAGATGGTGCCAGTTCACGAGCGGGTCGTCGAGGTCGTCGTCCTTGTAGCAAAGCTCCACGATCGGGGCTTTGAACCTTCGCCCCTCCTCGAATCCGAGGAGACGCTTTATGGAACCCGTCGCGAGGTTCCGCACGACGACTTCGACGGGGAGCATTTCGAGTTTCTTGGTTTTTATGGACGTGTCGTCGATTTGTTCGAGGAAGTGGGTCGGGACTCCGTTTTGCTCGAGGTACGCGAAGAGCGCCGCGCTCATCGTGGCGTTCGTCTTTCCTTTTCCTTCCCATGAGCCGCGCTTCTTCGCGTTGAAGGCCGTCGCGTCGTCCTTGTATCGGTGGAGGAGGACGTTCGCCTCGTCCGTCTCGAAGACCTTTTTGGCTTTGCCTTCGTATAAAAGGTTCTCGCTCATGCTTCCAGCCTCCCTTTCAATTCTTCGACACGCTCAAAGACGACATCGAGGTTCCGTATCGCGTATGACGGGTCGAAGAGCCCGTCGAGATCCACCCCGAGATATCGCCTCACTTCTTCTTTCTCCTCGATGAGCTCCTTGAAACCTCCCTCTCCGGCCCACGCCCGCATCGCCGCGCTTTGAACGACGGAGTATGCGTCGTCCCGACTCATCCCCGCCTCCACGAGCGCGAGAAGCACGCGCCCGGAAAACACTATGCCGCCCCCCGAGTTCATGTTCTCGACCATCTTCTCTTTATTTACGTCGAGGCCGATGAGGACCTTCTTCGTTTGGCGGAGCATATAAAAAGCGAGGGTCGTCGAGTCCGGCAATACGACCCTTTCGGCGGAGGAGTGGGATATGTCCCTTTCTTGCCACAATGCGTTGTTCTCGAAGCCGACACACGCGTTCGCCCGGAGGACGCGGGCCATCCCGCACAGCCTCTCGGTGAGGATGGGGTTCCGTTTGTGGGGCATGGCGGAGGAGCCTTTTTGACCGCGCCCGAAAGGCTCGGCGAGTTCGCGTATTTCGGTTCTTTGGGAGCCGCGTATCTCTAACGCGATCTTCTCCATCGTCGAGCCGAGGATGGCGATGGCCGAAAGGGCTTCGGCGTGGCGATCCCTTTGAACGATCTGCGTGGAGGCGAACGCCGGAACGAGTCCGAGTTCGTCCATCGTGATCTCTTCGACCTTCGGATCGATATTCCCATACGTCCCGACCGCCCCGGATATTTTGCCGACGGCGACGGCCTCGCGTGCGTGTCCGAGCCGATCCAAATTCCTCTCCATCTCGAAGGCCCACACCGCGAGCTTGTGTCCCAAAGTCGTCGGCTCCGCATGAACCCCGTGCGTCCTTCCGACCATGACGGTGTTTCGGTGTTCGAGGGACATGTCGGTGAGGAGGACGGCGAGTTCCCGTGTGTCGCGGATGATGAGGTCGAGGGAGTCCCGGAGTTGGAGAGCGCCCGCCGTATCCAAAACGTCCGAGCTTGTGAGTCCGAAATGGAAGTGGCGCGAGACCGGGGAATCCACGTGTTCGGCGACCGTCGAGACGAAGGCGATGACATCGTGGTTCGTCTCCTCTTCGATCTCTTTTATGCGCTCGACGGTGAAGTCCGCTTTTTCGGCGAGCTCCTCGACTTCGCTTTCGGGGATTTGTCCGAGTTTCGCCCTCGCCCGGCACACGGCGATCTCGACGGTGAGCCAGTTCCGGTACTTCGCCTCGTCGATCCACAGGGAGCCGATCTCGGGCAATGTATAACGTTCGATCAAGTTTCGCCTCCGGCGTTGTTCGTGGAGTTCATATTCGAGCGGGATTTCGAGAAGAGGACGAGCGCGTCAATGAGTGTCGCGGACAAAACCACGGCCATCGTTTGAAGCTGGAACGCGAACGCATAATTCGACCCCGTCGGTGAATACGAAGCGGCGATCCACCCGACGAGGAAGACGAGAGCGAGATAAAGCAACGCGCATCGCCGGAGATGGTCGGCGATCCTCGGGCGCGAGAGGCGTTCGAGGGAGAGCATGATTCGTGAGATCCCCGCGAACACGACAGCCCCGACCACCGCCCCCGGCGACATCACGATGAGCGGCCATGCGGCTCCTTCATAGAAATCCGGGCGCATGAAAACGTTGCTCGCGAGAAAGCTCGTCGCCCACACGGCGACCACGACGGTCGGCAAAAGAACCGCCCCGAAAACCACCGGAGAGGCGAACTTCGCCATCGGCCCGGCTGTCCTCCCGGCAACTATCTTTATCCCTCCAGCCTCTCCGCCAAATCGTCATCCGAGAGGGCGAGTATCTGCGCGGCGAGAACGGCGGCGTTCGCCGCGCCGTTCACCGCGACGGTGGCGACCGGAACGCCGGAAGGCATTTGAACGGTGGCGAGGAGCGCGTCGAGGCCGTTCAGGCTCCCGGCGGCGATCGGGATGCCGATGACGGGGAGATTCGTCCTCCCGGCGACCGCCCCGGCGAGGTGCGCGGCCATTCCGGCGGCGCATATGATGACTTTCAGTCCGCGATCCCTCGCCGCCCCGGCGTATTCGGCGACGGCATCGGGGTTCCGGTGCGCGGACTTCACTTCGATCTCGTGCTCGACGCCGAGTTCTTCCAGCTTCGCGGTGCATTTCTCCATGACCGGGAGGTCGGATTCGCTTCCGACGAGGATGCCGATCCGGGGTTTTCCGGCTTGCGGTGTGCCGTTCTCGCTCAAATATCCTCCAATTCGATCGCTTCGAGGGCGATGTCCGTCCGATATTGCATCCCCTCGAAATGCATCGTCTCCACGGCGGCATACGCGCGGGCGCGGGCCTCGATAACCGTCCCGCCCGTCCCCACGACATTGAGGACGCGGCCTCCCGCCGTATGGAACTTCCCGTCCCGCTCCCCGGTCGCGGCGTGGTACACGTACACGCCCGCCGGAAGCTCGTCGAGGCCGGATATCTCATCGCCCGAATGGGACGACTCCGGGTATCCCTCCGACGCCAAAACTACGCACACGGCCTTGTCGGCGGACCACTCGATCTCGCGCCCGGCGAGGGTTCCATCCTCGACGGCGAGCATGAGCTCGAGAAGGTCGGTTCCGAGTCGGGGCAAAACCACTTGCGTCTCCGGGTCGCCGAAGCGGCAATTGAATTCGAGGGCTTTCGGGCCGTCCTCGGTGACCATGACCCCCGCGTAGAGGAGGCCGGAGTACGGCGCGCCGATGAGGGCGAGTTGGCGGAGGGTCGGCTGGATTATTTCTTCGAGGATCGCCGCGTATGTCGGGGGCCGCATCCACATGAGCGGCGAGTACGCCCCCATCCCCCCGGTGTTCGGGCCTTCGTCGTTGTCGAAGATGCGCTTATAATCCTGCGCCGGGAGGAACGGCAATATATCCTCGCCGTCGGTGATGACGAAAATGGAGGCTTCGCGGCCTTCGAGGCACTCCTCGATGACGATCCTCCGCCCCGCCGCCCCGAACTTCCCGCCGAAGGCCGCCCGCACGGCCTCCTCGGCCTCTTCCCGTCTCCCGGCGACCGTCACGCCCTTCCCCGAAGCCGCTCCGTCCGTCTTCACGACGATGGGATACTCGTCCATCGTTCGGAGATAGTCCATCGCCGCATGTTCGCGGTCGAAGACCTCGAAGCGGGCCGTCGGAACCCCGGCGTTCCGCATGAGTTCTTTCGAGAAAACCTTCGAGCCTTCGATGCGGGCGGCGGCGCGAGAAGGGCCGAAGACGCGAAGCCCCTCCTCCCAAAAACACTCGGCGATGCCCCCGATGAGCGGCACCTCCGGGCCGACGACCGTCAAATCTATGCTCTTCTCTTTCGCGAAGTCGCGGAGGGCGATGAGGTCGTCGGCGGGGATATCCGCCGTTTCGGCGATGCGGGAGATGCCGGGGTTTCCGGGGGCGGCGTACATTTCGGGTTCGAGGCGGCTCGCGGCGAGCGTCTCGACGAGGGCGTGCTCCCGGCCTCCGCTCCCGACTACGAGAACCCGCACCTTTTTACGCCCCGATCTTTTCGACTATCGCCTGATCGCGCTCGGGGCCGACAGAGATCATGCACAAAGGCGCCCCCACCTCGGTCTCCACGAACTCGACGAAATCCCTCGCGGCCTCGGGGAGATCCCCCCGCATCCGACACCCGGTGATGTCCTCTTCCCATCCCGGAAGCTCTTTGTATACCGGGCGGGCGTGATGGAGGTCGGTTTGGTGCATCGGATACCCGTCGAAGCGTTCGCCGTCGATCTCGTACCCGACGCATACGTTCACCTTCTCGACGCACGTGAGGACGTCGAGGAGCGTGAGCGCGACGTATGTGATGCCGTTCATGTCCGCGGCGAACTTTATCGCCGGGAGGTCGAGCCACCCGACGCGACGCGCCCTCCCCGTAGTCGTCCCGAACTCGCGTCCGGTCTCGCGTATCTTCTCGCCGACCTCGTCATGAAGCTCCGTCGGCATCGGGCCGTCGCCGACGCGCGTCGTGTACGCCTTCGTCACGCCGACTATTTGATCCACATGCTTCATCGAGATGCCGCTCCCGACGATGGCTCCGCCGATGGTCGGATTCGACGAGGTGACGAACGGATACGTCCCGTGGTCGTTATCCAAAAGGGTCGCCTGCCCGCCTTCGAGGAGGACTTTCTCTTGCCTTTCGAGGCCGTCTCGGAGCATGGCCCCGGTGTCGGAGATCATCGGCTCGATGAACTCCCGGTACGATTCGAGCCACGCGACGAGTTCCTCCACGTCGTACGGGGACTCCCCGTACACGTTCTCGAAGACGGCGTTCTTCTCGCGGAGGGCGGCCTTGAGTTTGCGGCGGAGGATGCCCTCGTCGAGGATGTCTTGAACGCGGATGCCGCTTCGGGCGACTTTGTCTTCGTACGTCGGGCCGATGCCTCGGTTCGTGGTGCCTATCTTTTGTTCGCCGAGGCCGATCTCACGGTGCGAGTCGAGGGCGATGTGGTACGGCATGATGAGATGAGCCCTTCCGTCCACCTTGAGTCGCGCCCGAGCGTCGAAGCCGCGCTTTTCGAGCGCCTCGACTTCCTGCTTGAGAACTTGCGGGTTCACGACGACGCCGTTCCCGATGGTACACGTTACGCCTTCGCGCACGACGCCGGACGGGACGAGGTGGAGCTTGAACTCCTCCTCCCCGACGCGAACCGTATGTCCGGCATTGTTTCCGCCCGAGTATCGTGAAACGAAATCAACGTCGTGGGCGAGCACGTCGCAAACGCGCCCCTTGCCTTCGTCTCCCCAGGCAAGCCCGAGTACGACCGTGGCCGTCAAAGAAAAACCTCCGCTGTCGCCGACAATTCCATGAGATCGCAAAGAATGCTTCCGGTGGCGAGGTATGCCGGGACGCGGGCGAGGAAAACCTGTCCGCATCCGACGCTCTCTGCCACGCTTCGCAGCCTAGCACATAGCTTCCGCGATTTGAATCGGGCGTTAAACGAAACCGCCGAAGCGGAGCCTCACCCTCCTTGCTCCACGATGTTCCCAAGCTCCATTTGCAATGTTTGCAAAGCCTCCTCCGGCGTTACGTTCCCTTTCAGAGCGTCGTTGAATTGCCGCGCCATCGCGAGCGTCCATCGAAGGTCATAGCGGTAGTTTGTTGTTAGCGGGCATAGAGGTAGAGTCCTTTGCCCGAGAACACCCACTCAAGCAGCGCTTTCAGCTCCGGCGGCGGGGGCAGATCCGAGAACGCCCTCCAGTAGCGCATGAGCATTACGTACGGCTCCAGCCACGCCCTCACCCTCCGCAGCGCCACAGGCCACGAGAGGCATGGAGGCTTCACTTGAGCGCCGCTCTTCCCCCCCCCTTCCGCTGTATGAGTCCTAGCGGATGGAGTGGAGACCTGCCTTTCAAGGATTACCCCCGGCGACGCCTCGTCTTC
>JACCWD010000084.1 GCA_013697825.1 Rubrobacter sp.
TCAATGGTTGGGAACACCCCGACTCCCCACTTCCGGCGGATGCTCCATAAACGATCCGGGACAAAGAACGATCCGTTCGGGAAACGTCGCCTTCCGCCGAAACAACCATCCGCCGCGCATTTCCTGAAACCTCACGTATATATATCCCGCCGCCGGAAGACAGCGACGGCGAGGAGCGCGAAGAGTATCGCCACGCCGGAGACGCCGAAGAAACTCGCCCAGTCTATGCCGTCGGTGATGGCCGATCCATCCGGGGCATAGTAATAGAAGACCGAGAAATCCCTATAGGCTTCGAAGTCTTCGGAGACTCGGCCCAATGTGTCGGCGAGGTACATAGCCAAAAGCACGAAGCCCGGCACGGCGATAGCGAGCGCCCGTCTATGAAAAATCGCCGAGCAAAGGAGCGCGAGCGACCCGAAGAATACCGAGATCGGCCACAAGTTCAAAACCCCTTCGACGCTCGCCGCGAAGTCGAGTTCGATGTCGATGAGGAGCGACGTCCCGTACATGATCCCGCCCATTATGGCGACGATGATGAGGAGCGACACCGCCGTGGCGACAAAGCTCCCGACGACGAGTTGCCAGCGCGGGATCGGGTTCCCGAGAAGCACGTCAATGGTGCCGCGCTCCTCCGATCCGGCGATCGCGGCGGAGAGGGCGAGAATCGGGAAAAAGGCGATGGCGAGCGGGATGAGGTTGAAAATCTGCCCGGCGAGGAAGCCCTCGATCGTACTCATGTCGGTGATCCCGAACGCCTCCAAAAGCTCCGGCGGGTACGCGGACATGATCTGCTCCATCTGCGTGGGATCCCCGAACGAGAGATACGAGGCGACGATGGCCGCCGCATACAATCCAAGAACGCCGCCCCATACAAGCACGCTCTTTATTTGGAGCCGCATCATGTACGAGGCGAGCGTCCCGAACGTCCCGGTCGGCTCGCGAAGCTCCGTCTCGCGAAGCTCCGGCTTGCGGAGGGTCGTATCGCTCATCTCTCCTCCTTCCCGTTCGTTTTGCCATAGTACGTGAGGAATATCTCTTCCAGAGACGGCCTCTCATACTCCATGCTCACGAGCTTGTGTTCGCCCGCGAGCTTCACCATCCGGTCCGGCTCCGAATGGAGCGTGAAGGAGAGTTCATCCCCGTCCGCATGGAAATCCTCGATGCCTTCGAGGGTGCGAAACGGTCGCGGATCCACCGCCTTCTCGAAAGTGAGCTTCACGTGGCGGAAGGATTTGTCTATGAGCTGCCCGGTCGGCTCCACATCCACAAGCTCTCCGCCGCGGATGATCCCGACCCGGTCGCACACCCTTTCCACTTCCGAAAGCACGTGCGACGAGAAGAAGACGGTTCGCCCTTCTTCCTTCACCTCGCCGACTATTTTCAGAAACTCCTCCTGAACGAGCGGGTCGAGGCCGCCCGTCGGCTCGTCGAGGATGAGAAGCGGTGGTTTGTGGAACATGGCTTGAACGAGACCGATCTTTTGCTTGTTCCCCCGCGAGAGCTTCCGCATCGGCCTCTTCATCTCCGCCCCGAGCCGCTCGGCGAGGTCGTGCGCGTACGTCATGTCCCCCACTCCGCGGAGCCTCGCGAAGAGTTTGAGCAAACCTTCTCCGGTCATTTTGTCTTCGAGGGCGAACTCGCCCGGAAGATTTCCGGCGTTCGCCCGTATCCGCACGCTCTCGCGCTTCGTGTCGAGGCCGAATATTTCGGCGGCCCCTCCGGTCGGGCGCATGAAGCCGAGGAGGGTTCGGATGGTCGTCGTCTTCCCGGCTCCGTTCGGGCCGAGGAAACCGAAGACCTCACCCTCCTCAACCATGAGGTCGATGTCCTTGATTCCGCGGCTCTTTCCGTATGCCTTCGAGAGTTTGCTCGTCTCTATGACCGCGCTCATCGTCTTTCTTCCTCTCTAGATTTTTCCCACCGCTCGATGAGGGCGGGCATCTCGCGCTCCAAATGGGAATACAAACTGCGTATCTCTTCGAGGTCGAGCCTCGACTCGGGGGGGCTTCCGGCCATGATCTCAAGCCCCCTCTCGGCTATTTTCCTGAAGGCGGCGTACATGCCGATTTGCTGGTGCATAAGCTCCGCCCAGTTCGTGCGCGACTGGAAATAGTCTTTCCTCTCGCCGGGCATCGTCCTTCGCTCCACGATCCCCATCTGGATCAAAGCCCGAGTCGCCGAACTTATGGAACCGCGACTCGCCCGCAAAACCTCCGCCAACCTCTCCGCCGTCATCTCCGGCGGATCCGCCACAAGCAAAGCCCCGAGCACCCGTCCCTGCATCTTCGGCATCCCGAAACTTCCCCAATATACCGCCAACTCCTCAACGTACCGCTCTCGCTCCTCATCCATACGTCTCCTCGGCAAAACTACGGATTCCTTTTCTCAAATCCCAGTGTATGGCCTTCTTTCAATATTTTCAATAATTATTGAAAATATTGAAAATAAGAAATGCGGAGTATTCGGAGCCGGGCGTTCGAGTATGGGGTTCGCAGGGTTTTCGGAGTCGTGCGGAGGCTATGCGAGAATTGCGCGGTGGTCAGCCGCCGCCGAAGAGGCGCGAGAAGAAGCCGCGGTTTTTGAGGACTTTCAGTTCGGCTTCGAGGCGGGTGCGCTCCTCCGAGATTTCGGACTTCTCTTCGACGAGCTTCGTATGCTCGTCCGCGAGGCGGGTGCGTTCGGACTCGAGTTTCGCCTTCTCCTCTTCGAGGGTGGAGATCGTCTTTTCCTGAAGTTCACGCTGGAACTCGATCAAATTGAGGCGTTCGATCTCCGACCACAAACGGTCTATCTCGGTTCTCGCCGCGTCCCTTTCCTGGCGGATCTCCTCCATCTGGCGGTTCCGCTCCTCAAGGCGCGTCTTGTAATCCTGACCTTGCTGCAAAAGCCTCTCATACCGCTCGAAAGGAACCGCCGGGAGCCGGGAGGAAGAGGAGGCATCGGGGGCTTCGTCGCCGATGACCTCGCCCTCGAAGACCTCGTCGGAGGAGATCTCCCCGGCTAGCTCCATGACTTCCGCGAGGACGAAGGAGTATTCGCTCTCGCCGTTCGTCTTGGCGGAGAGGCGGCCATCGGCGGCCATTTTGCGTACCTCGGCGGGCGAAGCGTCGAGGATCGCCGCCGCGCCGTTCAGTCCGATCCGCTCCTCCCTGGAGTCCATGCGGGCATTTTACTTGATCGAGGCTTCAGGTATCAGGCTTCGGGCTTCAGGTTTTTGGCTTCTCGGATGAAACACGGCTTCGCAGCCGCATCCCGTCCCGCGAAGAAGCTGCAAAATCCCGGCTTCGTGATCGAAAAGGAGCCTCGCGGCGAGCGGTTTTTGCTGACGCCTGATGCCTGAAACCTTTAAGCGCGGAACACCTCGCCGTCGCGGACTTCGACGGGTATCTCCGGCAGCGGCGAATTCGCCGGCCCCGCCATAACCTCCGCGCCGTTTGCCGCGTCGAACCTCGAACCGTGGCAAGGGCAGTCGAGGGAGCCGTCGTTGAACGCGACGGTGCATTGCTGGTGGGTGCATACCGCCGAGTACGCGACGAAGTCCCCGCTGTCGAGGTGGACGAGGACCGCCGGCTCCCCGCCGTCCTCGAAGTCGAGAGCCTCGCCCGGCGCGACATCGGACTCGGCGGCGATGGACTCCCCATCCGAGGCTTCCTCGGGAGCCGTCTCTTCGGTCGGCGCGTCTTCGGGCGCGGCCTCTTCTTCGGTGGGGGCCTCGGATCCGCCGCCTCCGCATGCGACGAACGCGCTCGCCGCTCCCATAGTCGCTCCGAGGCGGATGAACCTTCCACGAGAAATTCCTTGCGCCACGATTCTCCTTTCGATGCGATCCGGTTCCGCATAGTGTTCAGGGTACGGTACATTGGTTATATACGCATATCGCGGCGATACAGTTGTTAAGATCACCGCCAGCGAAGCCGAGGCATGCGGGAGGAGATTCACTTTTGAACGCGATGGTGTGGGTGAGGGTAATCGTCGGCGCGGTCTGGATCAACGCCGGCCTCGAGAAACTTCTCAATCCCTCCTTCCCCCGCCAATTCGCCGACAGCCTCGCCGCCGGAGGCTTCGTCGGCGGAGCCCCGCCCTTCTTCCAAACCTTCATGCTCGACAACATAGTCCCGAACGCCGAGTTCATCTCCCAGTTCGTCCGGGCCGCCGAACTCATGATCGGCCTCGCCCTCATCCTCGGCCTTTTGGCGAACTTCGCCGCCCTCGGGAGCATCGTCCTCAGTGCCATGATCCTCCTCTCGCAGGGAGGCGTCCGCTTCGGCACGGGCCTCGGCCCCCCGGAGTTCTTGAACATGAACCTCCTCATGACCCTCCTCTCCGTCATCGTCCTCTTCAGCGCGGCGGCAAAATACTCCTCCTTCGACGCGAACCTCGTGAGACGAAGCCCCGCACTCTCGCTTTTATTGACGAACCGAAGGGCGGGCGGAGGAAGCAGGGGGGGACGGCGCAGAAATTAGCTCGCGCCGCTTCGCGGTCGTTGGCTTGCCAGTCGGCGTGCTTCGCTTATCATCTTCTCCGGCTTTTCGAATTCCGCTAAAGATTTTTGAAGTGTCTGGCTATCGGCAGGTGGACGTAGCCGGCCTTTTCGTACACGCGCCGCGCCGCAGCGTGTGCGGAGCCTCCTCCAGTCTCAACCATCGCGACCGCCATTCCCGCGTCTTTGATCCACGCGAGCGCGAACTCGGTCAAGGCGGTTCCGATGCCGATGCCCTGGTAGTCAGGGTCAACGGCAAGCATGTAGATTTCACCGATGCTCTTCTCTGGACGAAGCTCGACCGTCACGAAGCCGACGGTGCTCGCGCCCGCCTCGGCGACCCACACTCGTGTCTCCTGAGCGGCGCAGACCGCCTCCACCACTCGCCGTTGACTCTTGCGCCAGTCCGGGTGGAGCCGACCGAAGATCTCGGAACCCATCACCCGCTCAAGGTATGCGAAGCCCGACGCCCAAGCCCGCAGCGAGAGGCCAACCACCGCGTCGGCGTCTCGATCGTCGAATGGTCGAACCCGCAGCTGGATGGACTCCTTCCTCACAAAAACGCCGGAACGAGCTCGCCCCGGATGAGGTCCGAATAATTCTCCCGCTCCCGAACCACCGACCATCGGTCGCCCCTCACCATCACCTCGGCGGGCTTGAGGCGCGAGTTGTAATTCGACGCCATCGAGAAGCCGTACGCCCCGGCGTTCATCACCGCGAGGATGTCGCCTTCGCGGGCATCCGGCAATTCCCGGTCTCGCGCGAGATAGTCGCCGCTCTCGCACACCGGGCCGACGAGGTCGGCATCCGCGAGCGAGCCGTTCGGGCCGACGGCCTCGACTTCATGGTACGCGTCGTACAAGCTCGGGCGGAGGAGGTCGTTCATTCCCGCGTCGGCGACGAGGAAGCTCTTCTCGCCGCTCTTCTTCCGGTATACGACGCTCGTGAGGAGGACACCCGCGCCGCCCGCGATGTACCGCCCCATCTCGCAGATGATCTTCGCCTTCGTCGCCTCCAAAGTCGGACGGATCGCAGCCACGAGTTCCTTCGGGGAGAAAGTGTCCTCGTCCTTGTACTTTATTCCGAGGCCGCCGCCGATGTTGAAATATTGGATGTCGAAGCCCCGCGAGCGAAGCTCGTCCACGAGGGCCGCGCTCTTTTCGACGGACTCCTTGTACGGCTCGGACTTCGTGATCTGGCTCCCGATATGCTGATGGACCCCGATGAGATCCACACACCGGTACCCCTTTATCCTCTCCGCAAGCGCCAAAGCCTCCTCGATGGCGACCCCGAATTTACTCCCCCCATGCCCGGTCGAGATATGCTCGTGCGTCTCCGGCTCCACGTCCGGGTTTACGCGAATAGCCACCCGCGCCCGCTTCCCGTAAACATTCGCCATCCGCTCGAGGTGCTCGAGCTCCGCCGCCGACTCGACGTTGAAAAGAAGAATTCGTTCGCCCAAACCCGCCATAAGCTCCGGCTCGGTCTTCCCGACCCCCGCGAAGACGACCTTCTTCGGGTCGAAGCCCGCCCGCATCGCCCGGTAAAGCTCCCCCCCCGAAACAATGTCCGCCCCCGCCCCGAAAGACGCGAGAGCGCGAAGGACCGCCAAATTCCCGTTCGCCTTCACCGCGAAGCACACGAGATGGTCGAGGCCGTCGAACGCCTCGTCGAGCTCGCGGTACGCCCCCTCCAAAGCCCCGTGGCTGTAAACATAGGCCGGGGTTCCGGCACTGCACGCTATGTCGGCGAGGGGAACGTCCTCGCAGTGGAGAACGTCCCCCTCGCGGTGGAACTCATCCAAAATATGCCTCCCGTCTTTCCGTTCTTTTGCCTTCCCTCGGTTTCCTTATACCCTTTACGATTCCCCATCATGCTAATATTCCAGCTTCCGTCAGGCTATCTAGTAAGGGGGAATATACTCCGTGCGGAAACCTCCCGCGACCCTCACCCTCAACCCCATACTCGAGCGCCAGGGGGCATACCCGCTCCTCCGCCTCGACGAACGCCGCGAGGAACTGAAAAGCAAAGGCGCCCGCCTCTTCGACTTCGGGGCCGGAGACCCGAGGGAGCCGACCGATAAAAAGATAAGGGACGCTCTGTCAAACTCCGTCCCCGAAGTCAGCCAATACCCGACCGCCACCGGGAAAAAGGAACTCCGCGAAGCCTTCGCCGCGTGGATGCGACGACGCCACGGAATTTCCCTCGACCCGGAGACGGAGATCACGCCCGCCGGCGGCTCGAAGGAAGCCATCTTCCACGCGCCTTTGGCTTTCCTCCACCATTCGCATGAACGGAGAGGCGTGGCATACGGAACCCCCGGATACCCCGTCTACGAGCGCGGAACCGTGTTCTCCGGCGGAGAATCGATGCCCGTCAAGCTCGCATGCGAGGACGGCTTCCTCCTTCCGACGGAGAAAATAGACCCGGAGAAGACCCGCATCCTCTGGCTGAATTATCCGCACAACCCGACCGGGGCGAGGGCGAGTTTGTCGTATTTGGAGGAGGTCTCGGAGTTTTGCCGAAGGCACGACATCCTCCTCTTCTCCGACGAGTGTTATAACGAGATATACGAAGGCGACCCCCCGCCCTCCATCCTCGAAGTCACGAAGGAGCGGACGCTCGCTTTCTGCTCGCTCTCGAAGCGGAGCGGCATGACCGGGTACCGCTCCGCCATGATGGCCGGGGACGCGGAACTCGTCTCCGCCCTCAAAAAGCTCCGCCCCTCCATCGGCGCAGCGACACCCTCTTTCATTCAAGAAGCCGCCATCGCCGCGTGGAACGACGACGCGCACGTCGAGGAGAGGAACCGCGTCTTCTCCGAGAGACGCTCCCTCTTCGAAGCCTTCTTAGAGCGGGCGAATCTCGACTTCACCCGGACGGGGGCGAGCTTCTATTTATGGGTTTCCGTTCCCGGTGGAGATGACGAGGCGTATGCTCTCCGGCTTATGGACGAGGGGATCGTCGTGGCTCCGGGGAGCGCGTTCGGCTCGGGCGGCGAGGGGTATATCCGGGTCGCGCTCGTGCCTTCGGTGGAGGAGTGCCGGGAGGCGGTCGGGCGGTGGGAAGGGGCGGTACGCGGAGCGGGGTGAGGATCCACTCTGGTACCCTGTGGGCATCGTGTCTTCGCTCCTTCTCATAGAGCCGCATTGGGAGGGCCACAACATGAGGTATGTTGCTTGGATCTCCGAGCGAGCCTCCCGCCTCGGGTACGAGGTATGGCTCGCAACCTCCGACTCTTTCTTCGACCATCCGTTCTATAAAGGGATACAAGCCGCGTGCGGAGGCGGACTCCGAGGCATCGCCCTTCCGGGGCAGGGAAGCCGTCCGTTCAAGGGGGTCCTCGGATACAAGTTCCGCTACCATAGAATGTTCGCCGGCCTTTACCGGAGGCTGGAAAAACAAGGAACCCCGCCGGACTACGTCATGGTTCCATACCTCGACTACGTCGCCCACGCGGCGGGCGCCGTCGGCTCCCCGTTCGGAGGCACGCCGTGGAGCGGCATCTTCATCAACCCGGACTTCCATCTCCGCAAAATGGGAGTCGAAGCCCCGTACGGCCTCTCGTCCCGCATAAAGGAGAAGCTCTTCTTCAAACTCCTCTCGGTCGAAACCCTCAAAGCGGTGTTCGCCTTCGATGAACTCCTCCTCCGATACGCCCACGAGAAGTCCCCCGCCCGGTCGAAGAAGGTTCGCTTCCTGCCGGAACCCGTGGATCTCGGCGGAGGCACCCCCCGCGAGGAAGCCCGGCGGAAACTTTCCATAAACCCCGCCGAAACCGTCATCCTCGTCTACGGCGTCATTGACGAATCGAAGGGCCTCGACTCTCTCCTCCGAAGCGTCCGCCACGAAGACTTCCCCGAGGACACGACCCTTCTCGTCGCGGGCCCGCAAGACGACGAGACAAAAACCCTCCTCGCCTCCCCCATCGCCGACAGGCTCCGGGATTCGGGGCGGCTGCGTGAGCGGGACGAGTTCTTCCACGGTTCCGAAGAACATTCCCTCTTCCTCGCCTCGGACATCGTGTGGGTCGGATACAGAAAACAATACATCTCGAGCGGCGTCCTCCTTCAGGCCGGGATGGCCTCCCTCCCCGTCATAGCCTGCGACGAAGGGATCATCGGCTGGCTCTCCAAAAACTACCAGATCGGCCCGACCGTAAACCCGGAAGACCCCGCCGAAGTCGCCGCCGCCGTATCGAAGCTGGCGCGAAACAAATCTCTGGCGACAAAGCTCGGAGCCAACGGAAGAGAATATTCCCGAGGACACACCGCCGAACGCTTCTCGAAAACCCTCGGAGACGAACTCCCGAAGTCGTTTCCTCTTCCCTAACACTTTAGTACGCGCACCATAGGCTAAATGCGCCTAACAAAACCCAGCAACGGGTAGGGTGAGAGTATGGCTAAGGAACTCGTACCCGATGAACTATGGGAAGTGATCGAGCCGCTCTTGCCCGAAGAGCCGCCCAAGCCCAAAGGTGGCAGGCCCCGCATCGACGACCGCGCCGCCCTCAGCGGCATACTGTTCGTCCTCAGGAGCGGCATCCCCTGGGAGATGCTGCCGCAGGAGATGGGCTGCGGATCTGGCATGACCTGCTGGCGGCGCCTGAAGGAGTGGCACGAGGCGGGCGTGTGGGAGCGGCTGCACCGGAGGCTCTTGGACCGCTTGGGAGAAGCCGACCAAATCAACTGGGAGAGGGCGTCTTTGGACTCGGCGAGCGTGGCCGCCCCCGGGGGGGCCAAAAGACCGGCCCGAACCCGACGGATAAGGGCAAACAGAGCTCGAAGCGCCATATTGTAGTAGATCGAAGGGGTATCCCTTTGTCGGTGATCCACTCGGCGGCCAACGTCCACGACTCGAAGGTCTTGGAAGAGGCCGTGGATGCCGTCTGGCCGGTCCGCAAGCCTCGCGGTCGCCCGCGCAAGCGCCCTAATACTACAGTTGTAAATCATGCCAGCAGCACGCCCCTCCGCTTGCAGTGGCTGCGCCTGGCTACGGCCTGACGGCGGCGACGCCATGACGACCACGAGAGCGCCTCCCCCCAACGCGGAGGACGCCTCCTCAGCACCGGCCGGCACAAAAGTCTGCGAATCTCAGCCACCGTCAGCTCCACGAGAGCCCTCGCTTTCTCTTGAACTCCGAGAGGTTGGCGGGGCTTTTTCGCCCCCCTTTTTCGGGCCTTCCCTGAATCTCCAG
>JACCWD010000121.1 GCA_013697825.1 Rubrobacter sp.
CCGCCTGAAGAACCTGGCATACCAGAGCGGGAGGACCGTCTACCAAATCAAGCATGGCTTGCTGCGGGACTATCTCGTCCAACAGCTTAAGAATCCCACTGTTCAGATGGTTCTTGCGTAAGTCCTACAGCCATTGCATTAGACGAGTCTCGAATTGATGTAATCTTACTTTGACATTGGTCACGCGAAGCTCTTTCCCTTGTTTTGTTATGCTGACTACACAGTATTACGCATGGAGCCAGTCTTTGAGATCACAGGCAAGAGGATCTTTTCGGAACGCCCCCCTTCAAACTTCCGGCATCTTCGGTGGCGCGGTGTTCCACATGAGGCGTATTTCTTCCTCCGTGAGGCCGTATGCGTGGTTCACGAGATCGGCGAGGCGGCGTTCGAGGAGCGCGGATCTCCGCCGTGCTTCTTTGGCCGGAATCGCGAGTTCTTCGTAGCCGCTTCGGAGGTCTCCGGGCGCGTCCGGCGTGAGGCGGTCTTCGGATTTGGAGTAAACTAATGAAGGCCATCGTGGTCGAAGTGAGGTGAGCGCATGCCCATGTACCAAAGCGAGGTCGGCAAGCTCACGGCGGACGTCGCTTCTCTCCGTGAAAAGCTGATTCGGGAAAGAAGTAAAGAAGCCGAAATCCAAAAGAACGTCGCCGATCTCGAACGAAAGCTCGCGAGCAAAACCAAAGATTTGCACGACGCCGAGAAGCAGCTCGCAAACGAATCCACCCCCGAAGCCTTCGAGGATACCGCCGACCCGGAGACGCTCGCGAAAAACCAAGGAGTCCCCGCCGCCACCTTCGACGATCTTCTCGGAGATTTCTGGCCCGAGGACGAGGAACCGGAAGAGTTCACGTCCGCTCTCGGGGAGTGGCGCCGTGACCCCTCGTAAAGCCTCGTAGTGTCCCCGGTCGTTGTGGACACCGATGTGGTGTCCTTCGTTTTTAAGAGGGATTCCCGCGCGGAACTTTACCGCCCGCATTTGGACGGGGAATTGCTCGTGATCACTTCCATGACCGTCGCGGAACTCGACCGGTGGACTCTCGAACGCGACTGGGGCGAACCACGCCGCCAAAGAATGGAAGAACACCTCCGAAACTTCGTCATATATCCATACAATCGGCGAATGTGCCGCAAATGGGCGGAAGTTTCCGACGAGGCCCGCAGAAAAGGCCGGCCCGTCGGAGTCGCGGACGCATGGATCGCCGCCACCGCCCTCCTCCACGATATGCCGCTCGTCACGCACAACCGCGAACACTTCTCCGGCATCGAGGGTCTCGAAATCATGTCCGAAGCTCCCTGAGATTCAGCCATGCATAGAGTGCGGGAAACGACGCACGCCGAAACTCAAACCCCCGGCATTCTCGGTGGCGTGGTGCTCCACATGAGGCGTATTTCTTCCTCCGTGAGGCCGTATGCTCGGTTTACGAGGTCGGTGAGGCGGCGTTCGAGGAGCGTGGATCTCCGACGCGCTTCCTTCGCGGGGGCCGCGAGTTCTTCGTAGCCGCTTCGGAGGTCGCCGAGCGCGCCCGGCGTGAGGCGGCCCTCCGGTTTCGGGCGGCGCTTTCTGACTTCGGCGATGAAGTCGTCCGCGTCGAGGGCGGCGATGTCTTCGAGCTTTTTGCCGGGCTTCTCCACGCCGAACTCGATCGCGAGCCAGTCGAGGGCGCGCCGCTTCATCTCGCCCCCGGCCTTCGCCGCCGCGATGAGTTCGCCGACGATCCCCTCCGCCTCCTCCCGCGCTTCGTCCGTCGGGACGGCGATGGGGAGCTTTTCCATGAGTACGCCGAGTGGCGTGAGGGTGTCGTTGATCATGCGCGGCAAATATCGCCAGTTATGCCACCATACGAGCGACGAATTGAGAACCGCGAGAAGGTATGCGTCGTCCGTCGGTAAACAAAAGCCTTTGTCGTTGAGGAGCAAACCATCCGTGTCGAAGCCGTATCGAGGATACGTTTGAAGAACCTGATAAACGATCTTCGGCCTCTTGAATAGCGCGTAATAATCGCACGAGCGAAGCTCCCACCAAAAACGCCCCCGGTCGGAGCGTTTTCGGAGCCTCGCTTCGAGCGGTTTCATGTGGGCGTGTATCGCCGGGAATGTCTTTCGGAAGATTTCCTCGGCTTCGTCGGAGTCTTTGGCGGCTTCGCTCCACGGCCATGCGTGGTCGCCACTCGATTTCATCACGATCATCCACAGACCACGCCATTCGGGACTCCACCGCTTTATATCCTGTCCGCGCAAATACGGCTTTATGATCTCCGCCGAACGCCCGTCCTCCCGCACGAGCCGATCCCTCGTCTCCGTGTCCACGAGGAACGCTTCGTTGAGTCCGGTCTTTATTCCGTACGCGGGCTTCACCCCGGCGAATTCGGCGAGGGGGACTCCGTTTCGGCGGAGCTTCGCCATGAGGTCGTCCACGTCGGAGGTTTCGAGGCTCCATGCAGCGTTCGTGAAGCGGCTCTTCGGGACGGTGTGGCCGTGTTCGGCGGCGTATTCTTCGATGCCGGATGTTCCGAGGGCTTCGCGGGGGAACTCGGCGACGCGGACGGAGTCGTTCGCGGTGGAGCCGTCGCGCGGTTTATGGAGGATGAGGATGCACGGGAACACGTCGGCGTCGGGAAAGATCGGGGCGTGTCCGAAGTCCACGATCTCCTCGACCGCCCCGCTCCCCGCGGAATACCCCCGGAGCGGCTCCCCGAACCCCGCCCGAAGCCATTTGTTCGTCACGATATACCCCATCCGACCCCCTCGCCGGAGATGCCGGAAACCTTGCTCGTAAAAATAAACGAAGAGGTCGGCCACCCCATGATACGTCTCGGGAAACGCCGCCTCGAAGTACCCCTTCATCTCGCGCCCGAGGACTTCTTGCCGGACATACGGCGGGTTCCCGACGACCGCATCGAAGCCGGAATCGTCGCCGAGTGGCCGTCCGTGGCGGTCGAAGAAGACCTCCGGGAACTCGAGTTCCCAGTGGAAGAAGCGGCGTTCTCCGGCCACATCCCTCGCCTCGTCGAGCCATCTTTGGAATTGCGGGAGGGTGGCGGCGGAGGGTTTCGCGGCGTAGTCGGCGAGCGGCTTCCATAGTGAGGCGTCCACGTCCACGCCGAAGCTCGTGGCGGCGGCGAGATCCGCGAGCTTCGCATACCGCCGGACGAGGTCGGCGCGGAGCATTTCGTAAAGGCGTTCTTGTTCGCGCACCTCCTCCACCGTATCCGCCGGGCTTTCCTCGATGAGCCACATCGAGCCGACCGCGTTTCCCATCGAGAGCCGGAACGAGTCGTCTTCGAGCATGGATAATTGCGACGAGTCGTCGGCCTTCTTCTTTCGCTTCTTCCTCCCGCCGCCCGGCTCGAGTTCGGAGATGCGCGAGCCGACGAGCGAGTTCCCGCACCGGAGGTGATGGTCGAGGAACGAGAGCGGGCGATCCTTCGCGACGGTGGCGAGCCACAACGAGAGCTTTGCGAGATCCACGGCGAGCGGATTCAAATCCACGCCATAAACACACGACTGCGCCACCCGCCGCTTCCAATGCGCGAGTTCGGCCTCCCCTTCGTCAGAATACTCGCCCCCCGAAACATCGAGTTCCACCAAAAACCGGGCGATATACTCCGTCGCCTCGACGAGGAAATGCCCGCTCCCCATCGAAGGGTCGAGAACATCGAGGCCGAGGACACAGGCGATCTTCTCTTCATCATCCTTCGCCCCCGCGACCGCTTCATCGAGCATCGGGCCGATGGTCTTCTCGACGATGTGCTTCACGACGAAGTCCGGCGTATAGTACGCGCCCGTGAGCCTCCGCTCGCCCTTCTCGTTGAGGAGGACGACCGTCCACCCGTCCTCCGGCTCCGGCAATGCTTCGAGGTGGTATTCGAGGAGACCTTCATAAATCGTCCCGAGGTGCCGCTCGGCGAGGTCGCGGTAATCCACGAACTGCCCGCCCACCCGCGAGAGCTTGTCCACCGCGAGTTGGAGAGGGTGGTCGCCGACCGCGTTCTCTTCGAGGAACGGATGCCGCTGTGCGTCGAAGAGGCCGCCATCGAAGGTCGCCACCGAGAGCGGCGGGCTTCATTCGGCGATGATCCCGAAAAGTTCCCGGAGGCGGCTCCACGTTTGCGTCGTTCCGGGGAGGAGTGAGCGTCCACGGGCGGCCTCGCGCTTTATGGCGTACAAACTATATGTGTCGCGGTACATCTCGCTCCCTCGCACCGGAAGAAGCTCGCGCGACTCCGCGTAAAGCACAAAAAGCATCCGGTACAAAGTGATGAGCGAGTTGTCGTAAATTGTTCGGAGCGTTCCCGGCTCGGCATCGAGGCCATTCTGCGAGTGATCCAAAAAACCTTGCGCGATGTGGAGAAGCGCCTCGTAAACCTGGAGTTTCAGCGAGTCCCCGATGCTCCTCGCATAATCCTCGCTCTCCGCGAGAATATTCCGAAGCGAAAACTCCCCGTCCCCATCGAAAGCCGCTCTTCGGAAGAAGGCGAAGAAATACAAAAACGCCTCCGAGTCGCCGCCGTTTTCCACGAGTTCCGGCAAGTCCACCTCGTAAAAACGGTCGAGCTTGTGCGCCGAGTCGCGATGATAAAGCCGCCACAGCCGACCGTTCGTGAGGATTCCCCACTCGACGGCGGAATGTTGCATATAAAACGAAATCTGAAACGAAGGGTTCCGGTTCGAGAAAGGGTCGCCCTTCCCCTTCAAAGAAACATCGAGCGGACGGTCTAAATACTTCGCGTCCCCGACCGCGAACGCCTTGCCGGAAAGCACCGCATCGTCGAGCCTCTTCCCTTTGTTCGAGTCGAGTGAGGAACGGTCGTTATAGAAAACATAGTCCGGTCGTTTCGTGCCGTCGGGAGTTTCCAGCGCGGGCTGAACCTCGAAGTCGTGTCCGAGGAGGCGGAGGACGGGCCGGACGAGGTCGCTCTCGGTCTGCGCCTCGTTTTCACTCGGGACGTGCGAGGAGAGAACCCTCGCCACCTCCTCCATGACGGGCTTCGCCTCCCTCGCAAGCTCCGCCCAACCCGGACGCTCCGGCAATGTCGCGTCGAGATAATGGTCGCTAAAAAGCCCGTGGTTGCGGTGTGGCCTCTCCCCCGGCGGCGATGTACGCATGGCCGAAGTATAACGCGAGGCGAAGCCGCCCCATCACTCCGGCCCCGAAACATCTTCCAAACCCTCGCCTTGCCAGCCCACACACCCCGTGCAATACTGTTTGTAACGATATGTTACAAACAAGCGACATCGTAACACTTTCGTGTATCAAGGTCGTCGGTGGTTGTTACGAGGAGGTTTTTGTGGAGATTTTGGATGTTCGGGTGGACTATTTCCGGGAGGTCGAGCGTTTGAAAGAGGAGATGAACGCGGTCGTCCTCGCCCATTATTATCAGGAGCCGGAAATTCAGGATGTCGCCGACTTCATCGGGGACTCGCTCGGTTTGGCGAGGGAGGCGCAAAGCACGGACGCGGATGTCATCGTGTTTTGCGGCGTCCACTTCATGGCCGAGACGGCGAAGATTTTGAACCCCGGGAAGACGGTCGTTCTCCCCGACCTCGAAGCGGGATGCTCCCTCTCGGATTCTTGTCCGCCCGATGAGTTCGAGAGGTTCATAAAAGAGCGTCCGGGCCATGCCGTCATCTCGTACGTGAACACCTCGGCGGCGATGAAAGCTCTCTCGGACGTCATATGCACCTCGTCGAATGCCGAGAAGGTCGTCGGGAGCATTCCCGAGGACACGCCCATAATCTTCGGGCCGGACAAGCATCTCGGGCGGTATCTCGTCGAGAAGACGGGGCGGGACATGATTTTGTGGCCGGGGACGTGCATGGTTCATATCCTCTTTTCCGAGAAGAAGATCCGGCAAATGAAGGTTCGCTTCCCGGATGCCGAGGTTCTCGCGCACCCCGAGTGCGAGGAGCGGGTGCTTCGACTCGCGGATCACGTCGGAAGCACGACCTCGCTCCTCGAACGCGCCGTGGCGAGCGACGCGAGGCGCTTCATCGTGGCGACGGAGGCGGGCATCATCCACCAAATGAGGAAGGCCGCACCCGAAAAGGAATTCATGCGCGCCCCCGGCCGCGGCCCCGAAGGCTCGTGCGAGGCGTGCGCCGAATGCCCCCACATGCGCCGGAACACGATGGAGAAATTGTACTCGTGCATGGAAAACCTCGAACCGGAGATCACACTCGACGAGGATCTCCGCCTCGCCGCCCTTCGCCCCATCGAAAGGATGCTCGCGCTGTGATGGATCGGACGGAAGTACGGAAGCCGGACGAAGAGATCCTCCGCGTGGCTCGCCACGCCCTCACCGAAGACATCGGACGCGGCGACGCGACCTCGCTCTCGACCGTGCCGGAGGACGCGCTCGCCCGCGGACGCTTCCTCGCAAAAGAAAGCCTCGTCGTCTCGGGACTCGAAGCGGCCCGTGCTGTCTTCTTCGCCTCGGACGAGCGAGTGCGCTTCGAGGCGTTCGCGGAGGAAGGCGACCGAGTCGAGGCCGGAGCCGTCATCGCCGCCATCGAAGGGAATGCCCGCTCCATCCTCGCCGCAGAAAGGGTCGCGCTCAATCTCCTCATGCGCCTCTCCGGCGTGGCGACGCTCACGAATAAATACGTGGAAGCGATCTCCGGGACGGGGGCGAGCATCACCGACACCCGGAAAACGACGCCGGGGCTTCGGGTTCTCGAAAAAGCCGCCGTACGGGCCGGGGGCGGCACGAACCACCGATCCGGCCTCGACGACGGCATCCTCATAAAAGACAATCACCTCGCCATCGCCGGAGGCGTTTCGGAGGCGGTGCGAAGGGCGAAGGAAAACTCGCCGCACCTCCTCAAAGTCGAGGTCGAAGTCGAGAATATGGACGAGCTCGAAGAAGCATTCGAGGCGAAGGCCGACGCCGTCCTCCTCGACAACGTGTCGCCCGAGGAAGTCGGAAGGTGTGTGGATGCGGCGCGCGAAAAAGCTCCGGGCATGCTCGTGGAGATCTCCGGTGGCGTGAACCTCGGCACGGTCCGAGCATACGCGGAGTCCGGCCCCGACCTCATCTCCGTCGGCGCGCTCACGCACTCCGCTCTGGCGGCGGACGTGTCATTGGAGATCGAGGCGTGATGCCGCCAAAAACCGGGAGTCGGGAGGCGCGTCGCTCCGCCCCGCTTCGGGAGTCGGGCGTCGGGGAATGTGCGATGTCGAAACCCGCGCCCGACATCGCTCCGTTCGAGTTCGGCGAGGACTCGTCGTGTGGGAAGGCGGAACCCGCGTGTCCCGATGCTCCGTCCGGGAAGAGTATTTCGAATGGACGAGCGAAAGTGTCCGCTGAGCGCGGGGCGGAAGTCGAGGAAGGCGGGAAAGCGGAATCCGCGTCCGGCATCGCTCTTTTCGCGTCCCGCGAGAGTTCGTCGGAGGGGAAGCCGGAACCCTCGACCGCCGAAGTGTCGTCCGAGGAGAGGCTGTCGGGCAAGGAGAAGAGAATGTCGCGGAAAAGCGAGGCGAGAGTCCCCCGACTCCCGGAGCGAGCGAAGGGAGAGACCGTCGCCATCGGCGGCGGGATCGCCGGATGCTCCTCCGCGCCCGAGGAGAGCCCGTCGAGCGGGAATGTGAAGGTGTCTCAGGCGAGAGAGTCGATAGCGTCCCGACTCCCGGAGCGACCGGAGGGCGCGACCATCGTCGTCGGAGGGGGAGTCGCCGGATGCGCCGCCGCGCTCTCAGCCGCCCGATCCGGTGCGTCGGTCGCGCTCCTCACGAAGCTCCCCGACCCTTCCGAGACGAACACGCGGTACGCGCAAGGAGGCATCATATACACCGCTCCCGACGACTCGCCGGAACTCCTCGCCGCCGACATCCTCGCCGCCGGAGGCGGGAATGAAGACGCCGCCCGAACCCTCGCCCTCGAAGGGCCGCACCTCGTCCGAAGGCTCCTCATCGAGGAATTCGGAGTGCCGTTCGACCGGGACGCCGATGGGTTCGAGGGTTTCCATCTCACGCGAGAAGGGGCGCATTCCGTCCCGCGCATCCTCCACCACCGCGACACGACGGGGCGCGAAATACAACTCGCCCTCGCCTCCGCCGTTCGGGAAGAGAAGCTCATCACCGTGCTTCCGGGCATGGAGGCGGTGGAACTCGCGACGACCTCCGATGGGCGGTGCGCCGGAGTCCACGCCGTGAAGGACGGCGAAGCATTCGCCATCGCGGCGGACTCGGTGGTTCTCGCGACGGGCGGACTCGGCGCGCTTTACGAGCATACGACGAACCCGCCGGGGGCGACCGGGGGCGGGTTCGCGCTCGCGCTCCGGGCGGGGGCGGAGGTGCGAGACCTCCATCTCGTCCAATTCCACCCGACCGCGCTTTATTCGCCCGGCGGCGGCCGCTTCCTCGTCTCCGAGGCCGTGCGCGGAGAGGGCGGAACACTCCTCGACCCGGACGGCGAGGAGTTCATAAACCATCCGCTTGTCTCGCTCGCCCCGAGGGACATAGTGGCGCGCGAGATATGGGCGATGATGGAAAGAACCGGCTCCCCGCGCGTACCTCGATATCACGCATCGTTCCGAAAGGTGGCTTTCCGAAAGGTTCCCGGCGATACATGCCCGGTGCCTCGAAGAGGGCATAAACATGGCCGAAGAGCCGATTCCCGTCGTCCCGGCGGCCCATTATTCGTGCGGCGGCGTCGCGACCGACCTCCACGGAAGAACGAACGTTCGCGGCCTCTTCGCGGCGGGGGAGGCCGCGAACAACGGGCTTCACGGCCACAACCGCCTCGCCTCGACCTCGCTCCTCGAAGGACTCGTCTTCGGATGGAGGGCCGGGGAGGGAGCCGCGAACGAAGACCCGGTCGAAGGGATGCTTTCCGCGCCGCCCCGAATTCAAGGAAAAGCCCCGGAAAAAGCATGGAACGAACTCCGGAGCATCATGTGGGAGAAGGCCGGACTCGTCCGGGACGCGGACGGTCTTTCGGAAGGGTTTTCGGAACTCGTCGCGCTCGAAGGGGAGTTCGGAGGCACGGATCTCGAAGCCCCGCTCCTCGTATCTCGAACGCTCATGGCGGAAGCCCTCGCCGACGAATTCAGCCGGGGATGCCACTTTCGCATCGACGGCGAAAGGAGTCTCGCGAATGCCGGAGGACGAGTCCGCCGCCAACCGGTATGAGTGGATCTCCGCCGAGGGCCGGGGGGCGCGATGGTGTCGGCTTCCCGCTTGTTCTCCACGCGAGGACACGTGCGGAAGGCGCTTCGCCATGGCTCGGAGCGCCGCGGTTTCCGGTCGAATCAAGGCGCGTTCATGCCATTCGAGCCGGGAGATTTTGATGCCTCCTCCCGCTTCAACAAACCATTGCCATACGGAATCCGGGTGATTGTTTCGTGATTTTTCTTGTGTGTGAGATGGTGGGATCGCTTCGCTTCGCGGAGCCGGGGAAATACGACTCGCGACCCCATGAAGCGAGCGTGAGCGGACGTTTCACGATCCACGGCCCCACGAACCGCGAACGATGGAACCATTCACCCGGACTCCGCACCATCCGTGTCCCGCGCTTCGGGATCCCGACCGGCGATACGATGAGCGGCATCCTCCCGAGAGGTGGAGCCGGATGACTGAAACCGCGAAGCCCGTATACCTCGACAACAATGCGACCACCCCCCTCGACCCTCGCGTCCTCGAAGAGATGATGCCGTACCTCACGGAGGAGTTCGGAAACCCCGCCTCCTCCACCCACGCCTTCGGATGGAACGCCGAGGCCGCCGTGGACGTGGCGAGGGAGCGTGCCGCGGAAGCCGTCGGAGCTTCGCCCGAGGAAATAATCTTCACCTCCGGAGCGACCGAGTCGGACAACGCGGCGCTTCTCGGAATGCTCCGTCCCGGCGACCATCTCATCACCGCCGCCACCGAGCATGAGGCGATCCTCGAAACCGCGTATTATCTCGCGAAGGCGGGGGTCGAAGTCACGGTTCTCCCGGTGGACGAACACGGCGTCGTCTCCCCGGACTCGCTTCGGGCGGCGATGCATTGTGAAACCACTCTCGTCTCCATCATGCTCGCGAACAACGAGACCGGGACGATGAACCCGGTGGGGGAACTCGCGGACATCGCACACGAGCGCGGCGTCCCGTTTCACACCGACGCGGCGCAGGCTTTGGCGAAAGTCCCGGTGAATGTCGAAGAACTCGGCGTGGACATGATGAGTCTTTCCGCGCACAAGGCGTATGGCCCGAAGGGGGTCGGCGCGTTGTATGTGAGGCGGCGTACGGCGGCGGGTGTTCGGCGATTTCGGCTCTCGCCGCTCCTTCGAGGCGGCGGGCAGGAAAGGAGGATGCGGAGCGGCACGCTCAACGTACCCGGCATCATCGGCTTCGGGAAAGCGGCGGAACTCGGGGCGAGTTCATTCTCCGAAGAGCGCGAAAGGCTCTCATCCCTTCGCGACCGCCTCCACGAAATCCTTCGTCAAAGAATCCCCGACCTCCGGCTGAACGGCCATCCCGAGAGAAGGCTTCCGAACACTTTGAACGTTTCCTTCCCCGGCGTGGATGTCGGCGACCTCCTCGGCGCGATGCCGGATGTCGCGGCCTCGGCGGGTTCGGCGTGCGCCTCTCTCGACGCGGAGCCGTCGCACGTTCTCGAAGCGATGGGCGCGGAGGACGGGGATTCGGCGGCGATTCGTTTCAGCCTCGGAAGGTTCACGAAGGATGAAGAGATCGAACGCGTCGGAAAAACGGTCGTTGAGGCATACGAGGGTCTCGCGCACGAAAAAGCCGCCAGCCGGAAAGCTGACGGCTAAAAGCTAATTGCTAAAAGCTATGCTTCGGCGGTCGTCGGGTCTATGACCGACTTGACTTCGGAGACTTTGTTCGCGGGGAAGCCGCCTTGCTCGGCGTGCTGGCGGATCATGTCCTCGTTCGGGGCGATGTACGTGCAATAAATCTTGTCGTCGGTGACCTGGCTTTGGAGCCATTGTATTTGCGGCCCCATGTCGTTGAGGACACCGCACGAGGTCTGCGAAATACCTTGCAATTCCTCCGCGCTCAGGTTCCCGGCCCCCGGCAACTCGCGCTCGATGACGTACTTCGGCATTTATTCTCCTTTTCCGATAGTTTTCCCGATGCGGAGTTTAACAGACCGTGAAAAGGAGCGAAGGATATTTCAGCCGTGCTCGTGGCCGTGTTCTTCCTCGATCCCGCTTTGATGCGCGTGCGGGTGCGAATGAACCGTGCCGTCGCCATGCTCGTGTTCGTGGCTATGCTCGGTGTGGTCGTGGGCGTGTCCGTCGTGGGTGTGCGAATGAGCTTCGCCGCCGTGGGTGTGCTCGTGGGTGTGGGTTTGATCGTGTTCGTGCGAGGCCATGAAAATTCTCCTCGGTTTGTTTACGAAAACTATCGTACCACGGTGAAAGGCCGTATAAACGAATGGGTTCCGGCGGCGATGCCCCCGGTTCCCGGCGAGTCGCTCCGACCGTTATAATCCTTTTATGGAGAGGCGTTTCACGGAGCCATTGCGCGAGCGGGGGGTGAGGATCACTCCCCAGCGAGCCTTCATCTGGCAGACGCTCGCAAGCTCCGACGGCCACTTCACGGCGGAGGAACTGTGGGAACGGGTGCGCGAAATTCTCCCTGGACTCGAGATCTCCACGGTGTACCGCTCCCTCGAAGCCCTCGCCGGAGCCGGACTCGTCGTCGAGAGCCGGGTCGGGGAGGGGCCGCGCGTCTTCGAGGCCCGCTCGGCGCCGCATCCCCACCTCGTGTGCGAGGAGTGCGGGAATATCTCCCACCTCGACTCCGCCGCCGGAGGTCGCATCCTCGAAGCGCTCGAAGCCGAAACCGAAGGTTTCCGAACCCGCGAACTCCACGTCTTCGCCACGGGTCTTTGCGCCGAATGCCTCGCTTCCAGCGAAGGATAAAACTTCCGCCCGCACACGGACGCTTCGCGGAGAGTCCGGCTTCGGCGGTATCTTATCTCTCGAAGACCTCCGCGCCCGCCACGTCGCCGCGCCACGGTTTTATGTCGAGGATGGGGGTGCCGTCGCGCATGTCCATGCCCCGGACATGGAGGGTGGCGCCCGTCTTCCCGACCACCTCGACGATGGACATCCCGATGGCGTTCGGACGGACGGGGGAGAGGGTTTTGAAGACGCCCCGCTCCTCGCCGCCCGCGCTGCGCGGGTTTTGTCGGAGGAAGCTCCGCGAGAACGGGGGGCTTTCGTGGAAATTGAAAAGGACGACGATGCGGTCCCCGGCTTCGATCTCGGAGAGTCCTCCGGCATACTCCTCGTCGATCACGAGGTCGCCTTCGAGGTTCGAGGTTCGCCAGCTTCGGGGAACCTTCTCGGCCTCGGTTTCGACGTGTCCGATGGGCGTTATTTTGATGCTCACGTGAAATCCCCTTCGTCGCCGCCGGGAGTCATATTTCTCTTCCCCGATTTTCGATCTTCCGAAGCGAGCGGGGTGGAGATCCCTCCGGCTCCCGAAAGGAGTGGTTTGTCCGGCGCTTCGCTAATGGTGGTCCATGACGTATCCGTGTGGCAACTCGAGGTCGTGGGCCGCGAGGAGTCCGGCGTCGCCGAGGATGTCGGAGGTCGGGCCGTCGGCGGCGATGCGCCCGCCGTCTATGACCACCGACCGCTCGCAGATTTCGTGGGCGTACGGCAAGTCGTGCGTGACCATGACGATGGTCTGGGAAAGCCCCGCGAGGATGCCGCCGAACTCCCGCCGCGCCCGAGGGTCGAGGCTCGCCGACGGCTCGTCGAGAACGAGAATCTCCGGCTCCATGCTGAGAACCGCGGCGGTGGCGGCCTTCTTCTTTTGCCCGTAAGAAAGATGATGCGGCGAGCGGGCGCCCATTCCCGCCAATCCGACCGCCGAGAGCGCGCCCTCGACCCGAGCGTGGATGTCTTTTTCCGACAGCCCCAAATTCGACGGCCCGAACGCGATATCTTGCGCGACGGTCGGCATGAAGAGCATGTCGTCCGGGTCTTGGAAAACCACCCCGACCCGCTTTCGGATTTCTTTGAGATGCTTCTTCCCGACGGCTATCCCGCACACCGAGACCGACCCGCGAGTCGGCTCCAAAATTCCGTTCAATTGAAGGCAAAGCGTGGATTTGCCCGCGCCGTTCGGGCCGAGCACCGCGACCCTCTCTCCGGCCTCGACCCAGAGCGACACGCCCCGCAGCGCGTTATGGCCGTCCGGGTATGAATAATGGACGTCCGTGAGTTCGATGGCCGGGGGGGAGGCTCCCGTCATGGAAGCAATATTCGGATGGAGGCGAGGGCGATGGCGAAGGTGGAGAGGAACGCGAGGTCGCGCGTCCGGATCGCCATCCGCTCGGCGGCCATAGTCGGCATACTCCCCTCGTAGCCTCGGCTCGCCATCGCGAGGTATACGCGCTCCCCGCGTTCGAGCGACCGGATGAAGAGGGTGGCGATGAGCGGCCCGGTCGAAGTCGCCTGCCAGAGCCAGTTTGCCGAGTATCCGCGGGCTTCCCTCGCCCGCTTCATCCGCGAAACCTCTTCGCCGAGGACGTGCAAATACCGCCACATGAACGCCACGATCACGGTGATGAGCCGCGGCGCTTTTAGCAGTTCGAAGCCCCGTAAAAGGCGTGGAAAAGGTGTCGTCGAGCTGAGGATCACCATCGCCAAAACACCGATGGTAACTTTGAGGCCGACCGCCGCGCCGAGCGCGAGTCCGTCCTCGACGGTGAATGGGAGCATCGCCGCCGCTATGAGGAACGGTATCTCGATGGTCATGCGGCGGAGGACGTATGGTGGGCGGAGCCGGGCTATGATGACGAGTCCGACGAGGATCGCGAGGATCGAAGCGAAGGCCGTCCACGCTCCGGGCGGCAGCGACACCGCGACAATGACGAGTCCGATGAGGCCGACGATCTTGGCTCGGGGGTCGAGCCGATGCATCGGTGAATCACCCGCCGCGACGGCCTCGACGCCGCCCCCGTGATGCCCGCTTCCCACGGCGTTACCTCACCCGATCCGAAGAGCCGGACGGCGGATTGCGGCGCACGAGAAGAACGAGTCCCGCCCCGATTGCGAAGGTCGCGGCGACTCCCACGAGGCCCGAGAGCCACGTTACGTTGTAGTCCGAGAGGGAGGCGGGCTGTATTCCGAGGGCGGGGTCTCCTTCTTGCTCGGCGAGGCATGCTTCGGCGTCCGGCTCGTTTTGGCACGCGCTCTCGATGACGGCGCGTTGCTGCGCGTCCGGGGTGCTCGCGGCGAAGTTCGCTATGAACATCCCGATGAAGAGTGAGACGACGAGGCCGGCGACGACGAACGGGATGATGGATCGGCTTCTTTGCGGGGCCATTACGCGACCTCCTCGCTGCTTTGGGCGGCGGGTTCCGGGAGGCGATCCTGATCGAAGATCAAATCCGGGCGGGTGCCGAGGATGGCGGCGATGACGCTCGTGGAGATCACAGCCTCACCGAACCCCACGACGGCGTGGACCCCGATCATGATCGGGAACGCGATGAGCGGCAAAGGCCCGCCGAAACTGATGAAGGTCGCCACGAGCGCGCTCGCCGCGACCGTCGTAGCCCACGACGCGGCGGCGACCGACCCGAGATACGACATTCGCGTGGCAGACAATATCCTCGTCAAGACCCGGAATAAATAATATCCCCCGACCGCCGGAAGGAACCCGACCGCTATGACGTTCGCGCCGAGGGCCGTGATGCCGCCGTCGGCGAAGCCGATGGCTTGCACGAGGTACACTACGGTCATCGCCAGCCCCCCGAGCCACGGCCCGAGGAGTATCCCCGCCATCGCCCCCCCGAGAAGATGGGCGCTCGTTCCGCCCGCGATCGGGAAGGTGACCATCTGCGCCGCGAACACGAAAGCGGCGGTCAGCCCGACTATCGGGATCCTCCGGTCGTCCAAAGTCTCCCGCGACTTTTTGAGCGCGTATGCGACAAGCCCCGCCCCCACAGCCGTTGTGACGACCGCCGTTGCCGGATCCACCAAACCATCAGGAATGTGCATTCGCCCGCACCCCCCGAGTCGTCGCCCTCTTCGTGCCGCCAATATTGTTTCCAAACATTTCCGGCTCCCTTCCCCATAGCTTTCCACTACCCGTCAGCGGCGCATCTCGCGCAAACTCCCCTCCCCGCCACGTGCATCTCGCTCACCTCGAACCCCTCCGAAGCCGCATTCAACGTCTCCAAAAGCCGCCGCCCGATGTCGTCCGCGTCGGGATGGGAAATACCCCCGCATACCACACAAACGAGGTGCGGATGCGACGAAGACCTCGCCTCGAAGACCCTCGGCCCCTCCGGCAGCCGACTCTCCGCCACAAGCCCCGCATCCCCGAGAGCCTCCAAAGAGCGATACACCGTCGAAAGCTCGAGTCCCGGCAAAAGCGCGCCCGCCCGCTCCCAGATCTCCTCCGCCGTGAAATGCCCGCCCGACTCCGCAAGCACACCCCACACGTGCGCCCTCTGCGGAGTCACCCGGATGCCGCATTCCTGCAAAGCCTTTATATTCCTCTCACCCACTATACCTGCTAACTAATAGCAGAAGCCAAAGTTTAGCGCAAGGGTGGAAAGCGTGGTTTGAGTCATCTTATCCGATTTGAGCGATGAAATACCGGAAGGCGTGGGATCGTTTCGCTCCGGGGAGTCGGGAAATGCGAGGGATCGAAACCCGCGCCGCCGAAGCACCGGTCGAGGGCGACCCGGCTTCCGAAACGAGCGAAGCGAGCGCCTCCCGGCGGTTATGCCCGGATTCGTCCTCAGCGGTGTTCGAGGGCGTTTCGGATGAACTCGCGGTCGTGGTTCCATGCGAAGTCGAGGGAGTCTATTTCATTGAGGGCGACGTATCGTATATCGGCCACGTCGTCGGTGGGGGAAGGTGTGCCGGAGACGATCTCCGCCCGGAACCCGATGGCGAGGGCGTGTACTCCGTCGTCGCCATATGTGTGGGGCGCGAACATGACCGGGGGCCAGAAGATGTTCGCCTCCACGCCGAGTTCCTCCATGACCTCGCGCTTCAGCCCGTCCATCGGATGCTCCCCGAGTTCGAGGAAACCGCCCGGAACGTCTATTTTGCCCTTGTATGGATCACGGGCGCGGACGGTGACGAGAGCCTTCCCGTCCCGCACAATCGCCGCGCCGACCGCCGGGGCGGGGTTCCGGTACCACGAGCGTCCGCAAATAGGGCATGTCGCGCCTCCGGACGGGCGTGGCTCTCCGAGCTTCGTGCCGTCGGCGGGACAGAAACGGAAAGGCGTTTCGGGGGTGAAGCCGGGAGCGGGGGGTGGGGGGTGGGGCTTCGGGTCGTTTCTCGACTTCCCGCTCCCCTCGCCACTCCCCATCCTTAAATTCGGCTCCGCACGAGTTCCTCGGCGACTCCGGCGAGTTGCTCGACCGTGCGGACAACTTCTACGCGGCTGCATACTTGCTCGTAGGAGGGCATGTCGCAGCTTCCGAGTTGCCAGCCCCATTTCGGCTCCGGCGTCATCCAGATGAGCTGTTTCGCGTGTCCGGCTATCTCCTCCAATGCCTCGACGTTCGGGGGCTTGCCGTTGTTGCGCCCGTCCCCGAGGATGACGACGGTCGTGCGATGGTTCACCGTCGAGAGGTGTTCATTGACGAACTGGCTCGCGGCTTTGCCGAAGTCGCTGTTCGCGTCGGCGTCGAGGACGCGCCCGCTGAAGATGTCGTCCACTGCTCTTTGCATCGTATGCTCCTCGAAGAGGTGGGTGACCTCGGCCATGTCGGCGACGAAGGCGAAGGTGCGTACCTTCGAGAAGAGGTTGTGCATCTGGTAGACCATGTGGAGCCAGAAGCGGCTCAGGTTGCGGGTGGACATGCTCACGTCGCACAGGAGCGCGAGGCGGGGTTTCTGCTCGCGGTGTTTTCTCAGGACTGGGTTGAAGGGGATGCCTTCGTATTGGACGTTGTTTCGGAGGGTGTGGCGGACGCTGATCTTCCCGGTCCGATCCTGTTTCATCCGGCGCGTCTTCGCGCCGTGGATCTGGCGCGCTATGCGACGGATCGCCGCCTCCATATCGCGTTGCTCGACCGCCGAGAAATCGAGCATCTTACGGATGGAACGCCGCCGGAACTCGGAGTCGTCCTTCGGTTCTTCGAGTTCTTTCTGCCGTTCGAGCATTTGTTCGATGAGTTGCGGGAGGTCGCGGAGGATGTCGTCCGTTTGCTCCTCCAACTGCCGGATGAGGTTCTCGTCCACGTCCATCTCGTGGAGGTGGTCGACGAGGTCGCCGAGATCCGCCGCCGAAACATCGAGCGGAAGCTCCTGACCGCCGCCCGGCGTCGTCACGAGGTCGCCGGGATTGAAGACGTTCTTCGCGCGCCGCAGCCGAAGCTGATGCGTGATTCTTTGCATAGCCTGGTCGAGCGCGCCGGGCTTCCGGTTCAAAATGAGTTCCTGCGAAAATAACGAGAGCCGCATACGATCCGGCTCGCCGTGGAAGTCCTCCGAAGGCCGCATCCGCTCCTCGTCGAAGTGCTTCCGAAACTCCGTGGATTCACTGTCCTCGTGGCTGTGTTCCTCCGACTCGGGCGCCTCGCCCTGCGCGTCGTCCCCGAACTCCATCCTCGCGGGCGGCTTGCCATGGTGGTCGTGGTCGTGCGGAATCCGCAGCTTCGCCGTCCGTTCCTCGGTCGGGCGGAGGTCGAAAAACAGATCGAAGAGTCGGTCGAAAGACTCGACATCCTCCAAATTCTTCACGAGGGTGGCGCGAAGCGTGTCCTTCACCACCTCGCGCTCCCCGAGGCCGACGTAATTCAGCGCGTTCAGCGCGTCAATGCTCTCGGCGGGTGAGACGCGGAGGCGGTGGTTGCGAAGGACTTGAACGAAGTTGTTTATTATGGTGTCCATGTGGGCCTCTCAAATTCTTTCAATCGCCGAATCCCAGCCGCCGCTTGACTTCTTCGAGGGGAATCGTCTGTGTTTGTGCGGCCCGTTCGTCGAGGAGCGTCATCAGTTTTTCGTTCCGGCGGGTCTGTGCTATCTCGTGGTCGAAGTCGTCTATGGCGCTCAACAAGAACTCGCTGCCGTCGTCCATAAGCACGACCACGTCTTCGTCGCGTGCTTGATCGAGCAAAGCCCTTATCTCGGCGGAGCCTCCCGTTATCGTGACGGTCTTCATAGTTCGTACTCCTCTCCGTGGACGAACAGGATGTTCCCCTGCTTATAACCCAAGTTGCCACCTATCCCGCCAACAAAATATCCTCCCGGCTTGAAGACCGCTAGACCATCCAACACGGGAGGACACGATGGAAGATACCATAACCACCCACTTCGCTCTTTGCGACGACTTCCTCAAAGGCGCCGGACATCGCGACGATCCGCAGTGCCGCCTCTCGAGTGCCGAGGTGATGACCGTGGCCCTCACCGCCGCCTCCTTCTTCGGAGGGAACATCGAGCGGAGCCGCACCTTCCTCCACGAGCACGGCTACATGACGACGATGATCTCAAAGAGCCGCCTCAACCGTCGCCTGCACGCCATACCTTCGCATGTGTGGGAGTCGCTCTTCTCCATCCTCGCCGACCTCTTCAAGGAGAACAACCCCTCCGGGGAGTACGCGGTGGACTCCTTCCCCGTGGCCGTCTGCCAAAGCCGCCGTATAAGCCGCTCGCGAATCTACGGCGGGGGCGAGGCTTTCCGGGGGCGCGCCGCCTCCGCCGGAGGGGGATGGTTCTACGGGCTCAGGGTGCATATGCTCGTCGGCGCCGGGCGGGGGGAGCCTGTGGAGTTCTATCTCGAGCCGGGATCGGCCAACGACAACCCGCCCTTCAAGGGCTTCGACCTCGACCTCCGGGAGGGTTCCATCGTCTACGCCGACAAGCAATGCAACGACTACCATTACGAGGACCTCCTTTTGGAGGCCGCGTCCATAGAGATGAGGCCGCTCAGGGAGAGGAACTCCAAGAGGCCGTTTGAGGCGTGCGTGGAGTACATCCGGAAGAGGCGGCGCAAGCGCGTGGAGACCGCCTTCAGCCAGATCGTGGGGTTCTTTCCGAGGAGCATCCACGCGGTGAGGGCTAGGGGCTTCGAGTTGAAGATCGTCTGCTTCATCCTGGCGTTCGCCATCCAATTCCTATAGGAGGCAACTCGGGTTTATACTCGACGGCTTCGATCTTGACGAGCGCGTTCTCCTCGTCGGCATCGTAGAAAACCCGAAAGCCTCCGATTCGTAGCTCCCACTCGGCCAACTCGTTCGGTCGGAGGCGTTTCCGGTTCCTCGTCTCTTGCGTCGGCTGATGCCGAAGCTGCTCCTCGACCGACTCGATGATCCGACGTTGATCATAGGCTCGCAAGAGCCGAAGGTCTTCCAATGCCTCCGGCGTAAACTCGATCCCAAACATTCATTCCGCGAGTCGAGATCGCATAACCCACAGCCCGTCCATCGAACGTTCCCTAGTGCGCGTGCTTGTGCGTCGAGCGGTGCATCTCGTACATACCCTCGTGATCCTTCTCGCCCGTAACCTCTTTTTGGCCGAACTCCTTGCGCTCCTTCGCATTCACGCCGAGATGCTCCATAACCTTCTCCGAGTCTCGGTCGTACTTGATGATGACGCTTATGGTCTCCTCGATTAGCTCTTTGTCGAGGTTCTCCGCGTTCAAAACGACGAGAGACTGCGCCCAGTCGAGCGTCTCGCTGATGGACGGCGACTTCCGAAGGTCGAGCGTGCGGATGTTCTGTATCGTCGAAACGAGTTCTTTCGCAAGCTCGTCGCCGATGCCCGGCGCTTTGAGACGCACTATCTCGAGTTCGACCTCGCCGTTCGGGTAGTCGAGCTGGAGATGGAGGCAACGCCGTTTGAGTGCTTCGGAGAGTTCCCGTGTCCGGTTCGAGGTGAGGATGACGATGGGCGGCGTCTCGGCTTTCACCGTCCCGATCTCGGGTATGGAAACCTGATAGTCCGATAGGAATTCGAGGAGGAATGCTTCGAACTCCTCGTCGGCCCGGTCTATCTCGTCAATGAGGAGGACGGGCGGAGTTTCGGAGTGGAGTGCTTGGAGGATCGGGCGCTCGACGAGGAAGCTCTCGGAGAAGAAGACATCTTCCTGGTCGCGGAGCTTCTCGGCGGCCTCGCGGAGCCCCTTCGTTGGCCCGAGGACTTCGCCTATCTTCTCCCGGAGAACCTGCGTGTACAAAAGCTGCTTCGAGTATTCCCATTCATACAATGCCTTCGCTTCGTCCAAACCCTCGTAGCATTGGAGGCGGATGAGGCTCCGGTCGAGCGCGCTCGACAAGACTTTCGCAAGCTCGGTCTTGCCGACTCCCGCCGGGCCTTCGACGAGGATCGGTTTTTGGAGCTTCGTCGCCAGGTAGACGACGGTCGCGAGCCTTCGGTCGCAGACATATTCTTGTTCGGCGAGCTTCGCCTTCGTGTCTTCGATGTCCGTGAACTCTGTGAACGCCGTCGTTTGCTCGGGTGCTTTGGGTGCCGACATGCTTGTTTTCGTCCCTTTCCTGAGAGGATCTTCTCGCTGTTTATAACACCATGAAGACGCGCCCGCCGTGAATGGCGGGCGCGCGATTCCCGTGATGCTCAGCCGATTCCAGCTACGAGGTTTGCTGCGGGTCGGCCCCGGCGAAGGACATGCGGCCCTCCCGCGGGGAGACGCCCCAGATCGCCTGCCGGTAGCCGTTACCCGTCTTGACTTCCATGCCGTCGTACATGCAGTCGCGGAGGATCTCCTTCGCGCCCTCAACGGTGAGGTCGCGCGGATTGCCCGGCGTGCAAAGATCGCCCATCATGTGCTCGGCCATCTTCTGCAATTCGTCGTCGTCGGACTGGATGGAGGCGGTCGTCTTCCCCTCGTACCAGCCCTTGCCCATGCGGGTCTTCGGATACTCGCCGACCTGCCCCCAATTCTCCGGGCAGCCGCAGTCCTTGACGAGCCGGATGACTTCCTCGATCGCCGCGTCGGCGGCCTGGGCGGTCGTCATGTTGCGCGTGTCCACGCCCATCGCACCCGCAATGTCCGCATACTTGTCCGGCGCGGCGGGCTGATTGTACGTCCACACCCGAGGAAGCCCGATGCCGTTGTTGAGGCCGTGATGGATGTCGTAATAAGCGCACACCGCATGCGAGAGTGAGTGGAGGATCCCGAGTAGTCCCGTGCTGAACGCCTGGGCCGCGATGTACTGCGCCCAAACCATCTTCTCCATCGCCTCATAGTTGCGCGGGTTGTACGTCGCCTCGCGCAGGCTGTCCGACACCATCTTCACCGCCGAGAGGGCTATCGGCGTCGTCGAGGGATGCTGCACGCGCCCCACATAGCATTCCGAGGCGTGGGCCATCGTGTCGAAGCCCGTGTACGCCACGTACTCCGGCGGCTGCGTCATGCACAGGATCGGGTCGTTGATCGCCAAAGTCGTGATCGCCGCCCGGTCGAACCCGACCCACTTGTGCGGAGCGTCCGGCGAAGAAAGATCCGTGATGACGTAAGCCGGTGTCGTCTCCGACCCCGTCCCGACCGTCGTGTTTATGGCGATGTGCGCCGGATTATCGAGCTTCTCCGAGGCGTTTACGGCCTGGAACTCGTTGACGTTCCGTCCGTCGTGGGCCGCCACGACTCTCGCGCCCTTCGTCGTGTCGTGCGAGGAACCGCCGCCGATGGAGACGAAGCCGTCGCAGCCGCCTTCGGAAAACGCCTTGTACGAGTCCATGACATTGTAGTCCTTCGGGTTCGACTCGACCTTGTCATAGACCGTAACCGAAACGCCCGCGTCCTCGAAGTTCTTCTTACAGTTGTCAATGATGCCGGTTCCTCGAAGGCCCGAGGTCACGAACAAAACGTGCTTGAGGCCCATCGCCGCAGCTTCGGGACCCGCCGACTCGTGCGCCCCCGCTCCGAACAGCGACCTCGGCTGCTTGAAGAACTCCTTGACCGGAAACTCATAGATCTGTGAGAGATCCACTAACTACCTCCTCCTTCTTTCCCCATTGTCTATCTCTATGCCTGCCATCACGCATCTTTATACCTGTGAATTTACCCACAGCCGAGACACGCGCATAACTAACGTTTCCTCGAAACCGCATCGCCTCCAATCCCCATTCATGTACGAAAGTCGCTTCTCACGAAGCGGAAATCACTTTAGCCTAAGCCAACAATTTTTCCAACTGATAAAACGTAATTGACATGTCCTCGTAGCTGCAACGGATTCGCACGAACATTCCGTGCATATTGCACAAAGACATCCCGAAGGCTGGAATTTACCATGATCCCCGTGCTTAATTTTCGTGTCGTGGCCGTTTGGATGCCGCAGTGAGGGGAGCCAAATAGTGAAGCGTGCCCGGGCCGGGTCTGTCGCCGCGATACTCTTTTTTATGTTTGCGGCCATTGGTTGCGGAGGAAGTTCGGGCGGGGGCGGGCAGGGAGGCGAGCTCACCGTCTTCGCGGCGGCTTCGCTCACGGATGCGTTCGGGGGATTGGGCGAGACCTTCGAGGAGGAGAATTCCGGCGCCGAAGTGAGCTTCAACTTCACGAGCAGTTCCACGCTCGCCACTCAAATAACGCAGGGTGCCCCCGCCGACGTGTTCGCCTCCGCCGACGAGGCGCAGATGGAGAACGTCGCGAACGAAAACCTCGTGGCCGGGGAGCCGGAGGTCTTCGTCGAGAACCGCGAGGTCGTCGTCGTTCCGGTGGAGAATCCGGCGGGGATCCAGGAGTTCGGGGATCTCTCGCAGCCGGGCGTCCGGCTCGTCCTCGCGCTCGACGAGGTTCCGGCTGCGGAGTATGCGCTGGAGATACTCGGCAACGCCGCCGAAGAACCCGAGTACGGGCCGGAGTTCGAGGAGGCGGTTCTCGGCAATATAGTTTCCAGAGAAGAAGATGTGCGGGCGGCGGTGAACCGGGTGGTCATCGGGGACGCGGACGCGACCTTCGGGTACGCGAGCGACGTTACCCCGGACATCCGGGACGAGGTGGAGGTCGTCGAGATCCCCGAGGATTTGCAGGTCGTGCCGACCTATTCGATAGCCACGCTCGAAGAGAGCGAGGAGTCGGAGCTTGCGCGGGCATGGGTGGATCTCGTCCTCTCCAGGGAGGGACAGCGAGTCCTCGAAGAGTGGGGCTTCGAGCCAGTGTCGCAGTGATGTCGGGATAAGGTCGTCTGAGTTGTGAAGAAGCGGTTTTTCAGCAGGCTTTCCGTGGGGGATGTGCTTTCCAGCGGGTCGGCTGTGGCGGCTCTGGGTCTCATTGCCGGGTTTATAAGCATCCCGATAGTGAGCCTTCTCATATGGACTGTGGACAGCGGAGCGTGGGCGGCGATGCGCTCACCCGTCGCGCTGGAGGCTCTCTCTTTGAGCATAAGGACGACCGCCGTGACGATGTGCATTGCGATTCTCGTCGGGACGCCGGCCGCATATGTTCTCGCGCGCTTCGAGTTTCCGGGGAAGAAGCTCGTGGATTCGCTCGTGGACATACCCGCGGTATTGCCGCCGTCGGCGGCCGGCATCGCGCTTCTCCTCGCCTTCGGGAGGTTTGGCTTGATCGGCCAATACCTCGAAGTATTCGGCGCCACGGTGAGTTTCACCACCGTGGCCGTCATCATGGCCGAACTCTTCGTGGCCTCGCACTTTTATGTCCGGCAAGCCGCCATAGGCTTCGGCGGCGTGGACCGCGACGTGGAAGCCGCCGCCCTCGTGGACGGGGCGCGAAGAAGCACGGCTTTCATGAAGATCACCGTCCCCCTCGCATTCCCCGCCCTCATCGCCGGAGCCATGATGGCGTGGGCGCGGGCGTTGGGGGAGTTCGGGGCGACGATCATCTTCGCCGGAAACATACAGGGCGTCACCCAGACCATGCCACTCGCCATATACACCGAGTTCCAGAGAAACCTCGACGCCGCCGTCGCGCTCTCCCTCCTCGTACTCGGGTTCGCCTTCACCGTAATCTTCACCGTCCGGTATTTGACTCGGAAGGCGACCGAGTACCGGGAGTGAACGGATCGGTTTGTAAAACCTATTTGGGTCTCAACGCGATGCTGAAAGCGGTGAGCGCGGCAGCGCACCAGAATGCCGACCGCAGATCGAGAGTGCCGGCCACCGCTCCGAGTATGGCGGGGCCGGCGATCGAGCCGAGAGCGAGACAGAAAAGAACGCCGCTGAAGCCCGCTGATGGGTTTTTGTGGAAGACTCTGCCGCTCCATATAATCAGGAATGCCGAGACTGGCATGTAAGCCGCGCCGAACGTCAGCGCGCAAATTGCGACAAGGACCCTGAAGTTCTCACTGAAAGTCAAAGCGACGACAGCCACCGAAAGGATGCTCAAACACGCGGTCAGAGAACGCCTGAGACCAAATCGCGAGACGACTTCGCCGGAGAATACGCCGGTGACTCCGGCCACTCCCACGAGGCTCCACAGGATTGGCCCCCACGATTCTTCGAATCCCGAGCGGCGTACGAGATCCACGGCGTATGTGTAGTAGAAAGCGGCGACCAGACCGTACGAAAATGCCTGCCCGAGTAGGGGCGCCGACTCACGACAGAGAAACCAGCCGACACGCGGAACAGCGATTCCACCTCCCGCTCCAGCGTCGGACTTGCCGTACGGTTCGTTGGGAAGAAGCCTGAAGTTCCATAGAGCCGATAGCATCGCGGCGAGGGCGAACGCCGCCCAAGCGTAGCGCCATCCCGCCCCTCCACCAGCGCCAGCCAGAAGAACCACGGGGCCGGCCACAATCAGCCCGAAGGTGGTTCCGGTGCTGACCGCGGAGAGTACCCGGTCGCGCCGCGATTCTTCGACGAGCATCGCGACGGCATCGGAGAACGGCGACCAGCAAAAACCGGCGCTCGAACCAGCGAGGATGATCCCGACGACGAGCACCAGCGGGCTTTGCGAGACAGAGATCAGGAGCATCCCCGTGCCAGCGCACATCGCGCCGAACACCACCGGAAACCGCGGCCCCACCCTCCCAACGAGAAAACCCGTGAGGATCATGGCCGAAAGATAGGCAACATACCCCGCGCTGGAAATGATGCCAACCACCTCAGTGGAAAGCCCGAACTTTTCCCTGAAGATCGGTACGAAAAGACCGTAGCCGTAGCGCGCAAACCCGTAAGCTACCGCGATCACAGACAACCCCGCCAGAGCCAATCTAGATAGGCGCACAGAATGATTGAACAGTCGATTATCCGCCTGCCGCGCATTGGTAAAGGATATCGAACGGCCTGTGTTCAATTATCTTGTGCATCTATCTAGATAACTCCACGAGATAAATGGACACTCGCCCGACTTCATGGCGGCGACCTCTCAAGACTGTCATAGACCTCCCCGAGCTTCGGCTTGAACGGCTGCCTCTCGTTGAGATAGTCCTCGGCGAACTCCACCAAATCGTCCAACCCGTTGCACTCGTGGTTGCGGCTCACCGCCTCGTGCAACGACCACCACACCAACTCCACCGGGTTGCTCTCCGGAGACCATGAGGGCAAGGGGTGCAGGTTGACGCGACCCCCGGAGTCCTCCACGCACTTTCTCACCCGTTTGCTCACGTGGCTGCCGTCGTTGTCCACCGCCGGGTGCAGTTCCTTGTGGCAGCGGCAGGTTTTTCTGAGATGGTCGAGCAGCTTGATGAACAACTCGCCGTCCCTGCGCTGCCCCGAGACCCAGTGGAGGCGCCCCGTCTTGAAGTTCAACGCCCCGCTGATCCACACCTTGCGGTTGGTTCCCGGAGTCTTCAGGGGTCTCTGCCTTCCCCGGCGCATCCAGCAGAAGCCCACCTTCGGGTTGGCCTCGAGCTTCGTCTCGTCCTGAAAGAACGGGCACCGCCTCCTCTTGCGCCATTCGCCGGACGTCCTCGAGCCTTTGGCGCTTCTCTTCGATTTGCTCTTCGGAGTCCTTCTCCGGCCCGACGGGGCGCGGCCTTCGCCAGCGGAAGTCCAAGCGATGGAGCGCGCGGCGCGCACTCTCCCGGCTCACGCAGGCGAGCCTTTCCCTCAGAAGCTGCAAGGAGATGAGCTTGCAGCTCCAGCGAGCGCAGCCAGCCATGCTCGACGGGAGAGTCCTCTTCGACCAGCTTCTCAAGTCGCTCGTCGGCCTCCGCTCCGAGCAACGGCCGGGGGCCGCGCGGCTGGCGGTCGTCGAAGGCGGCGCGCCCCTCCCGCAGGAAGCGGGATGCGACGGCGTACACGGTGGTGCGAGAGCAGAAGAGGACGCCGGAGATCTCGGTGGGCGAGCGACCGTCCGAAGCGAGAAGCGCGATGTGCATCCGGAGCCTGCGGCTGGGCTTCACTTCGCGCTTCATCTCGATGATGAGGCTCTTGCGTTCAGAGGGGGCGATGGTGATATTCTCCATGTGCGGCCGTTTCTTTGGTGGCTGGATGGATTTGGCGTCTTTACCATGCCACAAAGGACGGCCGTTTGTTCAATTATCCTGTGCATCTATCTAG
>JACCWD010000133.1 GCA_013697825.1 Rubrobacter sp.
CCCATTCACCCACGAGTATCCAGCGTCGCCGTACCGCAGTCCCGACTACTAATTAGTAGGGCGGGCCGGGACGGCGACATCCGGTCCGCCTAAAGCCGAAGGCGGGATACACTCCCCATCCTCCGGCAAAGGCTTTCTCTTTACTTTTGACTTTGGAAGGATGGAACATCGTGGAGAACACCGCGCACAAGGCCGACTTCGACGCATTCGATCACACCCCCGCCATCGAGTACAAACCCCGCACCGGAAGCGAGGCGATGTGCGAAGCCCTCCTCGACGAAGGCGTCGAACACATGTTCGGGTATCCGGGGGGCGCGATCATGCCTTTCTACGACGCTCTCCCGGACTACCCACTCAAACACGTTCTCACCCGCCACGAACAGGCGGCGGCGCACGCGGCGGACGGATACGCGAGGGCGACCGGAGAGGTCGGGGTCTGCGTCGCAACGAGCGGCCCCGGAGCCACGAACCTCGTAACCGGCCTCGCCACCGCGATGATGGACTCCGTCCCGATGGTCGCCATCACCGGACAAGTCGGGCGGCCCGCGATGGGCAAGGACTCCTTTCAAGAAACGAACGTCATGGGGATGGCGTTGCCTTTCACGAAGCATTCGTTCCTCGTCGAAGATCCGGACGAGCTTTATCCGACGATCCGGCGCGCGTTCCAGATCGCCCGCTCCGGTCGTCCCGGCCCCGTCCTCGTCGACATCCCGAAGGACGTTCAGTTCGCCGCATGCAACGACAACGGGTACCGCCGTCTCCGCGAGGCCGAGCCGCCCGTCGCCGGGCCGGGCCTCGAAGCCGCCGCGCTCCTTCTCAAAAAAGCGAAGAAGCCGATTATTTTGGCTGGACACGGCATCACCCTTTCGGGGGCGGAGCGCGAACTCATCCGGCTCGCCGAGAAGACCGGAACCCCGGTGGTGACGACGCTCCTCGGGCTTTCGGCGATACCGAACGACCATCCGCTCTATATCGGGTGGCCGGGGATGCACGGACAGGCGAGCGTGAACCGGGCGATCGACAAATGCGACCTCCTCTTCGCGGTCGGGATGCGCTTCGACGACCGAATCACCGGAAACGCCGAGAAGTTCGCCCCGAACGCGAAGGTCATCCACATCGACGTCGATCCTTCGGAACTCGGCAAAGTCGTGAAACCGACCGTCGGCATCGCCGCCGACGCGAGGGACGCGATGCGCGGCGTCCTCGCCCACCTCCACGAAGTCGAAGACAATTGCGCCGACTGGCGGGCGGAGATCCGGAAGAGTCAAGAACCGGAGAAGATGCACGAAGAAACGGCTCGTCCCGAATACGGCCCGATCCGGATAATGGACGCGATCAAAGCCATCGCGGGCGAGGAAGTCCGGCTCGTCACCGATGTCGGACAGCATCAAATGTGGTCGGCGCAATTTTTCAAGTTCACGAAGAAGAACAGCCACATTACGAGCGGTGGACTCGGGACAATGGGATTCGCGCTTCCGGCGGCGATGGGGGTGGCGTTCGCGTACCCCGACGAGCCGGTGTGGGTCGTGGCGGGGGACGGCGGCATTCAGATGAACATTCAGGAACTCGCCACGATCCGGGACATGGGACTGAATATAAAGGTCGCCATTCTCAACAACGGATACCTCGGGATGGTGCGCCAGTGGCAGCAATTCTTCCACAACCGCCGCTATTCCTCGACGCCTATGACCGGCCCAGACTATGAGATATTCGCGGCGGCGTATGGCCTCGCCGGGAAGACGGTCCATCCGGGCGGCGACATCGAGGAGGCGGTGAAGTGGGCGAACGAGACCGAAGGCTTCGCCATCGTAGACTTCCACATCGACTCCGAGGCGAACGTGTATCCCATGATCCCCTCGGGAATGAGCGTCGCCGAGATGATCGAAGAGCATGTCTGAGGCGACGAGTTCGACGGTGGCGGTCGAAGCGCGCATGGCGGGCGGCATATACGCCCTCAATCGCTTCCTCATGACGCTCCAAAACAAGCGCATGCCCGTCAAAAGCCTCGATGTGAACATGGACGAGTCCGAGACGAAGGCGACGATACTCCTCGGCTGTCCGCGCGAGACGGCGCGGAGGTACATGTCGCTCCTCGAAATCCTCGAAGATGTGCATGAGGTGTGGGAATCTTGAGAGTGAGTAGTGAAATAGTGGGTAGTGAGTCGAGAAAATACTATTCACTACCTCACCACCCACTACTCACCCGGCAACAACATCACGCCCTGACGGAGAGCGGCGAGGATCCAAGCACGAAAATTCAACCAGGGAGGGAACTCTAAAATGGCGCGGGTGTATCGCGAAGGGGACATCGGAAACGAGATTCAGTCGAAGAAGGTGGCCGTTCTCGGCTTCGGGAGCCAGGGCCACGCGCACGCCCTGAATTTGCATGACTCCGGCGTGGAGGTCGCCGTCGGGCTTTATGAAGGCTCGTCGAGCAAAGAGAAGGCCGAGGCCGAAGGTCTCGAAGTCATGTCCGTCTCCGACGCGACGAAGTGGGCCGACGTCGTGATGTTCACGATCCCCGACGAGCGGCAGCCGACGGTTTACGAGGAAGAAGTGAAGCCGAATCTTTCGGACGGGATGCTCGTGCTTTTCGCGCACGGCTTCAATATCCACTTTAATCAAATCGTCGTTCCCGACAACGTGGATCTCGGCCTCGTCGCGCCGAAGGGGCCGGGCCATGTTTTGCGTCGTCTTTACGTCGAAGGAAAAGGCATGCCCTCGCTCTTCGCCGTCGAGAACGACGGGAGCGGGCAAGCCCGCGATCTCATCCTCTCGTACGCGAAGGGGATCGGGAGCGGCCGCGCCGGAGTCCTCGAAACGACCTTCGCCGAGGAGACCGAGACCGACCTTTTCGGCGAGCAAGCCGTTCTTTGCGGCGGACTCTCCGCGCTTCTCACGGCGGGCTTCGAGACTTTGGTCGAGGCGGGGTATCAGCCGGAGCTTGCTTATTACGAGTGCGTGAACGAACTCAAGCTCATCGTGGATTTGATTTACGAGGGCGGCCTCGCGAAGATGCGGTATTCGATCTCGAACACGGCGGAGTACGGCGACTATACGGGCGGCCCGAAGGTCATAGACGAGGGTGTGAAGGAGCGGATGCGCGGCATCCTCACGGACATTCAGAGCGGGAAGTTCGCGACGGAGTGGGTACTCGAGAACAAGGCGGGCGGGTCGAGCTTCCTCGCGATGCGTCGCCGGGGAGCCGAGTCGCACGTCGAGAAGGTCGGCCAGGATCTACGCGCCCTCGCCGCCGAGGGGGCGGAGACACCCGCGCAAAAGTAAGGAGGCAATGCCATGACACGAAAAGCATTCACCGTCTCGGACTCGGAGTGGGCATACCATGATGGCGAGTTCACGAAGGTCGGGGACATCCGCCTTTCCCCCGCCACCCACGCGCTTAATTACGGAACCGGTGTCTTCGAGGGCATCCGGGCGTACTGGAACGAGGGCAAAGGAACGCTTCAAGTTCTCAAGATGCGCGAGCATTACGAGCGCTTCGAGAAGTCGTGCAACGTCCTCAACATAGATTTGGGACACTCCGTCGAGGAGCTTTGCGACATCACCCTCGACATTCTGAAAAGGAACGCTCCACGAGTGGACACGTACGTCCGTCCGCTCGCATATAAAAGCGCCACGTCCATCGGCGTGAAGCTCGAGCATCCGGCGACGCTCTCCATTTTCACGGCCCCGATGGGGGATTATGTGGAACTCACCGGGCTTCGGTGCGCGGTCTCCTCGTGGCGGCGGACGCCGGACAATGCGATCCCCGCTCGGGCGAAGCTCACGGGATCGTATTTGAACACGGCCCTCGCGGTGGACGCGGCGCACAAGGCCGGGTACGACGAGGCCATATTCCTCACGCAAGAAGGCTTCGTCTCCGAGGCGAGCGCGGCGAACATCTTCCTCCTTCGCAAAGGGAGACTCCTCACCCCGCCCCCGACCGCCGACATCCTCGAAGGCATCACGCGAGACGCCGTCATGGAGATGGCAAAGGAGGAACTCGGCCTCGACACCAAGGAGCGCGACATCGGGAGGACGGAACTTTACGCCTCGGACGAGGTTTTCCTCACGGGTACAGGGTTCCAGATCGCCCCCGTCGTCGAGATCGACAACCGGAAGATCGGGGCCGGAACGGTCGGCCCGATGGCGGAAAGTCTCCAAGAATTGTATTTCAAGGCGGCTCGGGGCGAGTGGGACAAATACGATTCGTGGACGCACCCGATCGAGGTCGCCGAGCGGATGGTCGGATAAACGGTTAAGATAAAGGTAGTTTGAACTTCTCTCACCAAATCCTACGACTAGCGAAGGTGGCCTCCGGGCGAATTATCCGTCCCGGTCGCTGAGATCGAGCGCCGGGACACCGGGCCACCGATTACCCTTCTTTTTCGGATTCGCGCCAAACCACGTAGGAAGGAAGAGAGACACATGGGTTACGTCCAGATATTCGACACCACCCTCCGCGACGGAGAACAGTCCCCCGGAATTTCACTCTCCGTCGAGGAGAAAGTAGAAATCGCCCACCAACTCGCCCGCCTCAAGGTGGACGTCATCGAGGCGGGGTTCCCGATCACCTCCGAAGGAGACTTCGAGTCCGTATCCCGTATCGCGGGCGAGGTACGCGGCCCGACCGTCGCCGGACTCGCCCGCGTATACCCCGAGGACATCGAACGCGCATGGGAAGCCGTGAAATGGGCCGACCGCCCGCGCATCCACACCTTCGTCGGAACCTCCGACCTCCACATCGAACACCAAATGCGCTCGAATAAAAAGGATGTCCTCGAATGGGCGAGGGAAGGCGTGAGACTCTCGAAGAGCTTCGCCCCCGAGGTCGAGTTCTCCCCCATGGACGCGACGCGGACGGACATCGGGTACCTCTCGGAGATCGTCGCGGCGGCGGTCGAGGCCGGAGCCGACGTTGTGAACATCGCGGACACGGTGGGGTATACGACCCCGGTGGAATTCAAGAAATTCCTCGAAGAACTCGCGGAGCGGGTTCCGGGACTCAAAGACATCGTCCTCTCGGTGCATTGCCACGACGACCTCGGGATGGCGGTGGCGAACTCGCTCGCGGGGGTGGAAGTCGGGGCGCGGCAGATCGAAGTCGCCATAAACGGCATCGGCGAGCGGGCCGGGAACGCCTCGCTCGAAGAGGTCGTCATGGCGCTTCGCACGCGAGGGGATTTCTATGACACCGAGATCGGGGTGGACACGCGGCAGCTCGCGAACACTTCGCGCATGATCTCGAACATCACCGGATACGAAGTCCCGCCGAACAAAGCCATCGTCGGTCGGAACGCCTTCCTCCACGAGTCGGGCATCCATCAAGACGGCGTCCTCAAAGACCGCCGCACGTTCGAGATCATGACGAAAGAGGACATCGGCCTCGAAGGCTCGAACATCTTCCTCGGAAAACACTCCGGTCGCCATGCCCTCAAAGAAGCCCTCGAAGAACTCGGATACACGCTCGAAGGCGACACATTGAAGCGGGCTTTCGTCCGGTTCAAAGAACTCGCGGACAGCAAAAAAAGCGTCTCGGCGGCGGATCTCGAAGCCATCGCCGCCGACGAGGTCGGCTCCTTCGAGGGTAAATTCGTCCTCGACTCCTTCCGCGTCGTCGCCGCGACGGGCCGCCAAAGCCGGGCCGCCGTCACCATTTCCCACAACGAGAACGGCACATACGAGGCCGAGGCCGAGGGCGAAGGCCCGGTGGACGCGGTCTTCAAAGCCATTGACGCGGCGACGAGCATAAAAGGCCGCCTCACCGACTTCCGCATAGACGCGGTATCCGGCGGTAAAGACGCCCTCGGCGAAGTCCGCGTTCAAGTTGAATTCGAGGGGAACGAGTACGCGGGACGCGGACTGAGCCAAGACGTGGTGGACGCCGCGGCGCGGGCGTATGTGCGGGCGGTCAACGTGTACCTCTCGGGGGCGATAAAGGCTCCGCAGGTTACGCCGTAATGAAGGTCGGGAGTCGGGAGAATCTCGAACTCGAACGCGGCGGAGATGTCGGCGCGTTCGAGTTCGGTGTGAGATTTCCGAACGATGGAGCGATGGCTTTCCTCGGCGACGGAGAAGCCTCGATGCACCGCCGTGCCATACGGCATCCGGGCCGGATACTTCGCCTCTTTCGCCGTGCGAGGGATGGCGTGGCCGCTCCCTTCGGCGGTGAAAACCGAAAGCCGGGAATCGTCGCGCTCTCGGCCTCCGGTCGGCGGATACTCGCGCCTTCCCACCCGACGGACTCTCGCCGAACCCGACCGGGGCGACGGCATGTATGACCATCGCCCCCGAGCCTTCCCCGACCCCGTACGGGCGGTTCGCGAGCCGCCCCTTCCGAAGCGACGCGCACTCCCGACTCCCGGTTTTTCGAGTGGATAGCCCGGTGTACGAAAGGCTCGACGGGGCGGTTCCGGTTTCGTTTCCTTCCGTCATGGAAACCCTCGCCGGGGAGGTTCGACGCCACATCGAAGCGGGGCTTCCGGCGATGGCGGAGGTCTTCGATGTGGAGCCGCTCGAACTTTATGCGATCCTCGCCGCGGAGAGTGAATGGGACTCCGCTCCCCGCGACAATGAACGTCCATATCCTCCCGGATTCCCGTATTTCACTCGCTCGACCGATCCGCCGACGCTCGTGCTTCCCGAAAAGCTCTCATCGGCGATCCGGCCTCGCACCGAGGCCACACTCCCCCTCACCGTATGGCACGAACTCGCACACGCTTTCATCCTCCGAAACCCCGTCGTAAAAACCCCCGCGTGGCTTCGGGAGTTCATCCCGCAAACCGCCTCGGCGGCGGTGGCGAAACGAGAAAGACTCCCGCTCGAAGAGCATTTCGGAGCGATGGATCGACCCGAATTCACCGCCCGTACGTTCCGAAGCCCGGCATCGGCGGAGGAGCAAATGGCCTTCCAAAACCTCCTCCTCCGCCTCGGCGCGGCGGCCATCGGGGAGTTCGGCGAGGGTTTTCTTCGCCGCCTCGTCCACGCACTGTGGAAAGAAGAGGACATCGTCGGCGAAGAGCGGGCGGAGGCGATGCTCGCGGAATCCCTCGGCGACGGGTGCGGAGCGTGGCTCGAAGGTCGGGAGGAGTTTTGAGTCGCTTCGCGACCGTTCTTGGTTCTTGGTTTTTAGTTTTTAGCCAAGAACCAAGAACTAAAAACCAAGAACTAAAAACCCGTAACCACAACCCACAAGGAGAATGAACATGCCAGACTCCTTCGACATCCTTCTTCTTCCCGGCGACGGCATCGGCCCCGAGGTCGTCGCCTCCGCCCGCGCCGTCATGGACGCGGCGGCGAAGCACTTCGGCGTGACTTTGAATTACGAGGAGCGACGAGTCGGGGCGGCGGCCATACGCGACGAGGGCGCGCCCGTCTCCGACGAGACGCTCGAACGGGCGAAAGCCTCCGACGCCATCCTCCTCGGGGCGGTCGGCGACCCCGAGTTCGACGGCGGGGACGTGAGGCCGGAAGCCGGGCTTCTCGCGCTTCGGAAGACGCTCGGGACTTTCGCCAATTTGCGCCCCGTCGCGGCTATACCCTCTCTCATCGAATGGTCGCCGCTGAAAAAGGAGATCGTCTCCGGCGTGGACGTCCTCATCGTCCGGGAACTCACCGGGGGGGCGTACTTCGGGGAGAAGGTCGAGGGGTTCGAGTACGCGAGCGACCAAAGCGTGTACACGAAAGACGAGGTCGTCCGGGTGGCGCGCGTCGCCTTCGACGCGGCGAAGCGGAGGAAGCGGCGCGTAACGTCCGTTGACAAGGCGAACGTCATGGCGACGGGAAGGATGTGGCGGAAAGTCGTCGCCGAAGTCGCCGAAGAATACCCCGACGTCGAGCTCGACCACGCGCTCGCGGATTCGACGGCGATGCACCTCATCACGGACCCGAGCCGCTTCGATGTCATCGTCACCGACAATCTCTTCGGGGACATGCTCTCCGACGAGGCCGCCGTGCTTCCGGGTTCGATGGGGATGCTCCCGAGCGCGAGCCTCGGAGAGCCGGGTTCTCCGGGAATCTTCGAGCCGGTGCATGGGAGCGCGCCGGACATCGCGGGGAAAGGGATCTCGAACCCATACGCCACCATACTTTCGGCGGCGATGATGTTCCGCCACGGCCTCGGTCGCCCGGACATCGCGGGAGCCATCGAGCAAGGAGTATCGGCGGCGATGGAGGCGAAGTATCTCACCGGGGATCTCGGCGGGGAAAAGACGACGGAGGAAGTCACGAAAGCCGTGAGCCAATGGGTCGTGGCGGGGGAAGGAGTCGCGTAAACATGTCCATAAAACTCTTTGACACGACGCTACGGGACGGGACGCAACGCGAGGGCGTGAGCCTCACCTCGGAGGACAAAGCCCGCATAGCCCGCGAACTCGACGCGCTCGGAGTCCACTATATCGAGGCGGGCTTCCCGGCCTCGAACCCGAAGGATCTCGAGTTCTTCGAGGGCTTCGACGCGGGCGAACTCGAACACGCGAAGCTCGTCGCCTTCACCCGCGCGCGCCGTCCGAACAGCCGCGCCGAGGACGACCCGGCGGTGACGCTCCTCCCGAGCCTCTCGGCCCCGGTCGCGTGCATCGTCGCCAAAAGCTGGAAAATGCACGTCGAGAAGGTGCTTCGGACGACGCCGGAGGAGAACATCGCGTCGGTGAAAGACACCGTGAAGTATCTCGCCGAGGCCGGGAAAGAAGTCATCTTCGACGCGGAGCATTATTTCGACGGCTTCGATGACGACGAGGAGCATTCGCTCGCGGTGCTTCGGGCCGCCGCCGAGGCCGGGGCGACGACGCTCGTGCTTTGCGACACGAACGGCGGGACACTCCCGACGCGGCTGCGGGGGATCGTGGCACGAACGGTCGCGGAGTTCGCCTCGTGGCCGAACGTCGAGGTCGGCATCCACACGCACAACGATTCGGGGTGCGGGGTTGCGAACGCGCTCGTCGCGATCGAGGCCGGAGCGACACACGTTCAAGGAACCATAAACGGCGTCGGAGAGCGGTGCGGAAACTGCGACCTTGTCACCGTCATCTCCAATTTGCAGCTAAAAATGGGGCATGAGGTCGTCGGAGACGAACAACTCAAAAAACTCACCGAGGTATCGAATTATGTCTCCGAACTCATGAACCTCACGCCGGACGGTCATCGGCCTTTCGTGGGGCAAAGCGCGTTCGCCCACAAGGGCGGGCTTCATGTGGACGGGATTTCCAAAGACCCGAAGACATATGAGCACGTCGAGCCGGAAGCCGTCGGGAACCAAAGACGGACGCCCGTCGGCGAGTTATCCGGGAAAAACTCGATACTCGCGAAAGCCGAGGAGCTTGGCATTGAGGCCGGGGACACGACGGCGATCCTCACAGCGATGAAGCAGAAAGAGCATGAGGGATACCATTACGAGGCGGCGGACGCTTCCTTCGCGCTCCTCATCGAGAGGACGACGGGCGAGGCTCGGCCTCTCTTCGAGCTCGAAAGTTTCCGGATCATCTCGGAGAAGCGGGCGGGCGGCGAGACGACGGTGGAGGCGACGATAAAGCTCCTCGTCAAAGGGGAGCGGGTCATCTCGACGGCGGAGGGGAACGGGCCGGTGAACGCGCTCGACGAGGCGCTTCGGGCGGCGATCGGGGAGCATTATCCGGAGCTTTCGGAGATACATCTCTCGAACTACAAAGTCCGCATCCTCGACGAGCATCGGGCGACGGCGGCGACGACGCGGGTTCTCATAGACTCGACGGACGGCAAGCGGATGTGGGGCGCGGTCGGGGTCGGGGAGAACATCATCGAGGCATCGTGGCAGGCACTCGTGGACGGCCTCGAATACGGTGCGCGGACATCGGCGGAGCGGGTCGAGGGGATTCGGAGCCGATGATGCTCGCTTCGCGCCCGTCGGGTTTCGGATGCGTCCGTGGAGAATCGTCGCACCCCGTTCCGGGGATCGTGGGAGGTTCGAGGCGATAGCGCGGGAGGCGCCGGGCGAGAAAAGTCAGCGAGTTCGACGTTTGGATTCGAGGCGGGCGGCTTCGGCGTATATTTCTTCGACGGTCATGTCCTCGAAGATTCCGCCCTTCATCTTCATATAGTCGTCGCGGGAGCGTTCGAGTTGGAGTCCGATGAAGCGGGCTGCTCCGAGGACTCCGAGTTTTTCTTTGAGCGCCTCGTAGCCGAGTCGGTCGATCTCTTCGTCGGTCATGTCGCGTGTCTTCATCGTATCCATCCTTCTCTTTCCAAGTCGAGCGACGACGCGACCTTCACCGAAACGCCGACGCGCCTCGCCCTTCTTATGAGCTTATCATCGCACGTCACGAAGAAGTCCACACCGGCGCGCTCGGCGGCGGCAAGGTGGAGCGCGTCCCCCACCCCACCCCGAAGCCGACTCGCCCCAACGCCACCGCCCTTTGCAGTATCTCCTCATTCGGCGCGACATATTCCCGCGCGAAGGAGATGATATCCTCCACCCTCTCCCGGCGGGCGGGATCCGCCAGGCGGGAGTGTTCGACCTCGACGACGAAAGAGGACACGAGTTCCACTTCTTCCGCTTCGACCGCCCTCAGCAAAACCCAGGCCGAATCGGCCTCTTTCCTGTTTCTTTGTATCGTTCGGTCGTCGAACGGGCGATTGTATACGTTGTTATCGAGGTACAGCCTCAAGGACTCGGCCTTATGCTCATCTCCTTCGGAGACGGAAGAGCCGTGCTTCTCCGGGGCCGAGCCGAAGTGGGATCCTCCTCGCCCCACGCTCTCCGGGCCGCCTTTGGACGGGGACGAACCTCCTTCCGGCCACGGCGTAACGGGAGATGCCGACGACATGCGGCGACATCGTGACGGCGGAGGTCGCCGAGGCGAAGGACGAGGCGTTCACGGCGAGGAGATACCGGAACTTCGCGCCCTCGCCGGGTCTCCGGAACCATCCGATTATGATCGGCGCCCCGGCGACCGACCTCGCGAACGCATCGGGCCGGAAAGGGGCCGCGCCGAGGGGAGGCTTTCGACGCGCATGGACGACGGCCTCGGAGCGAAGGGGGAGCATCGCCCTCCCCATCGAGCGGAGATACGCGTTGACGCTCCGGGCGTGGCCGTAAAGCGGAGTGCGCCCTCCCGATTTCGAGATCAAAGCCTGACCAAAGCTCGACGCGCCGTTGTTCGGCGTCCAATAAGTGAAATACTGTATGCCCTTCGCGCCGTAAGCCAGCGAGACGTTCACCTGCCAGAGAAGGTCGGTCCGGCTCGGGCGGCGGCGCGGGGCGAGGCCGACCTTTCTCCCGTCGAAGTCCACGCTCTGTATAAAGACCCACGACGGGATGTTCGCCCAGAGGGAATACCTTCGGATGGTCGCCCAGTTTTGGAAATAGTCGCGGGTTACGGCCCTTCCGGCGAGGAGCGGATAATGATCGAAGGAGAGCACCGGAGGCCGAACCACGGAGAGGTACCGCGAGAGATACGTCGCATAGTTCCCGACACCGAGCGCGCTCGGCGAGGTGTGCGAGGGCCACACGTTCACGTACGGAAGGAGTCCGCCCGCCCTATTCGGTAGTTTGTTAAACAGAGAGAATCATGCTTCAATGGAGGTGGAGGTGTAACGAGATGAGCAAACGACTGCCCTGTCCACCGGCTCCCGGCCCACTCGAAGATTACGCTAACCGGTTCGACGATCTGTTCGGCACTCTCGCCCAGCGAAGAGGCTTCCGCGAGTACCTTACCGGGTTGCTGCTGCCCAGAGACCGCAACAAGGCCCTCACCGCCCTGGCCGGCATGGAACCCATAGTCGGCGCTCAAGGCGCTCCGGCGCAGAGGTTGCAGTTCTTCCTCTCGGAGTCGGCCTGGGACATGGAGGCCGTGAATGCTCTTCGTCTTCGAACGCTCCGAGAGGATCCCAGGATGGCGCCGCACGAGGAGGGTGTGCTCGCCATAGACGAGGCCGGGGACCGCAAGGACGGCACCAAGACCGATCACGTAGGCTACCAGTACCTCGGATCAGTGGGCAGGATCGCCAACGGGATCGTCTCGGTGAGCTCGGTGTGGGCCGACGAGAAGATCTACCAGCCGCTACACGTGGAACCCTACACCCCGGCAAAGCGCCTGGTCGGGGGAAGGAGCGATCCCGCCTTCAGGACCAAGCCCCAGATCGCCGTGGAACTGGTGGAGCGCGCCCGAGGAGCATCCATCCCCTTCCGCGCGGCGGTAGCCGACTGCCTCTATGGGGAGAACGCGGATTTCGAGGGGGCGATGTGGAAGGCAAAAATACCCTGCGTCCTGAGCCTCAGACCCCACAAGGGGAGGTGGGTCGAGGAAGACGCGGCGCGCACCCCCGAGGAGGCCGCCGAGAGGATGGGCTGGCGCTCCGCCGATGATCCGGGAGCGTGGAAGCCCATCGCACGAACCTTCAAGGATGGCCACGCCGAACGGTGGTGGGCGGTGGAGGTGACCACGCTCATAAACTACGGTCCGGAGGGGACGGCGCGCCTGGTGGCGGTTAGCACCGACCCGCAGACTCTGCCGACCAACGGCACGTGGTATCTGGTGACCAACCTGCCCGCCCCGGATTCTCGCCGGGCGCGAGAAGAGCCCTCGCTGGAGGCGGCCGACCTGGCGGAGGTGACCAGACTCTACGGCCTCAGGCAGTGGGTGGAGCAAAGCTACAAGCAGGTCAAGGGAGAACTGGGGTTCGCCGACTTCCAGGTTCGAAACGACCGCGCCATCCGCCGACATTGGGAGATGGTTTTCTGCGCCTTCTCTTTCTGCTGGTGGGCATACACAACCACGAACGGGGCTGCATTCGCGCATTCACCCTCAGAGGCGCAACCAATACCGGAGGAGGCGGGGGGAAAAAGAAGCGCACAACGAAGAGGGGAAGCCTCCTCCGTCATGGCCGGTGGCCCTGCGGCGGGTACGAGGCTGGTTGGACCCGTGGGTAATGCTCTGGCGCTTTTGGAGGGCGTGGTCGAAGGCGCCCCCGCCACCGCAACTGCGAGCGCTGCTTGACGCTGTCCATCGAGGGCACTCACTCGACCTGTATGTCCCTACTTAACAAACTACCGTTAATAACCAAGAACTAATAACCGGAGCGAAGCGACCTCACTTCTTATTCCGATACAAATACATCGTGACGGGCGCGAAGACGGCTATGAGTATCGCGCATGCGGCGAATACCGCGCCCATTTGACCCGTCGTCACCGTGCCGGACATGAGGCCGCGCGTCGCCGTTACGAGGTGGGTTATGGGATTGAAGCTGATGGCGGTTTCCAGCCAGCCGGGCATGGTCGCGGGGTCTACGAAGATATTGCTTGCGAAGGTGAGTGGGAAGAGGATCATCATGCTCACGCCCATCACCGAGTTCGGGGTGCGAAGCACGAGGCCGAGCGCCGTCCAGATCCACGACAGGCTGAAAGAGAACACGAGCACGAGCGCGACGGCGAGAACCACTCCGGATATTCCGCCTTCGGGACGGAAGCCGAGGAGGAGGCCGAGGACGAGAACCATCGTCGAGGCCATCGTATAGCGGGCGGCATCCCCGAGGAGCGCGCCGACGAGGACGGCGGGCCGCCACACCGGAAGCGAACGGAATCGGTCGAAGACACCCTTCGTGATGTCGCCGTTCAACGTGAAGCCCGTGTATATCGTGATGAACACGACGGTTTGAACGAGGATGCCCGGAAGCAAAAATTGGAGATACTCACCCGTCGAGCCGGCGATGGCCCCCCCGAAGAGGTATGTGAACATGAGCGTGAACATTATGGGGAACACCGTCACGTCGAACAATTGCTCGGGGACGTGCTTTATTTTCAGCATCGCCCGCCACCCGAAGGTGAGCGAGGCGGAAAGGGCGTTCGGCCTCTGTGGGCGTTTGCTGGAAGAGAGCGCCGAACGCAAAGTGTCTTCGGCTATGTTTTGCGAAGTCGTCGTCGGAGCCGTCATGCGACTTCCTCTTCTTTCTCGTCGGCTTCTTCGTCCTCGGCGGGGCGTCCGGTGAGGGCGAGGAAGACTTCGTCGAGGCTCGGCTGTCCGAGGGCGAAGTCGGTTATGGCGATGCCGGATCGGGAAAGCTCCGCGAGGGCGTGTGCGACTTTTTCGGGATCGGAGACCCGCGCCGAGAGGGCTGCCGGGTCGGATTCGAGGTGCATGGACGCGCCGAGCGAGTGTGAGAGTATCCGATTGGCCTCGGGGCGGCTTTCGGGGTCGGCGAGGCGGACGTGGAGCGCGCCCGCGCCGACGGAGGCTTTCAGTTCTCCGGGGGTGCCTTCGGCGATGACCTTGCCGTGATCTATGACGGCGATGCGGTCGGCGAGCCGATCGGCCTCATCTAAATATTGCGTGGTGAGGAGAACCGTCGTGCCTTCGGATGCCAGCGTCCGTATGATGTCCCAAACTTGGTTTCGGCTTCGCGGATCGAGGCCCGTCGTCGGCTCGTCGAGAAAGAGGAGATCCGGCGTCACGACGATGGATGCCGCGATGTCGAGCCTCCGCCTCATCCCCCCGGAATACTTCTTGACTTGCCGACTCGCCGCCTCCGAAAGCTCGAAGGCTTCGAGGAGTTCGGCAGCCCGCGCTTTGGATTCCCTCCTCGAATGGCCGAGGAGGCGGGCGATGAGGACGAGGTTCTCGCCTCCGGTGAGGTCTTCGTCCACGGAGGCGAACTGCCCGGTGAGGCTCACGCGGCTCCGCACCTCGTCGGCCTCGCGCACGATGTCGTGGCCGAAGATTCCCGCCGAGCCGGAGGATGGGGGGAGGAGGGTGGCAAGCATTCGGATGGTCGTCGTTTTCCCGGCGCCGTTCGGGCCGAGGAAGCCGTATATCTCGCCTGGAGCCACTTTGAGGTCCACGCCGTCCACCGCGGCATTATCCCCGAAGTTGCGGACGAGCCCCTCGGCGTGAACCGCCAATTCGCTGCCCGATGAACCGCGTTCGATGCTCACCACTTTGTCCCTTTCCATCCCGCTCCTTTGTTCCCCATAGTCTCTTCGTCGCTTTCACGAACCCATTGAATATATTGAAGAAGCGTCGTTTTTCCACACCGTTATTTGAGGTTTCGGCGAGGCCGGGGATTTCTCCGTTCGGGCCTCGCCGTTCCCCGAGAAAAGCCGCCCGGCATGTATGCCTCGCCGGGCGAACCGCCGTTACGAAGGAGTGTTCGCTCGGTGTTCGGCGCGGGTTTTCGCACTTTCGTAGTTCATGCGGAAGAGTGCAATCACGGCCTCTGCGTCGCCGTGTTCATCCATGCTCCGCCGCACCCATCCCGACTCGGGGAGCGGCGGATGCACTGAAGCCTTCCCCTCCGCTATGAGTTCGTCGCGAACCTTCTTCGGAAACGGGAGATCCGCGAAACTCGAACCGTGGAGATGCCCGAGCTCGACTTTGCCGAAGCTGAATTTCAACCCGCCCCTTCCGGTGTCTCCGGTGGAAACTCCCGGCCAGCCTGCGACCTCGCGCTCGATCACGGCGGATGGACTATCTTTCATGAGATGCCTCCTCGTTTCGTTTCTCGAATGCCTCGATTTTCCGACGCAGAGGAGTTTCATGCATCGTGCGGAGGAATGATTTTCGCCCGTACTTTCGGACAGGCGGGGAAAGCGAATGCCGGGCCGACGATTCCCGTCAGCCCGGCATAAAGCGAAGAGCATGGGGCGTTAGTTTTGGCGGATGAACTCGATGGTGCGTTCGTGTATGGACGGCGCGTCGTTGTCGAGCGTGGCGACGTGATATGACTCTTCGAGGCGGACGAGTTCCTTGTGCGGGCTTCCGAGCTTTTCCATAATATACGGCCCGTTCTCCGGCGGGACGACGTGATCTTCGAGCGATTGTATAACGAGGGCCGGGCATTCGATGACCGGAAGCAAATCGTCCGTGACGCGCATGATCGCCATGAACTCTTTGAGCGGAGGCACGGGAACCTCGGGATACACGAGTTCTTCGCCGCCCTCCATCTTTATGTCCGAGCCGACGCCGGGGACGGTTTCCGGGGCGTCGTCGAGGAATACGAGGCGGGCGAGGTCGGGGTTCGCGAGGAAGACGCACGCGTTTATGGGGATGATGCCGCGTATGAGATCCGGCCTCATCGCCGCGAAATAAAGCGAGAACATCCCGCCCATCGAGAGTCCGGCGAAGAAGACTCGCTCGCACCGGACTTCGAGCCACGCGAGGTCTTCTTCGATGGAGCGGATCCAATCCGACGCGCCGCTCTTCGCGTGATCCTCCATGCTCGTCCCATGACCCGCGAGCCTCGGCCCCGCCACCGTGAAGCCCTCCGCCGCCAAAGCCTCGCCGAGCGGACGCACGCTTTGCGTCGTCCCGGTGAACCCGTGCGAGACGAGTACGCCCGTGCCGTTTCCTTCGAAGCGGAAAGGCTCCGCGCCAGGCATTATGTTTTGCTCCATGCTCTTTCCTCCTTGTGAATTCCCAGTTCACAGAATACACGAGGGGCGATACTTCCGTCGGGGGCGGTACTATATTCATCGTGTCATATTCATGCAAGCCGGGAGGCGACGGGTGAATGCGAGCCGGGAGGCGACGGGTGGACAGCTCTCAATCCAGAGACGACCGGGAAGAGCGGAGAAGTTCGAGTATGGGAAAGGTTCTCGTTTTGACCGCGCTCGTCATGATTCTTTCCGCCGTGTTTGGGATCGGGCTGGCGCGTTACGGATGCGACTTGCCATTCATCCGCCCATTTTTCGAAGAGTCCTGTGAGACGCCGATCCTTACGGGGACACAAGATCTCAACCAGCTTACGACGGCGCGCTTGACCGGACAAGTCGTCGTGACGGAGGAAGCGGAGCCGGGGCGGATTCAAAACCTTGCTGATTTTGTCGGCGTCGATACCTCGGCACTCACCGGGGAGAGTGTGATCCTCGTCGCCACCGGAGAGGTCGAGGCCGGAGTGAACCTCGACAATCTCGAAGACAGAGACGTGCGGGTTGGTGAAGACACCGTCACGATAAACCTCCCGGATGCCGAGATACTCTCATCCAGCCTCGACGAGGAACGAACCGGCTTGTACGATCGCAACCGAGGTTTCTTCGTCTATGGCGTCAATGACGAGATCGCCGATGAAGCTCGTCGTGAATGCTGTCGATGAGATAGGGAACATCGCCGAAGAAAGCGACATCCTCGCGCAAGCGAACACAAACGCCGAAGATAGTATCCGCGCTTTCGTTACCACGCTCGGCTTTGAGGAAGTCCGCTTCGAGTAGAGACGACGAAAAGGAGGCGGGCGATGGACGATAACCGTTCCGGGGATGATGGGAGAGAGCAAAGAAGAACCAATCGCAAGGTTCTCGTCTTGACCGCGATCGTCATGGTCATCGCCGCCGCGGTCGGCATCGGGTTGGCTCGGTATGGGAGCGAATTGCCGATCATCGGCCCGATCTTCGGAGGGTCGGATGCGATGCCGACGAGCGAAGTGGTCGTTCGGGAGATACGGGATCTCGAAAACCCCGCCACAACGCGCTGAATCGGCTCTGTGGCCGTAACCGAAGAAGCCGAAGCGAGAGCCAAAAATACCATCCGCGTCTTCGTCGAGATGCTCGGATTCGAGGAAGTCCGCTTCGAGTGATCACTCCGCCGCTTCGAGGGCGGCGATGAGAGTGTCGGGATCATAGACTCGCAGGGAGGAAGACGAGAAATCGGAGGGATCGCGGGTGGCTATGGCCTCGGCTCCGGCGAGTCGCCCGGCTTCGTGGAGGGCGGCGTCCTCGAAGTCGTCGAAATCTAGGGAGAGCGCGCCTTCGAGGACGGAGCGGCTCACGGGAGCGACCTCGAAGAGCGTGAGAAGGTCTCCGACCTTTTCCCGCGCCTTGTCTTTACCCACGTTGCGTCGCGCGATATAGTGGGTGGTTGTCACCGTCGTCGCTCCGAGAAACCCGGCCAAACCCCCCGACTCCACGCGGTCGAAGAGGGCGAGAGCGGCATCCGCCCACGGTTCGCGGTCGAGGAGCGCGTCGAGTACGACGTTCGTGTCGAAGAGAACCCTCACCCGTGCTTCTCTTCGAGATGGCGAAGATAATCCTTTTCGTCGGTTGGAGTCTTTCCGTCGGCGGGCTTGAGCGAACCTCGCAATCGGCGCGTGATCGGGCCACGCTCCCCAATTTCCGGCCTTTCGAGGCTCTCGAAGAAAGCCGCGACCATCTTCGACACCGACGTGTTCCTTTCGCGGGCGTGACGCTTCGCGGCCTCGATCAAAGTCTTCTCGAGCCTCAATGTGAGTTTCTCATGCTTCATTTCTCGCCTCGTTTCAATGACGTATACATTCGAGATTATTGTACGTCCTCGGCTATTTATCTATGAGCCGAAGTGTGTCCGCCCGAGTTCATTCCCTCCACTCGATCCACCCTCCGTGATCGTCGCATGCCGCGAGGACTCGCTCCTTTTCACTCCCCCCATTGAAAACAGCGAGGCGAAGGAGGGGACGCTCGCTATATATCCATTCGATGGAGACTCGATATACGGGACGGACTTTGGAATGCTCGGCGAGGATGTTTGTGAGCCTTTCGCGCATCTCCTCGGAAAACTGGTTCACGGTGAAGGTGTGGAAGACGCACGGCGCGGTGTTTTCGGGAATCGTCGAAAGAACCTCCGGGAGAAGGTCGAGCGCGTCGCCACGAAGCATTTCCGGCGGATCTTCTCGAACGACCTCGACGGCGCGGCGGAGCATCGGTGCGCGGTATTCGTATTCCTCCGGCCATATGAGGGCTTCGAGCCAACTCGCATCCTCCGGGCGCCGAACGTCGAGCGGCGCGAGATCCAGGCCGATCCGGGAGGATGTTTCGGGCATGCCTTCCGGGATCGGAGGAGCCGTCGCGCCGCGCGTCTCGCAACGGATTTCGACCGGAGAGCGTTCGTCTCCGAGCGTATTGCCGTTTCCATAAACATATCGGTATCGGTCGAAGAGGAGATTGAGGCCCGCGCTCGCCCCGATCTCCACGAGCGCGAGCGGCTTTTCAGAGAGGCGGCCCGCCATCCCGAACGCTGGAAGGAGGCACGCGCATCGCTTCACCTCGTTCGTTTGTACGCGGCGGGTCGAGAGAATGGTGCGTATCTCCTCTTCGTTTTCGAGGCAAAAAGAGTGGAAGTGAGGGTACGGGTCGCTCTCCGGTGGAGGATTCTTCGAGACGCTCGGATAAAAGTCGGCGAGCGCATGGGGCTTCCCTTCGAGGAGAAGCGAATGTGCGGCGGCGAGGAAGAGGTTCGAGGCCGGGTCGCCCGCCGCGCTTTCGGCGAGGGCGAGGAGTTCGGGGTCGTCGGCGGTGTTCTTTGCGAGGTGTTCGTAAAGTGGGGAGTGGGGGATATAGCTTTCCGCCATGCGCCGGAAGTGTTCGGGGAGGTGGTGGTTCACGGTGTCTCTTTCTCGATGATCTCTTCGACTTCCGCCAAAAGCGTGGGAACGTTGCCCTTTATGGTGTCCCATACGAGTTTGTCGTCCACGATGTCGTAGCCGTGGATGAGGAGATTTCGGAAGGCGATGATGCGTTCATGCTCGCTGATTTGCCGGGCGGTTTCGGGAGACTCTCGTGTGAGGCGCTTCATCGCTTCGCCGATGACCTCGAAGTTCCTCTCAATGGCTTGCCGGAGCATGCGGTTCCGCGAATAATCTTCGCTGTCTTTGCCCGCGGCCCCGCTTCGAGGATGAAGGATGCCGCGTCCCGGATGTCTTCAAGGATCGCCCGCGCATGCTCAGGCGGCATAAAGCGGGACTCGGCTCTCGTTCACACTCTTCGCGAAATGCGGGTTCTTCATCGCCCCCTCCATGACCACATCCACCTCCCGGTCGAGGATGCGTTCGAGATCCTCTTTGAGGTCGAAGTATCGGTCGAAGAGATTCGATGGGCGATGATCCGCGAACGAAACCACGAAGTCGAGGTCGCTGTGTTCCTCGTCGAAACCCTCTCCGGTGGCGGATCCGAAGAGGTCGAGGCGATCCACACCATGCCGCTCGCACGCTTCCCGAACCTTCTTCTTCTCTTCGTCGGTGAAGTGGAACATGCATCGGATTATACGAGAAGAGCCGCCCTTTCGGCGGTGCCGTAGAATGGAGGAAGACACAAACGTATGGAGGTTTCGATGGAGGCCGTGAAACATCGCTTCACCGTCGAGGAGTACCGGAAGATGGGGGAGGCCGGTATCTTCCACGAGGACGACCGGGTGGAACTCATAGACGGAGAGGTGGTGGAGATGGCGGCTATCGGAGTTCGGCATGTCGAAAGCGTGATGCGGCTGAACCGCATACTCTCCCGATGGGCTTTGGAAACGGGCGATGAGAATGTTTTCGTGAGCGTGCAAAATCCCATGATCCTCAGCGAGTTCGGAGAGCCGCGACCCGACCTCACCCTCGTGCGAAGAAGCGAGGGCCGCTTCGGCACGCCCGTGCCGGAGGATATCTTTCTTATCGTGGAGGTCGCCGACACATCTCTCGCCTACGACAGAAACGTGAAGCTTCCCCTTTACGCCGGAGTCGGCATACCCGAGGCGTGGATCGTGAACTTGAACAAAGACGACATCGAAGTCCACTCCGAGTCGGGACGACAAAGCTACGCGAAAACTGCCCTCGCAAAGCGCGGCAAAAACGTCGTCTCGGCGACTTTGGAAAACCTCTCCTTCGCCGCCGACGGCGCGCTTCCGCCGGACAAAGCGACTCGGTAGGCTCCTCGAAACCCTTCGTGAACCGCGAGGCAATGAACGTCAAAGAGCCGGACGGTGGAGTTTCCGCCCGGCTCTCGATATGTCTTTCGTGCGTTCGTCAGGCCGGGTTCTTCACCTCCGCCTGCGGAACCTCCGTCGGAGCGTTCCCGTTCTCGCTCACGCTCTCCTCCGGCTCGTAGCCGAGGTTCGGGGCGAGCCATTTCTCCGCCTCTTCGAGCGTCATGCCTTTGCGCTCCGCGTAGTCCGAAACTTGATCCTTCCCGATCTCCGCGACCCCGAAATACACCGAATCGGGGTGCGAGAAGTATATGCCGCTCACCGCCGCCCCCGGCGTCATCGCGAAACTCTCCGTGAGCGATATCCCGGCGTTCTCCTCCACGTTGAGGAGTTCCCAGAGAAGCCGCTTCTCGGTGTGCTCGGGACACGCCGGATATCCGGGAGCGGGCCGGATGCCATCGTACTCTTCTTTTATGAGGTCGGCGTTTGAAAGTTCCTCGTCAGCCGCGTACCCCCAGAATTCCCGCCGCACCCGCTTGTGCATGAGTTCCGCGAACGCCTCGGCGAGTCGGTCGGCGAGAGCCTTCACCATGATGGAATTGTAATCGTCGTTGTCGTCTTCGAAGCGCTTCGCCGCTTCGTCGGCCCCGATCCCGCACGTCACCGCGAAGAACCCGATGTGATCCTCGAGTCCCGAATCCTTCGGAGCGATGAAGTCCGCGAGTGAACGGTTCGGACGCCCCGGTGGCCTTTGCTTTTGCTGGCGGAGCATGTGGAACGTCGAGAGGACATCGCCCCGTGAATCGTCCGTATAAAGCTCGATGTCGTCGTTCGGGAGCGTGTTCGCCGGGAAAAGACCGATGACCGCGTTCGCCGTGAGCCACTTTTCTTTGACGATCTTGTCGAGGAGTTCTTGCGCGTCGGCGAAGAGGCTCTTCGCCTCCTCGCCCTTCTCCGGGGCGTCGAAGATTTTGGGATAGCTTCCTTTGAGTTCCCACGAATGGAAGAACGGCGTCCAGTCTATATGCTCCCGTATCTCTTCGAGCGAATACCCCTCGAAGCTCTTCACCCCCGTGAAGCTCGGCTTCGGCGGCACATATCCGTCCCACTCCACTTTCTGCCGGTTCCTCCGAGCCTTCTCGATGGTCGTGAGCTTCGTCTTCGACTTCCGCCCCGCATGCTTCGTCCGAACCTTCTCGTAATCCTCCGCGACCTCCGCCGCATACGACTCCCGCCGCTTCTCGCTCACGAGATTTTGAGCGACGCCCACCGCCCGCGAAGCGTCTTTCACATATATCACCGGGTTCTCATACCCTGGTGCGATCTTCACCGCCGTGTGCGTTTTGCTCGTCGTCGCGCCGCCGATGAGAAGCGGAATGTCGAACCCTTCGCGAGCCATCTCCTTCGCGTTGTGCGCCATCTCGTCGAGCGAGGGCGTGATGAGCCCCGAAAGACCGATGATGTCCGCGCCCTTCTCTTTGGCGACCTCCAAAATCTTCGCGGAGGGAACCATCACCCCGAGGTCGATGACTTCGAAATTGTTGCATTGGAGGACGACGCCCACGATGTTCTTCCCGATGTCATGCACGTCGCCCTTCACCGTCGCCATCACGATCGTCCCGTTCGGCTTTTGCTTCTCGCTCTTCTCCGCCTCGATGTACGGAATGAGGTGCGCGACCGCTTTCTTCATCACGCGGGCCGACTTCACGACTTGCGGAAGGAACATCTTCCCGTCGCCGAACAAATCGCCGACGACGTTCATCCCGTCCATGAGCGGCCCTTCGATGACCTCGATGGGCATGTCCGCTTTTTGGCGAGCTTCTTCGGTGTCGTCGATCACATAGTCGGTGATGCCTTTGACGAGCGCGTGTTCGAGCCTCTTCTCGACCTCCCATTCGCGCCATTCGAGGTTCTTCTCATTCGACGCGCCGCTCGCCTCGTTTTTGTACCTCTCCGCGAGGTCGAGGAGCCGCTCCGTCGAGTCGTCGCGGCGATTGAGAACGACATCCTCGACCGCCTCCCGAAGCTCCTCGTCAATGTCCGAATACACCGCGAGCTGCCCCGCGTTCACGATGCCCATCGTGAGGCCCGCGTTTATAGCGTGGTAAAGGAACACCGCGTGGATCGCCTCGCGCACCGGATTGTTCCCCCGGAACGAGAACGATACGTTCGACACCCCGCCGGAGGTCTTCGCATAAGGAAGCATGTCGGAGATCTCGCGCACCGCCTCGATGAAGTCCACGCCGTAATTATTATGCTCGTCGATGCCGGTCGCGATGGCGAAGATATTCGGGTCGAAGATGATGTCCTCGGGGGGGAAGTGGACCGTCTCCGTGAGGAGTTTGTATGCGCGGGCGCATATCTCGACCTTCCGCTCCTTCGTGTCCGCCTGTCCCTCTTCGTTGAAGGCCATGACGATGACGGCGGCTCCGTATTTTTTGAGGAGCTTCGCTTGCCGGATGAACTCCTCTTCGCCCTCCTTCATGGATATGGAGTTCACGACGGCCTTTCCTTGAACGCATTTCAGCCCGGCTTCGATGATGTCCCACTTCGAGGAGTCGATCATGACCGGGACGCGCGAAATGTCCGGCTCGCTGGCGACGAGGTTGAGGAAAGTCACCATCGCCTCTTCGCCGTCGAGCATGCCCTCGTCCATGTTCACGTCAATGATCTGCGCGCCGTTCTCGACTTGCTGTTGCGCGACTTCAAGTGCCGTCTCGTAGTCGTCGTTCAAAATGAGGTCTTTGAAACGCGCCGATCCCGTAACGTTCGTCCGCTCCCCGACGTTGACGAAGAGGGAGTTCTCTCCGATGTCGAAGGGTTCGAGGCCGGAGAGGCGCAGCTTCCGCTCGACCTCCGGAATCTCCCGAGGCGGATGCTCGGAGACGGTTTCGGCTATCGCTTGTACGTGGTCCGGCGTGGTTCCGCAGCATCCGCCGACGATGTTCACGAAGCCGCTTGAGGCCCATTCCCCGATCTCCTCGGCCATCGCTTCCGGCGACTCGTCGTACTCCCCGAACTCGTTTGGAAGCCCGGCGTTCGGATGGACGCTCACGTTAACACCCGCGACGCGCGAAAGCTCCTCGACGTATTGGCGGAGTTCCTTAGCCCCGAGCGCGCAATTCAGCCCGACGCTTATCGGGTTCGCGTGGCGCACCGAGTTCCAAAACGCCTCCGTCACTTGCCCCGAAAGCGTCCTTCCGCTCGCGTCGGTGATCGTGCCGGAGATCATGATCGGCACCTCGATGTCCGCTTCTTCGATATATTCCTCGACCGCGAAGATGGCGGCCTTCGCATTCAACGTGTCGAAGATCGTCTCGATGAGGAGGAAGTCCGCGCCTCCCTCGACAAGCCCGCGAGCCTCCTCTTTGTACGCCTCTTTGAGCTCGTCGAAGTTCGTATTCCGAAAGCCCGGATTGTTCACGTCGGGGGAGATGGAGGCGGTCCGGTTCGTCGGCCCCATCGCCCCGGCCACGAAGCGGGGACGGTCGGGGTCTTTCTCCGTGAAGTCGTCGGCGGCTTTTCGGGCGACCTTCGCCGCCTCGAAGTTGAGTTCGTATGCGAGGTCTTCGAGTTTGTAGTCCGCCTGCGCGATCCTCGTCGAAGAGAACGTGTTCGTCTCCACGATGTCCACTCCCGCGTCGAAGTTCGCGGTGTGGATGTCGTATATGATGTTCGGCTGCGTTATGGAGAGGAGGTCGTTGTTTCCTTTGAGATCCGAGCCGTGGTCGGCGAAGCGTTCGCCTCGGTAGTCCGCCTCTTCGAGGTCGTAGCTTTGGATCATGGTTCCCATCGCGCAGTCGAGGATGAGGATTCTTTGTTTCAAAAGCTCGCGGAACTTTTCGACGCGCTCGCTCCGATTCTCTATATTCGCGTGGTTTTTATCGGTGATCATGTGCTTTTTATACCTCTATTTCGCCGACGACGCGGTTCGCTTAGTTTCTTCGAGGCCGACGGACGGAAGCATCTCCGCCGCGACCTCCTCGGGCATTCGCTTGGCGAAGCGGATCAAACGCTCATCGCCTCCACCACATCCCCCGCGAGTTCGGGGGCCGAAGCCGGAGGCATGATGTACGCCCCGTTCACGAGCGGCTTCGCCTCGATGAGGAGATTTTGCGCGACTTCCACACCGTACTTCGGGGCGTCCTCCGGCGAGAGCTCGGCGAGGCGTTTCCGCACGGATTCCGGGATGTTTATGCCGGGGACTTCGTGGTGGAGGAACTCGGCTTGGCGCGCGCTTCGGAGCGGCATGAGTCCGAGGAGGAGCTTCGCGTCGTCGGTGAGCCCGGCGGCTTCGATCTCTTCCGTCGCCCGGTGAAGGTCGTCGATCTCGAACACGGGCTGCGTCCAGAAAGCGTGCGCCCCCGCGTCGATCTTCCGCTTCAGTTTTTGAACCTCCGCCGGAAGATCATCGGCGGTCGGGTTGAAAGCCGCTCCGATGAGGAAGCCGGGGGCGCGCCCGATGGAGTTCCCGGCGAGGTCGCGCCCTTTATTCATCTCCGCGAGGATGTGGACGAGGCCGATCGCGTCGGTGTCGAACACTCCCGTCGCCTCGGGATAGTCCCCGATCATGGGCGGGTCGCCCGTGATGGCGAGAATATTATGAACCCCGAGCGCCGCCGCCGAAAGAAGGTCGGACTGGAGACCGATTGTGTTCCGATCCCGGCAACATATGTGCGCCACCACCTCGATGCCGACCTCGTCATGGATGATCTTCGCCACCGTGATGGGATGCATGCGGAGCCTCGCCCTCGCCCCGTCCGAAATGTCTATAGCGTGGACGCCGCGCTTCTTCAAAGCCCGAGAAGCTTCGACGACCTCGGAGATGTCGTTTCCGCGCGGGAGGTCCACCTCGACCGTCACCGCGAAGCCGTCCTCGATCCTTTGCGCGAACTCCGAGACCGGCTCCGCCCCGACATCGTCTTCTTCGAGTTCTTTCTCGCGCTCCCGCACGACGACGTTCCCATACGTCTTCGTGTCGCCGACCTCGAAGTCGCGGAGGGCGTCGGAGAGGGCTTTCGTGTGTTCGGGGGTCGTCCCGCAACATCCGCCGATGAGGCGCGCCCCGGCCTCGGCGAGCTTCACACCGTACTCGGCGAAGTGGCCGACGTCGCGGCGGTAATGGATCGTCCCGTCAATGATTTGCGGGAGTCCGGGGTTCGGCATCGCGGCGACGGGGCCGATCTCCGCAGCCATTTGCTCGATGATGCCGACCATCCGCTGCGGCCCGACCGTGCAATTCGACCCGACGAGCTCCACGCCCCACCCGGCCATCTCCCGCGCCACCTTCACCGGAAGCCCGTCCGCGAGCCGCTCGCCGTCCTCAACGAAAGTTTTATACGCGAGCACCGGAAGCCCGAATTCCTTCACGGTCTCGTACGCGATGCGAAGCTCGGCGAGGTCGGTGAAGGTTTCGAGGAGGATGGCGTCCACACCGCCCTCGACGAGCGCCTCGCTTTGCTCGCGGAAAACATCCCCGGCCTCTTCGTGGGAGATTTGTCCGATGGGGGAGAGCGGCTTCCCGAGTGGCCCGATGGCTCCGAGCACGGCGGGCTTCTCGCCGTTCGAAGGCGCGTCCTCGACGGCCTTCCGGGCGAGGCGCGCGCCTTCGAGGTTTATGTCGCGCACCTTCCCTTCGAGTTTGTATTGCGCGAGCTTCACGCCGTTCGCGGAGAAGGTGTTCGTCTCGATGAGGTTCGCCCCGGCCCGGATGTATTCCTCATGCAAACTCTTTACGAGGTCGGGGCTCGTCAGATTGGCCCGGTCATAGGGATGTTTGAAACCGACGCCGCGTTCTCCGAGGAGGGTTCCCATCGCGCCGTCTCCGACGAGGACACGCCCCTCCATCCTCTCGGTGAAGCTGAAACTCACAAATACACCTTTCTCCATAGCCGACAAAAACATCGTCGCGCCCGCATGGAAGAGAGGAGTCCGGTGTTCCGACTCATCTCTCGGAGGCCGTCCCTCCGCGGGAGTTGGCACCTGCCATGAGTTCGGGGCGGATGAAGAACCTCGCCCTCCCCTCACCGGTTGCCGCGGCTTCAAAGGGCCCGTCCCTCGACCGCTCTCGATGAGCGCCGCTTTCGCAGCCCCGAAATTACATCACGGCACGGTGCTTTTTACAAATGGGTCGCTTCGCTCCGGTTCCCGGTTCTCGGCTGAAAACTAAAAACCGAGAATCAAGAACCAAAATGAAATATCCCCCACACGAGATGCCCTTCCCGCCCGCCGTCCACCCAATGCCGAAGCCCGGCCTTCATGCGCTCGATGTATTCCTTGCTTGTCACGCCGGAGAGTTTGTCTTCTCTTTTCTCGGTTTCTTCGAGGACTCTCGCGTAGTGGGTGGCGAGGTGCTTTGTGTGGTCTTCGAAGGCGAGTTCTTTCATTCCGAAGCGGCTCGCCATCTCCCGATAAAAGCCCGGCGATCCGAGGGTGTCGAGGTGGATGCGGTCGAGTATCGGCTGGAGAACGTCTTCGGGGCATTCGTCGGATTGCATCGGGTCGGTGAAGACGAACTCGCCGCCGTCCTTGAGAACCCTCCCGACTTCCTCGATGACTTTCTCCCGCTCGCCGCTGTGGAGGATGGCGTCTTGCGACCACACGATGTCGAAGGAGCCGTCCTCAAACGGGACTTCCTCGAAGGAGCCGTCCACGACTTCGATGAGATGGCCGAGGTTCGCCTCCTCGTTCATGCTCCGGTTCCGCTCGTTCTCGACCTCGCTGAGATTCAGCGCGGCGACGCGGCATCCCCGGCTCCCGGCGAGGTGCCTCGCCGCCCCGCCGTATCCCGCCCCGATGTCGAGGACGCGGGCGTTCTCGTCGAGGCCGTCGAGGCGCGACGCCATCCGCTCGACCGTTCGGCGGCTCGCGTCGAAGATCGGCTCGCTCTCGTCTTTATACAGCCCGACGTGGATGTCTTCGCCGCCCCATATCGTGGAGTAGAAACCGTCCGCGTCGTCGGAATTGTAATAATCGCGGGCTATGTCCACGGAGTTCGTCGCCTCTTTCGACCGCTCGCTCATTTTTATCCTTCCTCTCCGTTTTCGTTCTCGATGTACATTTTCTCGGCTATGTGGATGAAGAAGTCCGGCTCCTCGTCGCGGTACGTCTCCTGGAAATCCCCGTACGTCTCGATCCTTTGGAAGCCGACCTCCTCCATGAGCCTTCGGACGTACTCTTTTCGGAGCGGGTACATGTTGAGGTGGAACTCCGCGCCGTCGGCGAAGTCGTATCGGAAGCGGGCGAGGCCGTCGTCGACGTATTCCGGCTCGACGTTCACGGCGTCGCCGCAGTAATAATACGTGTGCTTCGAGGAGTACCCGTGGTCGAGGATCGCATCGTAGTTTCTTTGATCCAAAATGAGCACCCCGTCGTGGCGGAGCATCGAATAAAACTCGGCGAGCGTCTTCCGGCGATCCTGCTCGGAGAAGAGGTGCGTGAACGAGTTCCCGAGGCATATGATCGCGTCGTACTCGCCGTTCACGTCGCGCCGGAGCCACCGCCAGTCGGCATGCACCGTCCTCAAAATATGCCCGCCGAAGTCCCTCCCGTTCTCGAACGCTTTCGTGAGCATCTCCGCGCTCCCGTCCGCGCTCACGACCTCGAAGCCTTCGTTGAGCAAGCGCACCGAGTGGAATCCCGTCCCCGTCGCCGCGTCGAGCACCTTCATCGCGCCGCGCTCTTTGAGGCGTTCGATGAAGAAGTCGCCTTCGCTCTCGCCCCTCGATTCCCAGTCAATGAGTTCGTCCCACTTCTCGACGAAACTCTGGACGTACTCGATCTCATAGTGGTCCGTCTCCCGAACCCCGGTCGGGTTCTCTCCGAACGACTGCCCACCCGTCACGAAACCACTCCTTCTCCTCGCCCTTCAAACATGCTTCCCCGCCTTCCGTATCGCGTTCAACCAGCGAATAATCCGCGAAGTCCATCTTTGACTACCCCTTCCATGATGGACACAAACAATAAAAATACACTATTTTGCAGGAAAAACGTGGGAACGCGTTGCGTAGTCCGCAAACCATATGCGGTCTGTGTGTTCGTCGATCTGTGTGTCGGCTTCGGTTCGAGCGCGTGCCGTTCGCGACGAAGGCCGAACCGCCGGGAGGCGCGGCCTCGGTCGGTGGATGCGGTTCTTTCCCCGGAAGGGTCGTGGAGGGCGAGTCGCGGGTTTCTCCGGCTTTCGGTTTTTCGGGAGTTTCGTGGATTATCCGGTTTGGCGTGGGGGCGGGGTCGCGGCGCGCTTTACGCGGGGCGCGGCCCTCGAAGCCTCGCGACGATGTCGCCGGGTTCCCTCGCGGCGCACGCCGCCGCCACCGAGACTTTCTTTGCGAGCGAGGTCCGGGCGCGTCCCGAGAAGACATCGTAGTTTCGGGCGTATATTTGGTCGAGGATCCCGGCGTACAAATTTCTTGCGACGACGACGGGGAAGCGCCGGCCTTTCGGGATGTATTTCATGCCTTCGTCGGCGAGGGCGTAAAGGCTCCGCGCCCGCGCCATTTCGAAGTCCATGAGGGCGACGAAGCGCGGGTTTATGATGTCCCGTTCGAGGTCGCGCTCCGAATAGCCGAAGTGTTCGAGGTCTTCGAGGGGGACGTAAATCCTCCCCCTTTGGAAGTCCTCTCCGATGTCGCGGAGGAAGTTCGTGAGTTGCATGGCCGTTCCGAGGGCTTCGGCGTGGGGTCGGGCGGCTTCGCGCCTTGCCCCGATCACACGGCACATCATGAGCCCCACGACCGCCGCGCTCCCGTACGTGTACCCTTCGAGATCCCCGAAAGTCCGGTACCGGAACACGCCCGTGTCCATCTTCATCGAAGCTATGAACGAGGCGATGTCCTCCGGTGCGATGCCGCATTCGCGCACGGTACTCGCATACGCCCGAAGCACCGGGTTCGGGACTTTCTCCCCTTCGACGGCGGCCATCGTCTCGGACTCGAAGGCTTCGAGGGACGTAAGCTGCTCGTCGAGGGTGAGAGTTCCGGGGTTGTCCACAATCTCGTCGGCGTACCGCATGAAGGCGTACATCGCATGCACGTGGCGGGCGACCTCTGGCGGGAAGAGGCGCGTCGAGAAATGGTACGTGCGGCTGTGGGATTTTTGGACACCCTCGCAAAGCGCGTAACATTCGGCGAGCGTCATGCTCGCATCGGAGAGCGGTTTCTTTGCCGGGTCGAGGCGCATGTCAGCCTATTTCCCGGAACATCCGGTTCGCAACCAGCCTCGCCCCGATGGTGACGAGCGGAACCCCCGTCCCCGGACGTGTGCTCGCCCCCACGAAATACAAATTCTCCACGCTCCTCGATTTCATCGGCGGTCGGAAGTACCCGACCTGGAAAATCCCGTGTCCGAGCCCGAACGCCGCACCCTCTTCGAGGTTATATTCGTCGCGCCAATCCTCCGGCGTCCGAACCTTCTCGAAGACGATGTGATCCTTTATGTTTTCGATGCCGCACCGCTCTTCGAGCATCCCGTAAACTTTCTCCTTGAATTCTTCCCCGTCGCGCTCCCAATCCACGTTCGGCCCGAGATGCGGCACCGGAACGAGGACGAAAAGCCCGTCCATCCCCTCCGGAGCGACGCCCGGCTCCGTCTTCGACGGCACGACCGCATAAAAAGAAGGGTATTCCGGCAACTCGCCGTCGCGGAATATGGCCTCGAAATTCTCCTTGTACTTCGACGAGAGGTAAAAGTTGTGGTGCGCCATATGATCGAGCTTCACGTCGAGGCCGAGATAAAGCATGAAAGCCGAGGCGGTATATTCGAGGTTCTTCCGCTTCCGAGTCCGAAAGTCCGAGTCGTACTCGCCGCCGAGGAGTTTACGGTACGCATACGGGAGGTCGGCGTTCACGAGGACGGCGTCGAAGGAAAGTTCCTCGCCGCCCACCACGATTCCCGATGCGTGACCCTTCACCGTCGGAACCCTCTCGACCTCGCTCTCGAAATGGAACACGACCCCGAGTTCCTCGGCGAGCTTCCACATCGCCTCGATGAGCGAGTACATCCCGCCCTCGGGGAACCATAGTCCGTCCTCGGCGAGTTCGGTGTACGGGAGGAGCGTGTACACTGCCGGAGCCTCGAACGGCGAGAGGCCGAGGTACATGGTTTGCAAGCTGAAAGCCTGCCGGAGCTTCTCCGTTCGGAAATACGAGGAGACGGATTTATAATAATTGCTCGTGGCTTTAGTCTTTAGCAAAAGGTTAAGGTTGCGGAGGCCGAAGAAATCCCTCGCGCTCTCGAAGTCGCGTTCGACGAACTCGCTCCGACCGAGACGATAACGGAGGCACGAGTCGGCGAGAAAGCGGTAAAAGCGCGGGGTCACGCCGGGTTCGATGCGTTCGAGCTCCTTTATGAGTTCCGGGAGCGTGCGGTGTATGCGGAGCGTGTCGCCGTCGCCGAAGTTAACCTTGTAGTTCGAGGTTATGGGGATGAGGCGGACATAATCTTCGAGGTTCCGCCCGGCGAAGGAGAAAAGTTCGCGGTATGTGTCGGTCATAAGGAGGAGGGAGGGGCCGGTGTCGAAGGTGAAGCCGTTCGATTCGAGGCGGTTCATGCGGCCGCCGGGCTTTTCGTTCTTTTCGAAGACCTCGACGGAGAGGCCGAGGCGGGCGAGGCGGATGGCGGCGGCGAGGCCGCCCATCCCGGCTCCGACCACGGCGACGCTTCTCTTCGATGAATTGCTCAGCGACCGTCTCCTTCCGCCTTCGGCTTTCGCCCTTCGGCGCTTCCGGGATAAAGTATTGGATATACGTCGCAGATGCTAACAAAGTTCACCGCCTCGGCGGTAAGGGGGCTTACACGGGTTTGGCGAAGAGGGCGAAGGGGGTTTCGGAGGCCGTCGTGGGTGGCCGGGGCGCGAAGCGGGTGCGTGCCGGACATCCGTGGGTGTATCGCTCGGACATATCGGAGATGGCCGGGGAGGCCGGGGACGTCGTCCGGATCGTGGATCGGGGCGGGAAGTTCCTCGGGATGGCGTTCGCGAACCCGAGGAGCGAAATATCCCTCCGCGTCGCGAGCCGCCGCGAGGAGGAGATCGGCGAAAGATGGTTCCGGGCGAGGATCGAGGCCGCCGTCGAGTATCGAAAGTCCCTCGAAATAGACACGAGCGCGTACCGCCTCATCCACTCCGAGGCCGACGGAATACCGGGTCTCGTCGTGGACAAATACGGCGAATACGTCGTGCTTCAAATCGGTTCCGCCGCCGTCGAAGAGAGGCTCGGGGTCGTCGTCGGAATTCTCGAAGAAGCGCTCTCGCCGTCGGGCATCCTTCTTCGGGGGGACATCGCTTCCCGGAGGAGGGAGGGGCTTTCGCAGGAAATCCGCGTCCTCGCCGGGGACGTGCCGGAGGGCGTCGTCGTGCGGGAGGGGGGCGTGAAGTACATGGCTGACCTTCGGGGCGGGCAAAAGACGGGCGCCTTCCTCGACCAGCGCGAGAACCACCTCGCCGCCGGGAGGCTCTCGAGGGGGCGAGTCCTCGACGTATTCTCGTATGTCGGGGGGTTCGCGCTCCACGCCGCGAAGAACGCCGACTCCGTCGAGGCCGTGGACGCGAGCGGCCCGGCCCTCGAAGCCGCTCGTAAAAATGCCGAACTCGACGGCATCGAAAATATCGCTTTCACGCGGGCGAACGCCTTCGACCTTCTTCGGGAACGTTCCGACGCCGGGGAGGTGTGCGACACGATAATCCTCGACCCGCCCGCGTTCGCGAAGTCGAAGCGGGAGCTTGCGAAGGCGAGGAAGGCGTACAAAGAGATAAACCTCCGGGCGATGAAGATGCTTTCGGCGGGCGGGGTTCTCGTGACGTGTTCGTGTTCGCACCATCTTTCGCGGGGGATGTTCGAGGAGACGCTTCGGTCGGCGGCGGGGGACGCGGGGGCGGCGATGCGCGTCGTCGAGTGGCGGGGGCAGGCGGGGGATCACCCCGAGGTTCTCGCCATTCCCGAGACGAGTTATCTCAAATGCGCGGTTCTCCGGAGGATGTGAAGAGTCCCCGGAGCTTCCCGAGTTCCGCGACGTATCGGCTCTTCTCGAACACGAACGGGCCGAAGCCATTGTATCTCCACACGCCGATGCGCCGTTCGGAGGAGTGGAGGGTGTCGTCGGCTCGGTGCGGCTGCTCGAAGTCGCTCCATACGACGGTCTCGCCTTCGACGGCGATGCGGGCCATGAGCGGCCAGCATCCGATCACACCGCACCCGCATCCGAGGAGGCAAATCTTCTCCTCCTCGTCGTCATAAAGCCCGTCAGGCTCCCCGAGGAGTCGCCTCGAAGGGAGGAAGACGGCCTCCGGCGGAAGCCCCGTATAGCTTCCGGCGAGGAAGGGGAGGCCTTCCTCCGCGGCGAAAGGACGCTCGACTTCCCGGACGAGGCTCAGGAAGTCCACGCCGTTTACGAGGATGTCCACTTCGTCCGCGGGGCCGCCGAAAGCGTCGAGGCGCTTCGTGATTCTCAGTTCGAGTTCGTCCATGATGGGGCGGAGAACTCCCTCCTTATCCGTGCCACCCTTCGGCGGTTGCGGCAGTTTAGCACTTCCGTACTATGCCGAGGTATGACCTATGAATGCGACCCATTCCGCCTTGACTGTGAGTCCGGGGCTTGTGAATATGTATGTGATCCGGGTTTTTGAAATGTCGTGAGTTTCGTGAGAGCGGGGGATCGTCGTGGGCAGGCTTGTGGATCGGGCGCTTTATCAGGGTTTGTGTTGTCCTTTCCCATCCATTATGAACAGGCACGCCGCCGCGGCCGAGGAGGCGTGCCTCGCATGGGCCGAGGGCTTCGGGTTGTTCCGGGACTCCCGCTCGTACAAGATTTTCAAGGCCGGCGGCATCGGGCGCCTCGCCGCTATGTGCCGTCCTTTTTGCGGGCGCGAGGATTTGATGCTTCTCTCGATTTTTTATGCGTGGATGTTCCTCCAGGACGATCTCCGCGACGAGTCGGAGGTCGGACGCAGCCCCGGCCGACTCTCCGAGGGTGACCGAAGATCCCTCGATGTCCTCGAAGGCGACGACCCCGCGCATAGCGACGGACCGGTCGTCCATGCCATGGGCGACCTCCGCGAGCGCTTCGCCTCCGTCGCGCCCGGCCCGCTTTGGATGCGCCGCTTCACGCGGGCGATCCGGAACTATCTCGACGCGACGATATGGGAGGCGTCGAACCGGGCGAGAGGCATCGTGCCGGATCCCGAGTCGTACCTTCGGATGAGGCCGCTCACCGGGGGGCTCGACATCGACGAGGAACTCATCGGCCTCTCCGACGACGCCCGCCTCCCGAGGCATGTCCTCGACGACCCCTCGGCGAAGCGCCTCACGCGGGCCTCGATGAACGTGGTTTGCTGGTCGAACGATATTCTTTCCCTCGAAAAGGAGCTTGCCCACGGGGACGTGCATAATCTCGTCATCGTCCTCCGCGACGCCACCGGGCTGCCGCTCGAAGAGGCGATGGGCCGCGTCATCGAAATGCACAACGCCGAGGTGCGCGACTTCATCGCCCTCGCTCCGGACTTGCCTTCGTTCGGGGGGGCGGTGGACGCGAACCTCTCGCGCTACGTCTCCATCCTCCAGGCGAGGATGCGCGGCAACCTCGACTGGTCGCTCGAATCGGGAAGATACGCACAAGCCGCCGCTCGCTATCCTTCCGCGGACGGACTGACTGCGGGGCAGCCCCCCGTCGGATGAGTCTTCCGCGGGACGAGCCGCGACTCGTTCTTCGCTCCCTTTCACACCCCGATCGCTTTCTTTCACGCCCCGATCGAAATATCCCCCGGAGAAGCGAACTTCCCCACCGGGCCGCCCCCACGTTCGGAATCGCTCCCCGGCGAATGGGGATGATGCCGAGCCCGGGGGAGTGGCTCCATCGTTTGCGGGTTCTCGTGAGATCGCCCCGCTTCGTGAGTCGCTCGCCCGCGCTCGCACGGACGAACGAAAGACACGAAGTATCAAGCCGGGTTCCGTATGATCGGCCCGCCGGATTCGGCGCGGGAGAGGCGTCTCGTCGCGATGGCTCATGCGGGAATGTTCGGTGTCGAGGGTGTCGAGTGCACGAGTTCGACGACGCCTCTCATTCGTATACGGTGTCGGCCCGCCGGGTCGTTTTAGCTGACGAGCGAAGCGGGCTGACGGCGCGTTTCGGCGAAGCCGAAACGATTCACCGCCACACGCGGTCGGCGGCGAGGAGGGATTCGGCGGCTTCGGCGGGGATGGGGCGCGAGAAGAAGTATCCTTGCCCGTAGTCGCAGCCCGCTTCGCGCAGGCGGTCGAGTTGGTCGGTGGTCTCGATGCCTTCGGAGACGACGTCCATGCCGAGCTGGCGGGCGAGGGTGATGATCGTCTCGACGATCTCGGTGTTCTCCCCGGAGGTCTCCGCGGACATCCGCCTCACGAAGGAGCGGTCTATTTTCAGCGCGTCCACCGGGTATTCGTTGAGCCTCCCGAGCGAGGAGTATCCGGTTCCGAAGTCGTCCACGTGGAGCTTCACGCCGAGGGCGGTGAGGCGCGAGAGGGCTTCGGCGGCGACCTCCTCGTCGCGCATGATGGCGCTTTCGGTGATCTCGAGCGTGAGGTCGCGCCCCGCGAGGCCGGTCTCATCGAGGATGCGGGAGACGTGATCCGGGAAGTCTGGGCGGATGAGCTGAGCCGCCGAGAGGTTCACGCTCACGCCGAGCGGCCTGAAATCCGGGAAGCGCCCTCGCCAACGGGCCATTTGTCGGCATGCGTCGCGAAGCACGGAGATGCCGATGTGGTTTATGAGGCCGGTCTCCTCGGCGAGCGGGATGAAGTCTGCGGGGGGGATCATGCCCCGCTCGGGATGCTGCCACCTCACGAGCGCTTCGAAGCCGGAGATCCTCCCACTCGGAAGATGCACGATCGGCTGGAAATACACGACGAACTCGTCGAACTCGACGGCCCGGCGGAGGTCGGTCTCGAGGCGGAGGAGCGAGACGGCCCGCGTCCTCATCGCCCGGTCGAAGACGACGTGGCGGGCCTTGCCGCCGTCCTTCGCCCGGTACATCGCGGTGTCGGCGTCGCGGAGGATCTCCTCCGGCTCCTCGTAGTCGGTCGGGTTGACGACGACTCCGATGCTCGCGGTCGTGAACAATTCGTGGCCGTAGATTTTGAACGGGGTTTGGAGCCGGCCCTGAATCCTCTCGGCGACGGAGGCGGCGTCCGCGTGGGTGGAGAGGTCTTCGAGGAGGACGACGAACTCGTCGCCGCTCAGGCGCGCGACGGTGTCGGACGGGCGCATGCATTCTTTGATCCTCCTCGCGATGCCGACGAGGAGGAGGTCGCCGATGCCGTGTCCGAGGGAGTCGTTCACGTTCTTGAAACGGTCGAGGTCGAGGAAAAGGAGGGCGTAGCTGCGCGAGCTATCCCGGAGAGAATGCTCCATCGCCTGCGCGAGATTGTCCATAAAGAGCATCCGGTTCGGAAGCCCGGTAAGCGGGTCGTGCGTCGCCTCGTGGTGGAGCTTTTCTTTCGCCTCCCTCGCTTCGGCGAGGGTCGCCATGAGGCGTGTTTTGAACTGCCAGAGGAGGAGCATCACGACGGCGACCGCCATGGAGAGGGAGGCGACCCGGAAGGAGCTTTCGTGCCATTGGGACACCGTAGTCGAGTAAGGGATCGTCTCGCCGAGAACGGCGATGACCGTGGCGGTGAGCCAGGCTCCGATGGTCAGCAGCTTGAGGCTGTGTCCGCTTGCGTAGGGAAGAGCCACGGCCACTACCACGAGCGGAGCGACGGTTAGGGTGGAGAGGAGTTCCGGTCGGATAGGGACTATCACGAGAGCGGCAATCAGGAAGGAGGCGCAGATCAAAGTGACCGCTTGCCGATACTTTTCGCGCTTTACTTGCGCCCAGGCCACGACCATCAAGCATCCGAGGCCGACCAATATCGCCGACAATATGCCGATGCTCGTCTCCCGGAAAAGCAGGAAAGCGACGCCTTCGATAACCCCGAAGCCCAAAACCAACGGTATGAACCACCTCAAAAACTGGCGGAGCTGCTTGCTTTGCGCCCTCGGGCTGTCGGCGGGATCCCCGCCCGAGAACTCGTCGAGGCGCGTCCGGAGCTTGAACACCTTCTCCCCGCCCTTATTCGTCTTCGAAACCACAGCCCGCCTCTTTAGCCATGACGATATAGCTCCTCGCCATCTTTGAGCACTCTCCTGAGAGACGGTTTTCGGCACAGTGAAGCCGAACCTTTAATCCGAGTGGAGAAGCGGGACTTCGCGGAGCCTCGCGACGGACTACGCCGGGCGCGTCATGAGGACGAAGGGATGTTCCCCGCCGTTCGTCCTTTGGATGAACTTCCCGGACTTCTCGAAGCCCGCCCGCTCGTAGACTTTGATCGCCCGCTCGTTGAACGGCCGCCACGGATAATCGGAAGCGGGTCGGAGAAAACCGCTCCCTCGCGAACCCGAGGCCGCTTTCGAGGAACGAGAGGCCGAGTCCTTTCCCGGTGAGATCCGGCCTCATCCCAAGCCCGACGTCCACCGCCTCCCCGGAATAATCCCCGCCCGAAACACGGGCGTCGCGACCGAAGCAAAAGTATCCGACGAGGACGCCGTCGGAGGTCGCGGAGAAATAATCCTTCCGCTTATCCGGTGCGAGGAGTTCTTCGAGGTCCTCCGGGTCTTTCGCCATGTCGTAGAAAGCGTATGGCGGCTCGTATTTCCACGCGGCGATTTTCCGCGCCTCTTTGTCCGACATGCTTTCAAAGACGAAGTCCATGGGGGGAGTGTATCGCGTGTTTGTAACGCCATGTTCGCGCTGGTAGACTAGCCCGGCTAATTCCATAAGCCCCTGCTTCCCTCACATGAGAGAAGCCGATTCCAGACCGAAGGAGGCAATCATAGACGTTTACGAAGTGATGCTGATCGTGATCCCCGAGCTCGACGACGAGCAGGTCGAGAACACGGTGTCGCGTTTTCAGACGGTTATCAATCGCACCGGCGGCGAGGCCCGCGAGCCGAATTTCTGGGGAAAGAGGCGCCTCGCCTACGAGATAGACCACCGGGCCGACGCTTTCTACGTGGTGATGGAGTTCACCGCCGGGGAGCGCACTCTCGTGGAACTCAAGCGCATCCTCCGCGTCTCCGACGACGTGCTTCGGCACATGATCGTGAAGCTCCCCGATGATTATTCTGGGGCGAACGAAGCCCCGCCGGAGCCGGAGCCGATCGAGGAGCCAGCCGAGGAGCCGTCCGCCGAGACGACCGAGGAGACGGTCTCTTACGAGGCCGACGAGCCGGCGCGAGTCTCCGAGTAAATAAAGAAAGGACTGAAAAATAATGGGACGAAAGAGAAGCGGCGGCGCGCCGAGCGGAAACAAGCGCGAGCGCCCGATGAAGAAGAAGCCGAAGGTCGAGCTTGGCTACGTGGATTACAAGGACTACAACATGCTCCGCCGGTACACGTCGGACCGGGGCAAGATCCGCGCCCGCCGCGTTACGGGACTCACGCCCCACCAGCAGCGCGAGGTCGCCCTCGCGATAAAGCGCGCCCGCGAGATGGCCCTTCTTCCATACGTCACCGGAAGCTAAAGGAGGACAAGAATGCAGGTAATCCTCACCGAGGACGTTGAGAAGATCGGTCGCCGCGGCGACATCGTTGACGTGAGCCGGGGCTACGTCCGCAATTTCCTCACCCCGCGCGGCCTCGCCGAGGTCGCGACCCCCGCGAAGCTCGAAGAGGCCCGGCGCGAAATGGAGGAGTCCGAGGAGCGCGAACGCCGCCTCGCCGAACGCGCCGAGGAGATCGCCGCCACCCTCAACAAGAGCGTCATCACCATCGAGGCCCGCACCGGAGAGGACGAACGCCTCTTCGGCTCCGTGACCGCCCCGAATATCGCCGACGCCATCAGGAACGCCCGAGGCGTCCACCTCGACAGACGGCGTATCCGCCTCGAAGAGCCGATAAAATCGCTCGGGACGCACCAAGTCCCGATCCACGTCCACGGCGAAGTCCACGCCAACGTGAAGGTCATCGTCGTCCCGAAGCTGTAAACCTGAACCATAGAATCAGGCGGAACCTGAACCAAAGGATGAAGAACCTCGTCTTGTAACGGGGTTCTTTTTGGTTCATTCTTGGGGGTCTAGTGGAGAGGCGGGGGAACATTCGGGGAGTTCCGGCGGGCGGCGACGCGGCCCGAGTGCCGCCGCATGACCCGGACGCGGAGCGGGCCGTCATCGGCGCGATGCTCGTCTCGGAGACGGCGGTCGCTTCGGTCGCCGAGCAGCTCGCCGCCGAGGACTTTTACTCCGAGACGCACCGGGTCATTTACGGCTCGATGATGCGGCTGTATGCGCGAGGGGAGCGCATAGACCAAATCACGCTCACGAGCGACTTGAACAACGTCGGCGAGTTCGAGAAAGTCGGGGGCCGGAGGTACATCTTCGATATAGTCGAGAGCGTCCCGACCGCCTCGAACGCCTCCCGGTACGCGGAGATAGTGCGCGGGAAAGCCCTCCTCCGCTCGGTGATCGACGCGGGGAGCCGCATCACCGAGGACGCCTTCCGCGAGCCGGACAACGTCGGCGACGCCCTCGACTCCGCCGAGCAGCTTATTTACAACATCTCGAACCGTTCTTTGAAAGACCATCTCGCCCCGGTATCGGAGCTTGCGCCGGGGGCTTTGGAGATGATCCAGAATCTGTACGAGGCGGACGGCGAAGTCACGGGCGTCGAGACGGGATTCGAGGATCTCGACCGACTCACGACGGGATTCCACAAGAGCGACCTCGTCGTCCTCGCCGCGAGACCGGCGATGGGGAAGTGCCTCGCCGCCGACTCGGAGATCGTCCTCGACGACGGGAGCATTTCGACCATCGAGGAGATTTTCAACGAGCGGCGCGGGCGGATGATGACGCTCGGCGGGGATCTTCGGTTTTCGTGGACGAGTCCGAGCGCGTTCGTGGACGATGGGATGAAGCCGGTGTTCCGGGTGAGGACGCGGCTCGGGCGGAAGATCGAGACGACCATCACGCATCCTTTCCTCACCTTCGACGGGTGGAGGAAGCTCGGCGAGATACCGGTCGGGGAGCGGATCGCCGCCCCGCGCCGGATGCCCGTATTCGGGAATGAAGCGATGGGGGGACACCGGATTCGCCTCCTCGCGTACATGATCGGGGACGGGTGCATGCTCGGAGCGACTCCTCGCTTCACGAACGGGAGCGCCGTTATCCGGGAGGACTTCCGCGAAGCCGTGAAGAAATTCGGTGGCCTCGGAGTGCGGGAGTGCGACTCGAACGGAACGAGAACGCCGACCCTCCGCGTCGTCTCGGACGGGAACCTCACAAGCGAACGCCGCCGGAACTTCGCCCGCACTTTGGATGAAGCCATCGGTGGATTGCCGTATTCGGCGGCCCGCCTCGCCGACAAACTCGGGGTTTCGCCCGGCTCAATATCCCACTGGAGGCGCGGCGTGACCGTTCCGGACGACGAGGTTTTCTCGCGGCTTTCGGAAGCCCTCGCCGAAAACGGAGTCGAGGTGGAGTTCGGAAACCTCCACTCCGCCCGGAAGAATCAGCGGAACTCTTTCGCCGAGTGGCTCGACGGGCTTGGCGTGTGGGGCGTTGGGGCGAAAGGGAAGTTCGTTCCGCGAGCTATTTTCCAAGCTCCGAAGGAAGAAGTTTCGCTTTTCCTCAATCGGCTCTTTGCGACGGATGGGTGGGCGACGGTTCTCGCGAGCGGGCAGGCTCAGATCGGGTTTTGTTCCGTTAGTGAGAGGCTCGCCCGGCAAATTCAGCATCTTCTTCTTCGTTTCGGCGTCGTCGCCGCGCTCAAAGAGCGGTCGGTGAAATACGGCGACGGGCGGCGAGTCGCGTATCAGATCGACATCACGGGCCGGGATTCGATCCTCGCTTTCGTCGAGGAGATCGGTGTTTTCGGCAAGGAGGATGCGGTCGAGGCGGTCGTGGCCGCCCTCGCGGAGAGAAAGCCCCACTCGAATCGGGATCTCGTCCCCGCCGGAGCGTGGGACGCCGTCGGAGAGTCCCTCGGAGACGAGTCATGGGCCTCCCTTGCGAGGCGAATGGGGCATGGCGCGGGACACAACTTCCACGTCGGAAGACGCATGATCTCCCGCGACCGTATGTCCGCCTTTGCCGACGCCCTCGATGACCGAAAGCTCCGAGAAATGGCCGAGAGCGACGTTTATTGGGATCAAATAGTGAGCATCGAGCCACTCGGGCTGAAACAAGTCTACGATCTCACCATCCCCGAAACCCACAACTTCGTCGCCAACGACGTGTGCGTCCACAATACCGCCTTCGCGCTCAACGCCATCTGGCACGCTGCCGGAGAGAAGAAAGCTCCGGTCGCGATCTTCTCTTTGGAGATGAGCAAGGAGCAGCTCGTCCAGCGTCTCATAAGTCAGACGACGCGCATCCCCACGCAAGCCCTCCGGAGCGGAAACGTGAAGGCGGAGGATTGGCCGAAGCTCCTGCGCGGGGTCGCGCAGGTTTCCGAAGCTCCCATATGGATCGACGACACCGCCGGGGTCTCGCTCATGGAGATGCGGGCGAAGACGCGGCGCCTTTCCAGTCAGCTAAAAGCGCGAGGTGAGACCCCGCTCTCGCTCGTCGTCGTGGATTATTTGCAGCTCATGGTCGGGCAAGGGAGGATCGAGAGCCGCCAGCAGGAAATCGCCGAGATATCGCGCGGCCTCAAAGTCCTCGCCCGCGACCTCGACGTTCCGGTACTCGCCATCGCGCAGTTGTCGCGAGCCGTCGAGGCCCGCCACGACAAGCGACCGATGCTCTCGGATCTTCGCGACTGCGTCGCGGGAGATACGCTCGTGATGCTCGCCGATGGTCGGCGGGTTCCGGTGCGGGAACTCGTTGGCCAAACTCCGAGGGTGCTTTCGATGTCGCCGGGCGGGCGCATCGTCGAGGCTGAGAGCGAGAAAGTATGGCGCGTCGGGAAGCGTCCGGTCTTCACTGTGAGGCTCGCGAGCGGGCGTGAGATACGGGCGACGGCGAAGCATCGGCTCTTCGGGGAGGATGGGTGGATGCGCGTCGGCTCTTTGCGCGAAGGGGATCGCATCGCGACCGCTCGAAGCCTTCCGGAGCCGGAGGGGGCGGTGGAATGGCCGGATGCGCGGGTTGCTTTGCTCGGGCATTTGATCAGGGACGGAAGCTATTTGAAGGGGCAGCCGCTCCGGTACACGACTTCGTGCGAAGAGAACAGTCGCATCGTGACCGAGGCCGCCGAAGCGGAGTTCGGTGTCAGGGCGAATCGCCATCTCGGACGGGGAAACTGGCATCAACTCGTACTCAGCGGCAACGGAAACCGCTGGCATCCCGCCGGAGTGAATCTCTGGCTGCGCGAACTCGGCGTCTTCGACCAAAGATCCTTCGAGAAGCGCATCCAGGACGCCGCTTTCGGCCTCGGCAATCGGCAGATCGCCGTGCTTCTCAGGCACCTTTGGGCGACGGACGGGACGATCTTCGCCCGCAAGCCGGGCATGCGAGGCTCCTCGACAATCTGCTTTTCCACGAACAGCCGGAGCCTCGCCGAAGATGTCTCAGCTTTGCTCCTCCGCCTCGGCATAGTCGCCCGCATTCGCGAAGTCCCGCAAGGAGCGCATCGCCCGATGTTCAATGCGATCGTCTCTGGGATGGGGAATCAAAAACGATTCCTCGATGTCGTCGGGACTTTCGGAGTCCGGCAAACGGCGGCTGCGAGGCGGGTATCGAAGTCTCTCGAAGGCAAGCTCGCGGTCACGAACGTGGACACCCTCCCCGTTGAATTCTTCGGGAAGGTGAAGGAGAGCATGGTCGCGCACGGAGTCTCGCACCGGGCGATGTCCGCCGCGAGGGGAACCTCATACAACGGCTCCGCCCGATTCCGCTTCGCGCCCTCGCGAACCCTCATGACCGAATGCGCCGATCTCCTCGACGACGATTCTTTGCGCTCGCTCGCAACCAGCGACCTTTTCTGGGACAAAGTCGTCGAAGTCGTTCCATCCGGCGAGGAAGAGGTCTTCGATCTCACCGTCCCCGGCCCGGCTTCGTGGCTCGCAGACGGTATCGTCAGCCACAATTCGGGAGCCATTGAGCAGGATGCAGACATGGTAATGTTCTTGTATCGAGACGAATATTATAATCCTGACTCAGACGACAAGGGCATCGCCGAGGTCATAGTCGGCAAGCACCGCAACGGCCCGACGGGCAAAACGCAGCTTGCGTGGCTCGAGCAATACACGAAGTTCGCCTCCCTCGCCCGCCGCGACTGATTGTTTTAGTTCTCAGTTTTTAGTTCTCGGTTCTCAGCTAAAAACTAAGAACCGAGAACGGCGAGCGAAGCGAGCTTACGCCGCCGCGCTTAATTCTACAACCGCACTTCGTCGCTCGGGGCATCGCGTTCCATCCGGCGTCTGTAGTGACAGCGGCGCGCATCGGCCTGCCGTCTTCGACGCCACTTTGACCAATGCAGCCGAAAGCCGCGC